>JBFZBC010000022.1:0-10412 GCA_041308645.1 bacterium
AATAAGACACTCAGAAAGGAGTATGCTATGAATTTGAAATTTAGAAAGTTTGTAAATTGGTTCTTCGAACCATCCATAACCTCGTTTGGTTCAAACCAGTATCACCCAAGATGGAAGTCCGTTCTTTTGGACTGGTGTTGTTTTTTCTCGTTCGGCCTCTACAAGCCGTAACCGCTCGCACAGAGCAAGGGAACCTCCTTGCACTTGTGTAGGGCGGTTTTTCTTTTACCCCACCAATTCAAAATTACTAAAAACAAAATTCCACCCTTTTATCATCCTCTCTATGGTGTTCCATTCCAGACTCTTTAGGCTTACTTGACAAAATATGCAAATGGGTATCTACTAATAGGTAGATAGTGGATTTGAACAAAGAGTTCAAAACCGTGATTTTAATGTCACAAACACAAGAAGGAGGATATTAATGAGTACAGAGATTATGGTACAGAGAATCGCGAAGCTTTTAGGTGGAGATAAAATTCCCCAGATTCGTACAGCGCTGGGAGTACTCGAGCCGGAAAAGGAAGTGCCAACAGAGATTGACTTGAGGGTCAAGCTTGAAGCAGCCACAACCGTCGATGAGTGCTGGGAAGTCCGCAAAAAAGCTCCGAGTGGAAGTGAGCTTGTGACCGAGGTCTTGAAGAAGGCTCTCAGTCTGGCCACAACCGTCGATGAGTGCATGGACGTCGGCAAAAACGCTCTGAGTAGTGGAAGTGAAGTTGCGACCGAGGCCTTGAAGAAGATTGAGAATCTTCTGAGGACCAAACTCGAAGCAGCCACAACCGTCGATGAGTGCATGGACGTCCGCAAAAACACTCCGATTGGAAGTTGGCTTGAGACCGAGGCCTTGAAGAAGGCTCTTAGTCTGGCCACAACCGTCGCGGAGTGCGTGTACGTTTACAACAACGCTCTAAGTGGAAGTGGGCTTGATACCAAGGCCTTTAAGAAGGCTCTCGGTCTGGCCACTACCGTCGAGGAGTGGGGGTTGATTTTCGGAAAGACCGGTGCTTATTCACACGAGGCTTATACCTGTATTCAGGCTATTGAGAAGTTGCTATTAAATGGCTAAATAACAACTCAATTTCCTTACTGGGGCCCCACATCGCAAGATGTTGGGGCCTCTTTTTTTTACCACACTAAATCAAAGTTATTAAAAACCACATTCCATCCTTTTACCATTGTTTCTATGATGTTCCATTCCAGACTCTGCAGGCTCACTTGACAAACACACACTATCTGCTATAATTAAGAAAGATTATTTTACGAAAGGAGTATAAATGTACAAAGAATCAGCTAAGCGTAGGGCTCAGAGGAAACTTCCGCGGAAAGCATGGGTTAAAAAAAATCCCGAGAAGCGTAATAAAAACAGACGCGAAAACTATAAAAAAGGAGCTGTGAATAACAAAAACTTTAGATCAAATTGGACTATACACGAGCATAGTCTAATAACTGATCCAAATCATCCACGCGACCGAGTATTAGCAGAAATACTTGGTCGGACAGTACAGGCAATTCAGGTGGAACGCTGTCGGCAAAAAAAAGGTTGCCACTAAACATCCACCCAAATGAGTGCAGAAAAACCACTCATTTGGGTGGTTTTTCTTTTCATTAATTTTATCTAGCAAGCCACTTTTCATCCTGCCTGACTAAAAGTTTTTCTGCCATATCAGGCTCGGCCATTATCTCCTTAACAATCTTCTCCATCCTTATAGATTGAGATCCTTTTACTAAAATAATATCGCCTTCCTTTATAATATCCTTTAAATACTCCCCTGCCTCAATAGATGTATTAAACTGCAATACACTATCCTCATCAAGCCCAGCATCAATAGCACTTTCTGCTAAAACCCTTGAGCGTAGACCAACTGTTACTAAAATATCACAAGAAATTGCTGAGATTTCTCCAGCACCCTTATGTGCTTCACTGGTATGCCTACCAAGCTCCATCATATCCCCCAAAATAGCTATTTTCCTATATTTAGTTTTTAAATTTCTCAAGGTTTCTAGAGCTAAATTTAAAGCAACAGGTGAAGAGTTATATGAATCATCAATGATAATTGATTTTTCTATTCCTGGTATCAAACTCATTCTACCCTTCGGTGAAGTAAAATTAGATAAATTTTCAGTTAATTCCACTAAATTTAAATTAAGACTAACCCCCACGGCTAAAGCAGCTAAGGATGAATATATATTATTTACACCTAATGTCCCAATTATCTTAACAGGTAAAGTATTACCAGCGTACTCAACTTTAAAATTAATACCAGATGGTTCTTCGTTTTCATTATAGTAAATAGAATAATTTGTTGCTTTCATCTTTGCATCACCCATCAGGCCGTAAGTGATTACTTTATTTAAAGTCTTATTTTTAAAAGCAATCACATCCGTATCATCACTGTTTAAAACTAAAACACCATCGTGCTTTAACACATCCACCAAGTTACCTTTTTCAGCAACTACTTCTTCTTTAGATTTAAAATATTCGATATGTGCAGGAACATTAGCAAATTTTGTTACAACTACAATATCTGGTTTCAACCATCTGGCTATTTTTTTTATATCACCCGGTCTATCAGCGCCCACTTCCAAGACTAACCACTCTGGATATTTATTCTTAAATATAATCAAACTAAGACCTTTTAAAATATTTGAAAGCCAAATTATCGGATTATTCCAAGCATTGTCACAACCCAAAATAGTAAGTGATACCCCAATGTCACTATTAAAACTTTTCTCACTTTTTCTTATATAATAGTATTTTGCTATAACAGAATATATTGCATCTTTTGTTGATGTCTTTCCAACACTGCCAGTAATTGCGATTATTTTGGGCTTATATTTCCTTATAATAGCCGCGGCTTCAAACTGTAAAGTGGTACTAATTATTTTTTTAAAAATATTTTTCATATGTTTTATATATTATATATCATAAACTATCAAAAACATCTATCTATCAGGTGGTATATTATAATAATTAATTAAAAACTTTACAGTATCCATAAAAGGGGTGGTCAATGTTTGAGAGGCAAAACTAATTCCTTGTGGCTCTACGGTATATAGGAAAATTAAAAATCTAGGATTATAAGAAGGAAAATAACCAAAAAATGAGTGCAACCATCTATCATCATAATACCCACCTCCAGGCTTTGCAATTTGGGCGGTACCAGTTTTAGCAGCAACACTATAATTTGGTATGCTTACTTTCCCATTAGCCAGGGCCTTATCGACTACTACCGTTAGCATCCTAGATATTTCCTCTGAGGTTTCCTTTTTAATGACCTGTTTAGCCTCATTAACATAAGTAATATTGTTAAATAATCCCGTGGTATAATTTATCCTTTTTATAACGTGAGGAATTATAAGTTTGCCACCATTAGCTAAAGAAGAAAGAGCTCTAACGGTTTCTATTGGTGTCATAGAAATACCCTGACCAAAGGAGGCCGTGGCATATTCAATATCTCTTGGACTATTAAGATTTTCCAGACGACCATGGTTTTCACTAGGTAAATCAATCCCTGTTTCTTCAGCCAAGCCATAAGCACGCATGTAATCGGCAAAGATATTTTTACCCATTTTATTAACAACAAAAGATACTCCCAAATTTAGAGACTGATTTAATACCTCCTGCATATTTACCATTCCTCTAGCTTTTTTATCATAATTATAAATCGTATATCCATTTAGCTTTATAAAACCTGTATCATTATATTTTGTTTCAGCTGTCACAGCCTTTGAGTCTATTCCTGCCGCTATCGTAAGTGGTTTAATAATAGAACCCATTTCATATAATCCTTCAACTAAAGGATTATTAAATACACTTATATCACCCTCAATATTAAATTTATTTAAATCAAAGGTTGGAGATAATGCCATAGCCTGTATCTCTCCAGACATCGGATCAATAATAATTCCACCAGTTAATTTTGAATTAAATTTTTCATTAATATCACCCAATATTTTTTCTAAATAACTCTGGACAGACGGTTCAATACTAGTAATAATATCTCCCTCACGCCTAGAATCAGAACTTACTGTCTGTTTAATATTTGAAAATATTTCTGCAAAAAAATTAACGTAGGTTTGACTACTATCACGAGATAATACATCCTCATAATATTTTTCTAAACCATAACGGCCTACCAAATCATCACCATCATAACCTACAAAACCAAGTGTCTGAGCGGCCAAACTATCGCCGGGATAATACCTCCATCTTTCCTTCTCAATTTGAACACCAGTGATATTTAATGCTTCAATCTTCTTCATCGTTTCTTCAGAAATCTGATCAGCTATTTTTTGATAAGCACTATTTTTTTTATTTACTTTAAAGTAAAACGTCTCAGAATCAATATCTATGTAGTTAGAAATACTATTATAAATATCTTCAGGGTTTGATATTTTTTTAGGATTAATAGAGATAATATAACCAGTAGACAAAGAAGCAGCAGCTAACACACCACCGTTTTTATTCTCAAAATATATATTTCCACGATTAAAAATACTTTTTGATGGGGAGACGTATTGTCTATCAGCCTTATCAGCATACTCTTGACCATGAATAATTTGAACATAGTATAACCTGACACATAAAACTAATGCGAAAAGAAGAAAACAGAAAAATATAAATCTTATTCTGTTCTTTTCCGAATTTGAATTCATATATTAACTTATAGACCAGATGTAACCAAAGACAAACTCTGAGTCCTAACATCTCTTGTTACAAACTTTTGCTCAGTAACAGAAACAAAACCCATACTGTATGCTTTTTCTAGAGTAATTTTATTTTTAGCTTTAATATATTCAGACTCAAGACTTAAGACTTTAGAGTTTAATGATGATAGTTGACTTTCAATGTTTTGTCTATTTACAACACTCAAAATGGCCCCGCGCACACAATATCCATAAGAAAACAAACAAAATATAAATATAAATACCAATGACCAAAACCATACCCTTAATGGCCTTTCACTATTTATTTTTTTGTTTCTTTTATTTAACATATTTTTAAATCTTTTCTATAATCCTTAACTTTGCGCTTCTAGCTCTTGGGTTATTTTTTAATTCATCCTGACTTGAAATAATTGGTTTTTTATTTATTAAAATTATTCTTTTATTTTTTACTTGATCTCTGAAATAATTTTTTACAATCCTATCCTCACCGCTATGAAAAGAAATTACTGATATTCTCCCTCCTTTACTTAACCGCAAAATACTTTTTTCTAAACCCTCCTTAAGTGCCCCCAACTCATCATTTACTGCCATCCGAATCGCTTGAAAAGTTTTTGTCGCAAAATGAATTTTTCCTTTTCTATAAATTGCAGGTACCGCTTGTCTTATAACTTCCACCAAATCACTTGTGGTTATAATTTCTTTCTCATTTCTAGCTTCCACTATTTTTTTTGCAATTCTCCTAGCATATCTCTCATCTGCATAACCGTAAATAATATCTGCTAAAGTATTTTCACCCCAACCATTTACAACTGATTTTGCTGTAACCGTGGGTTTCTCAGCTGGAGTAGCAAATGTCATATAAAGAGGTTCGTTGTTTCTAAATGAGAATCCTCGACCACTCTCTTCTAATTGATTTGAACTTAATCCTAAATCCAATATAACTCCCTGTACCATTTCCACTTTTTGTTCATCTAATACTTGAGTAATATTCCTGTAATCAGATAAAACTAGAGAGTAATTTGCATCCAAGTCTTTCAATCTTTTTTCTGCTCTTTTGATAGCTTCAATATCACGATCAACTGCAATAATTTTTACTGCTTGCCCAAACTTTTCAGCAACATAAGCACTGTGTCCACCACCACCCAAAGTACCATCAAAAATTATATCCCCTACCTTGAGATTAAGTCCGTCAACTGTTTCTTTTAAAAGAACTGTTTCGTGTACCATTTTTTAAAGCATACCAGCATTACCCAACTTCTCGGCTAATTGATCTGCTTCTTTTTCAACTACGCCCTTGTAAGCCTTCCAAGATTCTTCATTCCAAATTTCTACTCGATCTTGAACACCAATTAAAGCCACCTTTCCTTTCAAACTTGCTCTTTCCACCAAAAAATCTGGAACTAACATTCTTCCAAGAGAATCCACTTCCACCTCGGTGGCACTTCCAAACATATAACGGTTAAAACTTCTGTTGTCTGCCCGAAGCATGTTAGCTTCAGAAAGTTTGGCAGATATATTTTTCCATTGATCCATTGTAAAAATAAAAAGACAATTATCTAGCCCGGAAGTAATGACGATTTTCTTACCCATTTCCTTTCGAAACTTTACAGGGAGCGAAAGTCTTTTTTTCTCGTCTATTGTGTGTATATATTCTCCTATTAACATTTTATTTAGTTTGTAGGAAAAGTGATTTTAGACCTCATACCACTTTATCCCACTTACTTACTATTTTATAACACTTTATACCACCAAACAACCTAAAATTCCACTTCCCTGTGGATAACTTTTAAAAATTATTTAAGTAAAAAAACCTTCTAATAGAAGGCTTTTAATAAAATTCTATTAAAAAAATATAATTAATTCTTCTTTGGTTTTAAAAGTGGAAAAATCTGGCATTCGCGAATAGGCTTGTCCATTAGGAAGCTAAATAATCTTTCAGCAAAGCCAAAACCAAAAGTCGGTGGCATACCATACTCCAATGCCTCCACAAAGGAAGTATCATTCATCTGAGCTTCATCATCCCCTTCTTCTCGTAATTTGGTCTGCTCCGCAAATCTGTCAGCTTGATCCACTGGATCATTTAATTCACTAAAACCTTTACCCATCTCAGAACCAGCTAATATTACCTGAAACCTTTCCACTAAATCTGGATTACTCTCCATCCTCTTGGCTAATGGCTCCATCATCACCGGCACATTTATCAAAAAGCCCGGACCGGCAATCTGCTTACGGCAATACTTCCATAAATTATCAATGGCTCTGGTTAAATTAAATACTTCCCCTCTTTCATAAACTACTTTTAGGGTTTTTAATTTCATTTCTATTTCCTCCAGGTCTCCTTTATTTATATCAATACCGGTTACTTTCTTTATTGTTTTAGCGTAATCATAAATTTCCCATTTTGATCCTAAATCAATTTCAAAACCCCTTATTTTAAATTTCAGAGTACCAAATGTTTTATCCGCCACAAATTTATACATTTCCTCAATAAATTTCATTCCCTTATTATAATCAGAATAGGCCTCATAACATTCCATTTGAGTATAGTCCTGTAAATGTTCGGCATCCATTCCCTCGTTTCTAAAGATCCTGCCAATTTCAAATACTTTTGGAAAACCAGCCACCATAAGTTTCTTCAACCATAACTCAGGTGAAATCCTAAGATAAACATCCATATCCAGGGCATTATGATGGGTGATAAAAGGTCTAGCCTCAGCTCCGCCAGTGGTATTCTCCAAAATAGGTGTTTCCACTTCCATAAATCCCTTCATTATTAAAAACTCACGAGTTGCAGACCAAAACTTGGACCGCTTTTCTATCATCTCTTTTACTTCTGGATTAAACATTATGTCCAAATATCTTTTTCGTAATCTTTCTTCTTCATCCTGTAAACCATCCCATTTATCGGGCAAAGGTAACAAACTTTTGGTCAGCATTTTCCAATTTGAAACTTGCAAGGTCTGCTGCCCTTTTTTTGTTACAAACAAAAAACCTGAAACTTCTATAAAATCACCGGTATCCACAGTATCTACAAATAAATCAAAAACTGAGACATCCATTTCATCCTTTTTTACTAAACCTTGAAAAATATCAGTACCGTCATTTAAATTAAAAAAAATCAAAGCACCTTGACCTCTGATCGCCATTACTCTTCCAACTAGAACTAGACTTTTATTTTTAGAAAGTTCTTCAAAATTATCTTTTACTTCCTTAAGAGTGTATTTTTTATTAGTTTGAGCAGGATAAGGATTAATGCCTTTTTCCTTAAGTATCTTTATCTTTTCAACCCTTACTTTTTTTATTTCATCAATTGATCCCATTAAACTATTATAGCTTATTCCAAGTTAATAATCTTATAAGAAATAGTGCCTGCTGGGGAATTGAAAGAAAAAGATTCACCAACCTTTTTACCTAAAATTGCAGCCCCGAGCGGACTCCTATTTGAAAGTTTACCCAAGGTCATGTCTGTCTCCTCAGAACCAACAATCTTAAATTTCTTTTGATTTTTATCACCATACTTCTCTACTATTACAGTAGTGCCAATACGAACATACTCCCCATGAGGCGCCTCACTAGACATTATGGTGGTATTTTTTAGTATTGTCTCAAGTTTGGAAATTCTATCTTCAATATTTGCTTGTAATTCACGAGCTTCATGATATTCAGCATTTTCTGATAAATCACCCAAACCTCGCGCATAGTCTAAATTTTCAGCAACCTCCTTTCTCTTCACAGTCTTTAGTTTCTCAAGCTCTTTTTTCAATTCATCAAACTTCTCTCTAGTTAAATATTCTCTTTCTTCTTTCATTATTTTAATTATTAAACTAATATTAATACATATACTAGCATATTTTTGCTAAATAATCCAACTTAATTGAAATATTCTGGTTTGTTAGTAAACATATAGTCTAAAACTTGACGCATAACAGAAGTAGCTCCCACGAGGTTTGTGACTGGTCCTTTTTCCATTATAATGGTAAAAGCATACCTAGGTTTTTCATAAGGGAAAAAACCTATCAACCAAGAATTTACAAATTGCTTATAAAAACCTATTTCCGATGTACCAGTTTTTCCGGCTACTGTATAGTTTGAGCTATTCAAGCCCTTCACCGTACCATAGTCTTTTGTCACTGTGTCACGCATACCTTCTTGAGCAATCTTTAAATGTTCTTCTTTAAAATCTAGTTTTATACCATTTTGAATAGCATTGATATCCCCACCAAGAAAAAGATTTGGCTCTATCAACACACCACCATTGGCCAGAGAGGCTGTGGCTCTAAGGGCCTGAATAGGACTAATTTGAAAACCATATTGACCAATAGAAGTATGGTAAGTATTTCCAACTCGCCAAGTAGGATCCTCAGGAAAAGTTTTCTGTTTCCATTCTATATTTGGAATATTCCCTATTGCTCCAGAGAAAAAAGGTGAGGATAAAGAAGAAGCAAAGCCAAATTTTTTCATATATTTATAAATATTGGCAATACCTAAACCTTTTTGATTTTCAAACCCCCCACCAATAGTATAAAAATAAATATCCGAAGATACAGCCAATGCTTTCCTCATATCCACATAGCCGTGAGTTTTCCAATCTCGAAACAAAGTTGGTTTAGTAGAATCATAAGGATTTGGTAATGATAAATATGCACCACTTAAAATATTCTGATATTGGTCTATAATATTTTCTTCTAAAGCAGCTACTGCCATAAATGGTTTAACTATAGACCCTGGAGCGTACAATCCGTCCACCAATCTATTTAAAAATGGGTTGTTATTATTATTTCTATAGCTAGATATCTCCTCATTGTTCTGTCCGTCAGTCATCACTTGTGAATTGTATTCTGGGTAGCTAGTCAGGGCTAAAACTTCACCAGTATAAATATCCATAATGATTCCTGCGCCACCAGTAAAGCCTTTATCCACAGAGAGTTTTTTTATCTCTTCATACATTTTACTCTGAACTGTAGAATCTATAGATAAATATATATTTTCACCATCTTTAGGGTTTTGTATTATATTCTCTGATTGAATATTTCCTAAAGCATCCACCTCTACTATTCTTTTTCCATTTTCTCCAGATAAAATTTTATTAAAATATTTTTCTGCTCCAGAAATACCTTCCAATACTTCTGTAAAATAAAAACCATACTTATCTTTTGCTGGGTATTTTAAATAACCAAGCAAGTGAGAAAAACCAGCTTGGGGAAAATACTCTCTTAAATCAAAAGTTTTATCCTCAGGTTTTTTTATATTCCAAACTAACCTGACTTTATTTCTATCAAAAATAATTCCTCTTTTTGAAAATACCAGTGAATTCCTAAGACGATTATTTTCACTTTTTATAAAATATGATTCACCATTTTTAATTTGTAAATTCCAAATTCTAATAATAAAAATAGTAAATATCAACAAAAATATAGCACCCATGACAAAAATACTTTTTTGAGAAATAGCTTTTTCTAATCGTCCTTCAAATTGATGAGTATCAAAGTTTGGTAAATTACTAGAATCAATAAAAATTTCGTCAGGATCTATATCCTTTTGTCTTTTTTTATATTTTACACGACCATGCCTATTACCAAATATCATTATATGGAGATTCTAACACAAATATAAATTTAAACAGAATGGGTTGTCGGCAAAGTCACAGAAACCTTGGTCCCCTTTCCTAAAGTTGACGATATTCCAATTTTTCCACCATGAATTTGCAGTATCTTTTTTGTAATATACAATCCAACACCGCTCTC
>JBFZBC010000023.1:0-28361 GCA_041308645.1 bacterium
TTTTATCCTGCTGTGTATATATTGTAGCCATCTTACTTATGACTATTTAGAATTTCACTTCAACTGGCTCTTTAGCGGCCTCTTCATCAAGAGTAAAGAGTTCCATTTTTGCAAAGTGAAAAGAATTAGCAATAATATTTGCTGGGAAAGATTCAACGGCAATATTTAGATCTCGAACATTACCGTTATAAAATCTTCTAGATGATTGAATTTTATTTTCTGTATCAGATAATTCTGTCTGTAAACTCAAAAAGTTTTGATTAGCTTTAAGATCCGGATAAGCCTCAGCTAAAGCAAAAACAGATTTTAAAGCTCCAGTTAGCATATTCTCCGCTTGACTTTTATCAGCGATATTTGAGGCACCCATAGCAGCTGTCCTAGCTTGAGTAACTTTATCAACAGTTGAGCTCTCGTGAGTAGCATAACCTTTAACAGTATTAACCAAATTAGGAATCAGGTCATATCTTCTTTTTAATTGAATGTCGATATCTGACCAAGCTTCTTTCGCCCGATTAATTAAAGTAATAAAACGATTATAATAAAATATAACCCAAATAGCCAAAACTACAACGATACTGATTAATACATAGATGATTGTCATTTTTTTATATATTTATTAATAAAATAAAGTCTATCCGACTTAACTTTAATTATACCACAATATATTTAATGGACAATACACTTTCTAATATTACTATTTGCTTTCTAAACAGGAATCTGCTATTATGTTTGAAATGACTAGTTTAGTGGCTTTAATGCCTTACATTCAGATAGCTTTGTCTATATTACTTGTGGTGGCTATTCTTATACAAAAATCAGAAGCTGGAGTCGGTGGCTCTTTTGGCGGTAATGATAATTTTAGTTCTGGTTTTCATACACGTCGCGGTTTTGAACAAAAATTGTTTTACTTTACAATTACCCTAACTATTCTTTTTGTCATCACATCTATATTTACAATCATTATAAAATAGTAATTTAATCTTAATAAAATCTACTTTTAAATCTTGCCTTGTTAAGTGCCCCTCTTTAATTTATGTTAAATATAAAAAATATCTATAAAGCAAAGACTGATTATCTGGAAAAAATAGTTAGATCATTTGGCCCAACAGAGAAAATTCTGTTTATTCTTGTATCAATTACTCTAATATTATCCAGTTTATTTTTACTCAAACAAATAAACTCTTGTTTTACCACTGAAGTTCCAGCTCACGGTGGTTCATTTAGTGAAGGTCTAGTCGGTTCTCCTAGATTTATAAATCCCCTACTTGAATTATCAGATGCTGACCGTGATTTAACATATTTAATATACTCTGGGCTAATGAGAGCAACCGCTGAAGGAAATTTAATACCAGATTTAGCTGAAAATTATTCTATCTCGGATGACGGCTTAAAATATACTTTTAAAATAAGAGATGATGCTTATTTCCATGATGGTACCAGAGTAACTGTTGATGATGTAGAATACACAATTAAAATGACTCAAGATACAACCCTTCGTAGTCCAAAAAGAAGTAACTGGTCTGGGGTAGTAGTAGAAAAAATGAGTGATACAGAAATAGCATTTACACTCAAACAACCTTATTCGCCCTTTTTAGAAAATACTACACTTGGTATATTACCAAAACATATTTGGGGTAATGCCACTAATGATGAATTCTCTTTTAGTTCCTATAATATCGAGCCTGTCGGTTCTGGGCCATATAAAATAAATAAGGTTAGGAAAAATAATCTTGGAATACCTACTTATTATGAACTACGTGCTTTTCGAGAATATACCTTAAAAGAACCTTTTATTACTACTTTAAAATATAATTTCTTCTCAAATGAGAAAGATTTAATCGAGGCATATTCAGCTGGCATTATAGATAGTACAAACTCCTTATCACCACAAAACCTAGATAGAATAAAAAATAAAAATAACTCTGTTTTTGAAGAAATTTCTCTCCCAAGAATTTTTGGGGTTTTCTTTAATCAAAATCAAGCTAAAGTTTTTCTAAATAAGGAGGTTCGGCAAGCTCTTGATATGACGGTTGATAAAAATAGAATTATTTCTGAAGTCCTTGGTGGTTATGGTGAAGAAGTTGATGGCCCTCTACCAAACGGGATTATTTTAGACTCTAATACAGAAACACACCCTCCTTATAATCTAAGTCAAGCTATTACGAATGCTCAAGATATCTTAATTAAGAATAATTGGATTTTTAATGAAGAAAACAAGATTTGGGAAAAGAAAATTAGCAAAACTGAAACCCAAAAACTAGAATTCTCTATTTCAACCTCAAACGCAACAGACCTAAAAAAAGTAGCTGATATCTTAAAAGAAGATTGGACACTGTTAGGTGCTCATGTTGAAATTCAAACCTTTGATCCAAGTGATTTAAATCAAAGTATTATCAGCCAAGGAAAATATGACGCCTTACTTTTTGGCCAGATAGTCAATCGAAGTTTAGACCTTTTTGCTTTTTGGCACTCCTCCCAAAGAAACACTGGCTATAATGTTGCCATGTATACTAACAGTAAAGCTGATACCCTTCTAGAAGAAGCCAGACAAATCTCAAACAAGGATGAGAGATTAAAAAAATATGCTTTATTTGAAGAAGAAGTAAAAAAAGATATTCCTGCAATTTTTATTTATTCCCCAGAATTTATTTATATTTTACCTAAAAAAGTGCAGGGTTTTGAGTCTGGTCTTATTAATAATCGATCTGAGAGATTTCAAGAAATACACAGATGGTATATTGAAAAAGATAAAATTTGGAATTTTTTGATTCCTAAAATTAGTATAGATTAATAAAAAAATGATTACAAATAATACAAATAACAATGAAAGGAGACGTTCTGCCCCTTTTCACGCTGATAGCTCTATCTTAAAAAATATTCCTAAAAATAATAATAATAGTGGACGCTTATCTTCAATGACGGTTCTTCAACATAATGCTAAAAGACATTTAAAAAACCAAAGAAGTGCCCCGCCCAAAAGACACACCCATAGTGTTCATAAAAAATTTGAAGATATAGTACCAAGTCTAAAGGAAAATACCATAAGAATTATTCCTTTGGGTGGAGTGGAGGAAGTTGGTAAAAATATGACCGCTATCGAGTACAAAAATGATATTATTGTTATTGATGCTGGTATTCAATTTAAGACTGAAGAGACACCGGGAATTGACTACATACTTCCAAATACTAAATATCTGGAAGAGAGAAAGGGTAAAATACGAGCTCTAGTGATAACCCATGGTCACCTTGATCACATTGGTGGTATTCCTTATTTAATTGAAAAACTAGGCAATCCCCCAATATATACCCGTGAATTTGGAGCTTTACTTATTAAGAAAAGACAGACTGAATTTCCACATTTACCAGAATTAAATATTAAAATTGCTGGTAAAGATGATGGTTTTTTACCGATAACACCAGATCTAAAATTAAGATTTTTTGGTCTTACTCATTCTATTCCTGATTCCACAGGTATAGTGATAGAAACACCTTTTGGTGATATCGTAAACACCGGTGATGTCAGAGTCGAAAATGAAAATGGGGTTGTTTCCCTAAAGGAATTTGAACAATATAAATTCTTTAAAGATAGAAAGGTTTTGTTACTTACAATGGATTCTACTGGTATTGAAAAACCAGGCTGGACTATTTCTGAAAATCAGGTAATAAAAACCATTGATAAAATTGTGGCAGAAGTACCAGGACGAATAATTATTGCCACTTTTGCCTCGCAGATAGAACGTATCCTTCACTTTATTAAAATGGCCCAAAAATATGGCAAGAAACTGGTAATTGAAGGTCGGAGCATGAAAAATAATGTTGAAGTAATTAAGTTTTTAAAACTTGCTGAAACTGAACATATTATACTGGTAGAAGATATTGTTGACTATCCTCCACACAAGTTAATGTTTTTAGCTACTGGTGCCCAAGGTGAGGAATTTGCTGCTCTTATGCGCATAGCTAATGGTAATCATAAGCAAATTAAATTAAACAAAACAGATACAGTTATTCTCTCTTCTTCCGTTATTCCTGGTAATGAAAGAGCGATAGCAAGTCTTAAAGATAATCTATACCGTCATGATGCCAAAATCATAACTTATTATGATACTGATGTTCACGCCGGTGGACACGGTAAAAGAGAAGAGTTAGCTTGGATTCAAAAACAAATTCCACACAAGTTTTTTATGCCCGTTCATGGCCATCATTTTATGTTAAAAATGAGCGCAGAATTAGCAGTCACCCTTGGTATGAAGAGAGAAAATATTATTGTCCCAGATAATGGTAGTATTGTGGAAATAATCAATGGTGAGAAAATAAATGTTATTAAAGAAAAAGCTCCATCTGGACTGGTTATGGTAGATGGTTTCTCAATCGGTGATGTACAGGAAGTAGTTATCCGTGACAGACAAATGTTAGCTCAGGACGGTATGTTTGTAATCATTGCTAGTATAAATACGTCTACCTGTAAATTAAAAAAATCTCCGGATATTATTTCTAGAGGTTTTGTTTATCTTCGTGAGTCGCAGGAATTACTGACTGAAACAAGACATATTGTAAAGAAAACAATTGAAACCAATGCCTCTGGTATGAAGCCAATTGATTTTGAATATGTTAAAAGTTCAGTAACTGATGCTGTTAGTAAATATCTCTTTCAAAAGACGGCTAAGAAACCAATCGTGATTCCGGTGATTATTGGAGTCTAATGTTTATAAACAATTTACTAACCTAAATATAACTTTTATTCTCCAGAATTTGCTAAATCATCAATTGTTTTAGTAATATCACCACTCTCAAAAATAGTAGAACCAGAAATAAGTCTGGTGGCACCAGCACTGATTAGATCAGCGGCATTATCAAAGGATACTCCTCCATCTACACTTATGGGAATTTCTGGATAATTACCTCTTAAATCACTTATCTTCTCTAAAACTTGGTCATTAAATTCCTGACCTTGAAAACCCACATTATCTATACCCATAAACTGTACAAAATCAATAATGGAATTACCATCTTCATCCACCATATCTAAAATCTTATAGACTTCTTCATTTGGTGTTTTAATATCTAAAGCAACTCCTATTTCCAAACCAAAAGCTTCTTCTTTAGCTGTACCATATTCCCCTCTCAGATCTTCAATTGTTTTTAATATATCTGGCGCGGATTCAATATGTAAAATTAATCTTTTGGCCCCAGCCATCACCCAATTATGGACAACCTCTTCTGGTTTTCTTATCATCATGTCTACCTCAAAATCTAAGGAATCCCAAAAAGGGAAACCTTCATCTTCAGCTTTTATTCTAGCAAACTCCTCTATCCCCCCTTTAATATACGGCCAACTTTTACTAGGTACAAACTTACCATCACAAATATCTATCTGTACTAAAGGGACAAGTCCACTAACTTTGGCCATGTGGTCTCTCAAATCATCTAAATCGTTTGGTAATATTGCGGGTATTATTTCTATCATTTACCCGTTAAAGTTTTTACTAATAAAAAAGTTAGCTAGGACCTTTTTGATGTAATTTCGACCGTATCTTGTTTTCATATATTTTTCTCTATTATAAGCATCGTGACTATTTATATATGCTTCATAATATATTAACACAAACGGAGTTCTTTTGGCAGTGGAGCTAACTTTTTTGGCATTATGCAATTTTAGTCTATCTTTAAGATCATTAGTACAACCAGTATATAAATCACTATCTTTCTCGCTTAATAATACATAAACATATTGCATAATGTGTTAGTAAAAATTTTCTCGGGTGAATTAAAAATTTTTATTTAAACGAACTTCTCTTAAAATCTTTTCCATCTTCTTAATACGCCTAATATGTTTATACTCACCAGAAAACGGGGTTGAAAGCCAAGTTTTTACCGCCTCTTTAGCCTCACTGGTAGTTAAAAACCTTGCCCCTAAAGAGAGAACATTGGCATCATTATGCTGACGAGATAATTTTATAATATTAGTTCCCTGGAATAATTTGTTACCATAAAAAACGATTGCCCGCACGTTTGGAAATTGATTTGCAACCATAGCCTCACCTTGGCCACTTCCACCAATAACAATCCCTTTTAAACCACTTGGGTGCAAAGAGACAGCTCTCCCGACTGGCGCCACAAAATCTGGATAATCATCAAATTCATCATACTTTTTGGCACCATGATCAATTACTTCATAATTAAGTTTCTTAAGATAATCCACCAAAGCTCCTTTCAAATAAAACCCAGCGTGATCTGATCCAATATGCACCAATCCTTTTGATTTATTTTTTGGCTTAACTTCATTCACCTTTACCTTTATTTTTTCTTTGGAAATAATCATTTATTTAATAATACCTTATTATGCTAATAACTTCAAAAAAACTTCTTTTAAAACTTGGGGATTGGCAGAACCTGAAGTTTCTTTCATACCCTGACCAACTAAAGACATTAAAGCAACTTCCTTTCCAGCTTTATAATCAGCCACTACTTTAGGATTATCGGTAACTATTTTCTCTGCAATCTTTTGTAATTCTCCCAAATCACTTTTTTGAAGTAAATCATTTTTCTCAGCAATCTCCATAGGTTTTCCACCCTGCTCAAACATAATTTTTAAAATATCCTTTGCTCCACGAGAAGAAATTTTTGCTTCAGCCGCCATTTTAATCAGACTAGCAAAATCTTTATCATTCAGAAGGCCGAGGGGATTTCTCGGAGCGATTAGGTCTTCCGTTAAGCGGAGAGAATTCCCTTCGGCCTTCTCGTGTCCGTTATTTATTAAACCAAGCAGATCAGAAATAATATAATTAGAAGCCAATTTTATTAGATTTTTGTCTCTCTTAAAATCTTCGCAGACTTTTTCAAAAAAAGTACTGATAATTCCTGGCCGAATAAAAATCTCCACGTCAACAGCTTTAATACCGTAATCTTTTTCATATCTTTCTCGTTTTTGCCACGGTAATTCTGGTAATTCCTTCTTCAAAATTTTTTCAGTAAATTCTTCAATCTCTGAAATCTTCATTTTTGGCAAATCTGGATCAGGAAAATATCTATAATCATGAGATTCCTCCTTTAGGCGCTGAGAAAATGTGTTTTGTTTATCTTCATTCCAACCTCTAGTTTCCTGTATTATCCTTCCCCCATCCTCAAGTATTTGGACTTGTCTATCTATTTCATAGGCCACGGCTTTCTCTACCGCTTTAAAGGAATTAATATTTTTTACTTCTACCTTTGTACCAAGTTTGTCAGTATTACTCACAGAAATATTAGCCTCTATTCTCATTTCCCCTTTTTCCATATTTGCCTCACCAACCATCAGATATTGTAAAAGCAATTGCAATTCTCTAGCAAAATCAGCGGTATCTTTACCATTATGAAGCTCTGGTTCAGTCACCAATTCCATTAATGGAACACCCGCACGGTTAAAATCTACCAGGCTATAATCTCCACTTTTATGAGAAGAACTAGCTGTATCCTCCTCTAAATGAACTCTGGTAATATTAATTCCATTTAATTTACCACCAACAATTAACGGATGCTTATATTGACTAATCTGATAGCCTTTAGGGATATCTGGATAAAAATAATTCTTTCTGTCCCACTCTGTAAAATCAGCTAATTTGGAACCCAAAGCCACACCCATTTTCAAGACATTTTTTACTGCCTGCTTATTTATCACTGGCAAAGTACCTGGCTGACCAGTGCAAACTGGACAAATATTTACATTTGGCTTTTCCTGATCGGGATCATTTTTACAACCACAAAACATCTTGGTTTTTGTGTTCATCTCTGCATGTATTTCTAGCCCAATTGTTGCTTTATACTTACTTTTATTCTCTTCAATCATAATTTTATTACTACTTACTAATTACTCCTTACTCCTTACTCCTTACTCCTTACTCCTTAAAATTTTAATCAAATTATCCTTCAAGTCTTTTATAGAACTATCATCTAATATAGAGACAGTTAAAATATTTTTATTAAATTTTGAGATTTTTTTCTTAGCGGCCTCTATTCCCTTTTTATCTAAAACGTCAGTTTTAGTTAGAATAACCAACTCATCTTTATCAGCTAATTCCTGACTATAATCTTTTAATTCCTTTCTGATGGTTTTATAATCAGTAATCAATTTAGTGCTTTCTAATGATAAGCAATGAAGGAGCATTTTAGTTCTTTTTATGTGTCGCAAAAATTTATGCCCTAAGCCCTTACCCTCAGAGGCACCCTCAATAAGCCCCGGTAAATCAGCCAAAACAAAACCGTACATATCACCCAAAGCAGGTTCTAATGTTGTAAACTGATATGATCCAACTTTTGATTTTGCGTTAGTTAATTCATTTATTAAACTAGATTTTCCAGCGTTTGGTAAACCTATCAAACCAGCATCTGCTACTAGCTCCAACTCAATATAAAAATCAAATTCTTCACCCGTTTTACCTAAACTAAACTGCTCTGGTCTTTGGTTTGTAGAAGATTTAAAAAATTCATTTCCCACACCACCCTTCCCGCCCTTAGTCAATAACTTGGTCTCACCTTCTTTGTTCAAAAAAACTTTTCCACCAGTCTCTAAATTTGTAATAATAGAACCAATTGGAAAATCTAAATATAAATCAAGACCATTTTTACCATGCATACTTTTATTTTGACCATCTCCACCTTTCTCAGCACCTATTTCTTTTAAATTTTTATAAGTATTTAAAATACCAATATCCCGAATCGCCCGAGCATATACATCACCTCCCTTACCACCATTTCCACCAGCCGGACCTAAAAATTCCTTACCTTTCTCATGCAACCAACGGACAACACCGTCTCCTCCCTTTCCCGCTTTTATATGTAATTTTAATTCATCAATAAATGCCATTTTGTTATTGTTTTAAAGCTTCCTTTGCTAGTTTAATTGCTCCTTCTCTACTCTTAACACCCACAAATATACCTTTGTTTCGACAAAACAAAGAATCCTCTATTCCAGAAATTTTTGCAAACTCTTCGCCTTTTTTACCCCACCAAATTTCTGGAAAATTCTTTCTCGGCTCATAAGTTCTTTCATGCTTTTCAACTGTAGTAACTCGCCACATTAATTTATTTCGACTTTCATAAACAACAAAAAGAGGTTCTGGATATTTATAAAGTAAGTTTATTGGTAAGTACGCCTTATCAAAAATAATTAACCTTTTATCTTCCATATTTTTATAAATTTCATCCACTAACCCCTCTGCCTCAACATTATCTTTAGTTATTTTGATACCCCTCAAAAGAGTTTCCTTAGCAAAAGCTACCGCATTAAGAAATATTTTATTTATATCCAGATTTTCTTCCTTCCAAGTCGGTCTCATTGAATAAATTACATCTACTAACAATAGTGGATTAAGTCCGGGAATATTTTCTTTACATACATCTAAACCATCATCATCAGCATCAATAGCTTCCACTAATTTCTTATCTAAAATATCAGCTACTTTTTTTGAACTACAAACCCTCTCGCCATATTCTTTCCACAAAAGACCAAAGGCTGAATAAGAAATTTTATTAGCCCGAAAACCAGCTCCACCTTCCTGATGATGATCAAACCTGTTTTTAGCTGGATTATATATATGACCTACATCCACCACATAATCTGCTTTGTTTATCTCTCTCTCATCTCTTGTTCTTATCACTTCAATTTTTCCATCCAGTAAAATAGACAAAAGGGCCACAGAAAAAACATCATCAGGATGAAAGTTACCATCATGAACAACTATTGTCTTTTTATTTTTTAACCAATTCATTTTTTAAGTCGGTAATTTCTGATAATAATAAGTCTAGTTTCAAATTCAATACTAATATTTTTTCTTCCTCTTTTTGAATTTCTTCTTTATTTTTATCAGTTGCTTTTTTTTCATTCTTTAATCCAGAAATAATTATTCGTTCCCCGATAAAACCAGAAACAAATAAACCAGTTAGCAACAAGATGGAGGTTGTCCAAATTAAAGTTACTGGCTCATAAAAAAACCAACCCCAAAAACCACTAACATTACTGCTAGTCCAAATTCCACTCCAGCCATAATCCCTGATTATATCACTAGTGAGCCAAATGCCACGCCAAAAAATAACGTGTGTCACCCCGCCAATAAAAGCATAAATTATGGATCGGTGGCTTAACCTGGCTCTCACCTTATCCTCTAATTTATCAAAATATCTAGTTATTAAATTAAACATACTTTTATTAAATTAAACCTTAATATATTCACATAATAGCATAATTACCTTTAATCCAAAAGGCTTATATAAAATATAAAAACCGCACACACTCCAAAGAGTAAGTGCGGTTTTGTTTGCTCAAAGGTAAGTTATCTCCTTCCTTGAGCTAATTTACGAGCAATCATGTCTCCTTTTTTATAATGATGATTCCTGACAAAATCCTGACGGGTAAGCAGAAAATCTGCTTTATAGTATTTCTTATATAAACTAACCGTAAGGTCAATTGTTACAATCATACCATTGCATTCGAAAAAACAATCTACCCCCATCCATAGATCAAGAGCTGTGTTGATAGCAATAAACAAACGAAGATCATCCCCCGTATTCAACCTTGACTTTACTTTATGAAAAAGGCATTGGGCCAAAGGCGTTCTCGGCCGTCTGGGATTCCAATGACCATAAAGATATTGACACTCCTTAACAATAAGAACACCCTCCCGAAAATTACGCACCTTTTTTTTAAGTTTTGGTTTTACCTCAGTAAGATCACACCCGCAAAACTCGTTTTGAAACCCATGGCCATCCTGTGGATCAGATTGTACCAACACATCAACCTCCTTTGTTAACCACCATTATACATCAACGACCAATTTCTTTCACTAGAATAAACCCAATATCATAAATAGTCAAATAGTTTTCCCCTAAGCGCCACAGCACTTCTTAAAGTGTTATCTTAATAGGAAGGAATTTTTGCCCTTATTAACATAGATGAAATATGTCACATCTACAAAAAAATATTTTTAAATAAAAAATAATGAAAAGGTATTTATTTGACGTGACATAAAAAAGCCCGATACTTTTTTAGAGTATCGGGCAGGCTTATCTTCGAGGCTGTGGATGGTTTATTATCCTAAGCCTATTTGATTACCTTTAATTGCAAGACGTACACGCCGAGACTTTCTTTCTCCTTTGGGTAAATACCTTCCAGGATACGGAGTGTAGATGCGGGATC
This sequence comes from bacterium, assembly GCA_041308645.1. Classification (GTDB taxonomy): domain Bacteria; phylum Patescibacteriota; class Minisyncoccia; order Phycocordibacterales; family GWA1-40-21; genus CAIJXO01. Next base: position 11,168 of record JBFZBC010000023.1, read on the forward strand.
ATCAGGTACGATGTGCTCAGCCTTCTCATGCTTCAGCATTTCGACAAACGTTTGATAGATGCGGATATCCACAACCTTAACAATACCACTTTGGCGACCGCACTCAAGATAGATATTTTCATCCTTCTTGATACTACGGATGTTACCATAGCCGACACGAACCTCAAGAGGTTTAGTGCCTGCCATAATAGCATTGAAGTACTGGCGTTTAGCACGCATCATTCTCATAACTGTTTTCTCCATTACAAGTCCCCACTGTTGTGTAACGACACCACATTTGTACGCTTCGGGCATCATTGCCTCTATGCGCCAACCATGATGTTGAAGCGTTTCAACCTCCACACTCGTAGGGACAGTATGAGTGTAGAGTTTGTGACCGAACTCTCGAAGATGACTGGGCAATTCCGCAACCAGAGCGGAAAATGCCTGTATATCTTCAGCTAAGAACGGCATCAGCTTGATAGGCTGACCTTTCTTTGGGGTTGCTGCTGCAACTCCAAGAACAGTACCATCGGGGGTCTTCGCCACCCAAATAATTTTATATTTCTCATTCGGGTCACGAGTATCCCTACGTGCACCACCCTCAAAAAGTGCCGTGACCCAACGATCATCGATACCATTGAAGTAAGGCGACAAACGACTAATGACGAGATTACGAACCTGCTCTTCATCTTGTTTTTCCATTGGTCGGACCGATATGGTACGCTCCTCTGGAAAGACCCCATCGTGCTCCACGATTTTGTAGAGCATTATCTCATCAATATCATTACGATAGTGCCGACTTGCTGTCCCCGCGCAGACGTAACCTTGTGCCAAAAAGAAGCTCAACGCAAGAGTGTTCTTCGCTGAGACAGTGCAATAGATTTGCCTGACTCGATACTTCTCCACATACTCATTGAGTTTTTGAAGAAGTAGACGACTAACACCTTTACCCCTTGCTTCCTCACAGACAATCAACGGACTGATTTTGACCGTACCCTGATATTTGGACACGAAATTAAGAATACCCACAATGTGGTTTTCCTCAACCGCCACATACATCAGCTGTTCAGCTGAAAAGTGACCTTTCGGATCCTTGTTACCACCAGAAGCAGTTTCGACGATACGTTTTGCGTGCGTTCGATGGTCACCGCCGTAGTACGGATCTAATGCGTTATGCATCATCTCGGCAACAACAGGCAGGTCAACGAGTTCGACTTTACGTACAGCTATCATTAAAGAACTCCTTTCATTGATTTGTTGCGGGAAAACCAATATGGCTTCTTGAGCAACAAAAAAGTTTACGTACTTACCAATGAGTACCCTTTTCTATAATACTACATAAGAGTATACTTAGTCAAGTAGTTCGATTCGTATCCCAATCACTCCATATTTTTGTTCATCCTCATCAGAATAGAATTGTTTTATCTGCCTTAAAAGAAAATCTTGATTTTCTTCGCCAAACAAAGTTGGGTTATGATCTGCAAAAAGTTCCTTGAATGTTTGATAGCGTAACAATCCTCTCACAACACTAGTTACACTATTTTCTGGTTTGTCATTTTCACTAAAAATAATTATATCACCAATAGCGATTTGTTGGCGTTTTTCATCAAAAAGACGGGATTCAATTACTTTTCTTCCCAATGCAATATTATTATATGGTCCTGTCGCAAGTTTCATCTGATACTTTTGCATACGTTAGATATTTATACAGCAAAAAAGGTAAATAGGCAAGTATAAAATAGATTTTACCCACTACCATAACATTTCTTATGTTTTTAATATATAAATATCGTTGCTATTTTATATATATTAATGTACTATTAGCTTAATATGAATAAATGCAAAATAGAAGGTTGTACAAAATTTACAACTTATAAAAATACAACCCAAAACTATTGTAGTATGCACCTTGCACGCATTAGACGACACGGCTATCCAGAATTAAAAAAGGATGCATATACTACCCTAGAAAAACTGCCTCATGTAATTATCGATGATTACATTCGTAATAATTGTAAAGAAATGGATGACAACGAAATCACTAAAAAATTAATAGAAATGGGTTACAAAAATACTACAAGATGGAACGTCGGCTATAGAAGGAGAAAACTTGGCCAACGAAAGTATTTACGAGGAGAAATTCAAAAACATAGAGCTTGGGTTCGATTACAAGCAATAAAAAAATATGGTAAAATTTGTGAATTATGCGGATATAAATTAGCTATAGATACCCACCATATTATGCCAAGATTTCAGGGAGGATTGCACGAAATAGATAATCTAATGGTAGTCTGCCCAAATTGTCATTCGTTAATTACGAGAAAAATTATTTCTATAAATAATAGGAGCGATATCAAGGAAACAAGAAAATTTATACTGGGGAGAGTTAAATCTTTTTATAAAAAAATATAATTTTATTTTCCGTGACAATGTTTATACTTTACAAGTGTTCCATCTGCTTTTTTCGCACCACACGGACAGGGATCATTGCGCCCCACCTTATTTACCTTTTTTACAACTACTGGCGAACTGGCCTTATTACCATCCTTATCTTCCGTTCCACCACCAGCCATAACCATATGTTTTTGCGTATCTTTTAACTCCTGCTCCTGTTTTTGATAAGCTCCCGCACCAATGTTAGGTAATATTTTTAATATCTGGTCATTAACTGCCTCATTCATCTCTTTAAATAGACGTAACCCTTCTTTTTTATACTCCACTAATGGGTCTCGCTGACCGTAGGCCCTGAGATTCACGCTTGATCTGGTATAATCCATTATTTCCAAATGATCCACCCAGAACATATCAATAGATTGTAATAAAAGTATTTTAGCAATTCGATAAAATTCATCCGCCCCCATAACATTAATTTTCTCCTCTATTATTTTTGTTACTGCCTCATTACTATTAATCACTTCGTCTAATTTAGCCCGCACCATTTCTTTATCACCTAAAAGTACATCACGTCTTTTACTATAAACTAATTTTCTTTGATAATTTAATACATCATCATACTCTAGAACATGTTTACGAGAATCAAAATTAAAACCTTCAATTTTTGTTTGAGCAGTTTCTAATGACCTAGTAATTAAAGAATTTTCAATAGCCTGATCCTCAGCCATACCAAACCGCCCCATAAGTTTTTTAATCGTATCCGAAGCAAAAATTCTCATTAACGAATCTTCAAGTGATACATAAAACTGTGTTTCGCCAGGATCACCCTGACGGCCCGCGCGCCCCCGAAGCTGATTATCTATTCTTCTGGCCTCATGCCTCTCGGTTCCGATTACACAAAGCCCACCAAGATTTTTCACTTCTTCATGTTTTTCTTTATTAAATGGCACACCACCAAGCTTAATATCCACCCCTCGTCCAGCCATGTTAGTGGCTACCGTTACACCTCCCTTATACCCAGCGGAAGCGATAATTTCTCCTTCCTTTTCGTGATTTTTAGCATTTAAAACATTATGCTTCACTCCTTCTTTAGTTAAATAAGTAGATAGAATTTCATTTTTCTCAATAGATACCGTACCAATCAAAACTGGCTGCCCCTTATTCTGTAATTCCTTTACTTGTTTAGCAACAGCTAAAAACTTACCATGTTCCGTTTGAAAAATTAGATCATTTTTATCATTTCTTTTAATTTCCTGATTGGTAGGAATAGAAAAAGTTTCAATGTGATACACTTTATAAAATTCTTCCTCAGAAGTAAGTGCCGTTCCGGTCATACCAGATAATTTTTTATAAAGCCTAAAATAATTTTGGAAGGTAATAGAAGCAAATGTTCTAGATTCTTTTTGGATCTTTACTCCCTCTTTAGCCTCAATTGCTTGATGTAAACCTTCAGACCATCTTCGGCCAGGTTGAAGCCTTCCGGTAAATTCATCCACAATTATTATTTCATCATCTTTTATCACATAATCCGTATCCTTCTCAAATAAGGCTTTAGCCCTTGTTGCGGTTTCTAAATGATGCACATACTTTATTCCAGCATCGGTATAAATATTTTCTAAGCCCAAAGCTTTCTCCGCTTTAGAAATACCAGCATCAGTAAGTTGAATGGCTTTCAGCTTCTCATCTACTGTAAAATCTTCATCTTTTTTAAAATATTTTACAATGTCTGCAAACTTTAAATATAAATCTCCAGATTCAGTTGTCGGAGCAGAAATAATTAAAGGAGTTCTGGCCTCATCAATCAAAATGGAATCTACCTCATCCACAATCGCAAAGTTAAATTCACGTTGACGCAAATCTTTTTCCGCATACTCAATATTATCCCGTAAATAATCAAAACCATACTCATTGTTCGTACCGTAGGTAATATCCGCGGCATAAGCCTCCCGCCTAGTACAAGGTTTTAAAAAATCATAAACCACCTTAAAGGAACCCAATTCATCTCTTTCCTTATCCTCCTTTTCCGCCACCGCTTTATCAGTAATATGCTTGGCATCATACAAAAAAGAGCTTTCGTGATTTATTACACCAACAGTTAATCCTAGAAAATCATACACTTGACCCATCCACACCGCATCACGGCGAGAGAGATAATCATTCACAGTTACAATATGCACCCCATGCTGAGATAGAGCATTTAAGTAGGCTGGTAAAGTAGCCACTAAAGTTTTTCCTTCTCCCGTCCGCATCTCAGCAATCCCGCCTTTATTTAAAATCATTCCCCCGATTAGCTGAACATCAAAATGTCTCTCACCTAAAGTTCGTCTGGATGCCTCTCTGACTACCGCAAAAGCCTCTGGCAAAATCTGCTCCAGGGTTTCACCTTTTCCACCCTGATCTGTTGGTTTAAGTCTAAGCCTAAATTCCCCCGTTTTAGCCTTCAAATCAGCATTAGACAGGACCTTAATACCCTCTTCTAAGGCGTTAATTTGCTCCACAACAATCCAAAAAGGCTTAACCGCCTTCTCATACTTATTACCAAAAATACTGCTTAATAATGACATATTGAGAGTATTTTAACATATTTATGTACAAAAAAACACAGGGCTTTCGTCCCGTGTTTTTTAAAGAATTATTTCTTCTTTCCTTTCTTTACTGCCTTCTTTCCTTTTTTTACTGTCTTCTTTCCTTTCTTTACTGTCTTCTTTGCTTTTTTTGCCATAATAGTTGTAGGGTTTTAATTTTTATTTTAATAAATCTTAAAACTTTTTTAAATTAATTTTTTCCTAATGAGCTCATGACTTTTTTCGACCGAGTAGAAAAAATCATTGAACTCTTATAATTTTATAACAAATAAAAAAAAATGCAATCATTTTTTATATTTTTAATTATTTAACTGTGGATAACTTTCTTTCAAAATTTTTAATTAATTAATTCTCTCTACCTCCCACTCAATATTTAAATTAATTTTTTCTTTAATTATCCTTGAAACTTCTTTGGTAAAATTTATTACATCTTTTTCAGTGGCACCACCTAAATTTACTAAAACTATTGGCTGTTTTTCATATAAGCATACATCACCTACTCTATAATTTTTAAGATTACAAACATTATCCAATATCCAAGCCAAAGGAACTTTTATCATACCAACAGATTCAAAAAAACCTGGCATCAATGGAAATATTTCTTTTAATTCATCAAATTTACTTTGGTTTATTATCAAATTTTTAAAGAAGGAACCAGCGGTTCCCACCTTATGCCAATCAGGTAATTTTTTCGCTCTAATGTCTAAAACAGCTTTTCGTATTTTTTCTACTGTTAAGCCTTTGTCGTCTGATAATTTAGCTCTCAATCCTAAATATTCCAAATTATATAAAGGTTTTTTACTTAATTTTAAAGTTATCTTGGTAATAATTATTTTTTTATTTTTCTTAAAAATGCTGTCACGATACCCATATTGGCAGTTAAAATTTCTATAGTTGATTTTTTTGCCAGTGGCAAGATTAATTCCACTAATGGAAACTAAACAATCTTTTAATTCCACTCCGTAAGCCCCGGCATTTTGCACCGACGCTCCCCCAATCGTCCCAGGAATTCCAGATAGATTCTCTAAACCAGATAATTTCCTAATCACCGACAAAGCAATAACGTTATCTAGATTCTCCCCAGAGCCAACTTCTAACACAACTTCACCGTCCATTTGCTCAATGAATTTAATTCCCTTAATTTCATTCTTAATTACTAAACCAGAGAAACCACTATCTGAAACTAAAATATTTGAACCACCACCGAGAACAAAGATTGCTAACTTACTTTTCTTAGCAAAGGAAATAGCCTCTTTTAAATCATCCTCATTTTTTATAATCAAAAAATACTTGGCCTCACCACCAATCCTTAATGTTGTGAAATTTCTCAATAAAATATTTTCTTCAACCCTAATCATTTTACCAGTTTAAGTTTTTGTTATTAATGAACAAATTAAAGCACAAATCCCTACTTTTAGGCAGGGATTGCGTGTTGCCTCTCTTTGCATTATTTATTGTTCCAAATCAACGCCGGCGGGGGCTAACTCCAAAACTAATGTCTTATGTGAGTGCAACCGCCGGCTGTGACCGGGAACAATCGGAGGCACTAGTATATAATAATACTAGTTAAAAACAAAAACAATCCCCCACCAATTTTTGAGAATTATCTTTAATACTTTATTTATTGTTTAGTAAGTTCTAGTTGTTCAGTTATTTACTGAAGTTGGGTGAAATTGGTTCGGGATGCTCAAAAAATATAGTCGCTTTGCTCCTTATTTTTTGGCACATGCAAAACCCCACCAAAGTGGGGCTTTACACAGACATTCGTTTGAGCTAGTCATTGCTAGCACTCACCCTTGTATGATAGCATATATTGATAAAATAAGCAAATTTTAATTAGTAGTTGTTGTTGTACTCAAACTGTTAATAATTTGCTCCCCTTCTGCTTTAAATTTTGGATTCACTTTGATTTCGTTTTGAATAGTAACAATATAGAACTGTTTTGCTTGATCATAATTAGTTTCTAATTCATAAGCTGATTTAGCTTCAATCATAGCCTCTGTGCTACTACCCATACCAGATAAAGATTGAATTAATTCAAACCTCATTGTCTGTTTTTTGGGGGATAACTCAATTGCTTTTTCTATATATGGCTTGGCATCATTATAAAGACCGATACTATTAAATAGTGATGCTAATAAAATATGATATCTAGCATCATTAGGCACAATATCGATTTGATTATTAACCTCATTAATAGCAAAATTTACAAATTCGTTCTTAATATTCTGATCCAAGCCTGCCATTCTTAAAACTGACGGTATATGTGCTAATAACTGTTCGCGGATCTCTGCATCACCCATTGATTTGTATGAAAGTGCTGTTTTAAAAGATTCTAAACCAGAAGCCACTTGACCACTCTGAACTAATTTTAAGGCATTTATTAATGATTTATTTGCCTGAATACCTGGAACATTTATAAAATAAATACAAACGAAAGTAATAATAACAACAAGAGGGATTAAAATATAGTTCTGATATTCTTCATCTGAAACAAAATTAGATAAGAAACGGAAAGCTGGCTTATTTTCGTCATTCTCAACTGACCGAGAATGAATATAAGCCAAAGCTGTAAAAAATAAAATATAACCAACATTATTATCAAAAACAAAAATACCTTGAAAAAAGTAACCAGCTAAAAGACCAGTTATTATACCCTTTTCAGTAATATCAAAATTATTTTTCTTAAACCAGAGTAAATATAAAACAGAAACGAATAATCCTAAATAAGAAAGTAGTCCTAGTATTCCACCGGCCACCAAAAAATCTAGCGGTGCATTATGTGCCCGATCAAACCACTGCTCTTGAGCATACATTCGAGAATCATAATATTTATTGAAAACATAATTAAAACCTTCTTGTCCCCAACCTAAAATAGGCTTCTCTTGAAAACCCTTTATTGCCATAGGCCAAACTAATTGTCTCGCTTGACCATTCACATTACTCCAAGAAATTTCAGCTAATCTAGAAAGGGTTGGATTATTTTTAACAAATTGAGTATTTCTAATACCAATAAAAATTACTACTGTAGCAATAACTGCTAGAATACCTCCAATAGCTATATGCTTGATGACTTTTTTCTCCCCGCCCGACTGAATTACACCAGTCGTTCGGGCAGGTTTCTCAAAAATAGAAATTAGGAGTGCAGCAATAAATATACCACCGATAGCTCCGAGCAGGGCCCCTCTGGAGGTTCTATATACTACAAACAATGATAGAGCGGCTACAGCCAAATAAATATAAAATAAGGTATTAGCAAAAATAGTTTTATTATTGCGTACTAATCTCATAGTTTCACTAGGAAAGCTAAGTAATGTTAAATTTTTAACTAGCACATCCTTATATAAAACTATCAGAGTAAAGAAAAATATAAAGAGAAAATAGACAGCTATATAAATAGGATTTCCAAGCGGGCCAGAAAACCGAACCCCTGTGGCTGAATCAATACTGGTAATAGCCATGGTAGTTCCAGCAAGCACGTTTGCGCGCATAAACCAGAGCCATAATTTCTCAGTATTAAACATTGAGCCTAGCACCAGGAAGTAAGCCAATAAGTGAGCAAAAGTCACAAAACCCTCCATCCTCTCAAAATTACTCCAAAAAGCTTTAAAAGGGGCCACTGCCTGAAGATCGGAAATAAACAAAATAGAGATAAAAACAAAAACGCTACCCAGTAACCATGACCATTTTGGTCTGTATTCTTTATCTTTAATAATTAATATAAGCCAAAGGCCTAAAATAATTTCGACAATAATTCTAAACGTAAAAGCTTTTCCTGTAATATATGGAAAAAACATATTATTACCTACAATAAAAGGAATAATTAAGGTAACATAGATACCAGTCCAAATTGAATATTTTAGTATGTTTTTCATAAATTATTTTTTATCAACATGAAGTATTTGTCTGAGCTTATCCTCAGGAATTTCCTTGCCCGAAAAAGTTTCTGTTTCAGAAATTTTGGCTGGTTTGGATTTTTCAGGCATACTTTCAACTTGATTTACTACCTTAGCATCTTTTTTATCCTTAGTAAAAGACCGTAAAACTTCCCTAAGCTCAGATAGACTTTTCTCATTTACCACTTTTTTGTTGTTTGTAATATTAGAATTTGAATTTTCAATAGGTATCTTAACCTTCAACTCTTTAAGCGGTATAAAGTCATCATTTGGTAAATCTAACTTGGGTGGTGGTACTGGTCTAGAATCTTCTTTCTTAATATATTTAGGTCGCTCAAAAATCTTATTTGGCACTGACGTAAAAGATTTCTTCTCTTGACTCACAAAAAATTTTTCCTCAACCCGCTTAGGCGAGATAAATTTTACAACAACAGGTTCTTTTTTTTTCTCTAATATACTATTTTCATTTTTTTTAGGAATAACATCCTTATCTTTGTGCCAATCTATAACTTCCTGTTCAACATTGTCTCGATCATTAGCAAATTGCTGACGTGACATTTCAATAACTTGATTTCTAAAAGAAATTTCGGGTTCTTTTATTGGTGGCATTGTAGTAGAAGAAAATGGTTGAGAACTAACTCCATTTATCATCAATTTTAAATAGATTTGAGCAAAACCAAGATTCACTAAATCCTCCGCGGTAAATTGTGGGGCAAATTCCTTTTCTAATATTTCAGCATCAAAAGCCCCAACTCTAAAAGTAATCATCGTACCCACGTTTCCAAAAACGGCAGCTCTGACTTCCTCGGACATTTGCTCTATATACTGATGAGCAATAGTCAAATTCAATTTATATTTTCTTGCCTCTGATAAAATATCAGCAAAACTTTCATTAGCAAAAGATTGAAACTCATCCACATAAAGATAGAAATTTGGTAATTTTTGTAATTCTTTTTCAGAGACATCAGCTCGAGACATAGCCGCTAAATAAATTTTAGTAATAAGCATCGAACCTAAAAGATTGGCATTTGCCTCCCCGACTCGGCCCTTAGAAAGATTTATAATTATTATTTTATTTTCATCAATCATCTTCCTCAAATCAAATGAAGATTTGGGCTGACCAATAATATTCCTAATCAAAGGATTGCTGGTGAACTGGCCGATTTTATTTTGAATAGCTGGCGTGGCTTCAGCGGCAAACCTATCCGTATATTTAGCGAATTCATCTAACCAAAATGACTTTACTGATGGATCCTTCACATTATCAACAATTTTCTTTCGATAGTCCTTATCGGCAAGCATTCGATTTACACCAAGAAGAGTTGTGCCCGGAGTTTCAAGTAATGCTAATAAAGTATTGCTCAATATATATTCCATTCTCGCTGACCAAGCATCCATCCAAATCTTTTTAAATGTAGACATAAGACCTGACACCACTAAATGCCTTTTATCAAAACCCACATCTTCAAGAACATTAAAAGATATCGGATGTTCTAGATCAAAAGGAGCAAAATATAAAACATCTTTTAGGCGATGTTCCGGTACGTAATTTAAAAGAAGTTCAGCCGTTTTACCGTGAGGGTCTATAAAAGCCATACCCTCGCCGTTAGCAATATCCTGAGCAGCCATATTCTCTAAGAGAGTAGACTTACCCATTCCTGTCTTTCCTATTACATAAACATGACGGGTTCTATCCTTGGCTTTAATACCAAATTCGACATTCTTATTTCGAGAATCTGTAAAAGCAAAGGTTGTTACTCTCTCTGGATCGTACATCTCCTTAGAAATAAGAAACTAGCTTCAAATGATTTTGAAACGCTAGTTTCTTATAATTATTATTTATATTTATTTTATTGAACATACATCTGGTTTCTATAAGTGAAGCTAAATTTCTAACAGGATACATTTGAAAGTATTATAACATAAACAATTAGAAAATAAAAAAGACCTGCCAACCAGTCAGATCTTTTTTATTTTCTAATTATTTATTCGTCCAAAAGAGCGCTTTGAGTGTAAGTGTTACCAGCATCCCAAAGCATCCAAGAAGTTAGACCAGCATCATAAGTAGCTTGTATTTGTTCTCTTACCATAGCCGGGGTGTAAGGCACAGGGTAATCATTATCCTGTAACCAAGGTCGTAATTGTAATGGATCCCCACCAACCGCTTTTATTCGCCTAACAGCACTATCCATGGAAAACTTTACTATTTCATAAGGATGGGCATTTACTTCTGCCACGCTTTTATAACCCATAAAACCAACCGGATAATGTGACGGATAAACCATCTGGCAAATATAATCAAAATAAGGCACGGCCATTTCCATAACTTGGCCAATATTCAAATCATCATAATTTGTAGCGGTCATACCAAAAAAGTCCACGGATAATTTCAGCCCGGTATTTTTTAATTCCTCATACAAAAACTTAAAAAAAGTTTCCATCACTAACGCTTTATTACTTAACATAATAACCGGCTTAGTAGTTGAAGCGGTGGAAGAACTGGTAGAAGTTAAGATTAATGAGGAAGAAGAGGTTAATTTATTTTGAGCCCAAATCTTTTCACTCCAGGGATAATAAATGTCTTTCATATCACCGTCAGAAGGAAAACGAATATAATCAAAGTTAATTTCATCAAAACCAATCTCGTATGAGGCCTTGCTTAAATCTACCAAATATTGCCACATAGGCGTGGCACCGGCATCCACAAAACTCAAACCTTTACGGTCCTTCCAAACCACACTTTTATCGGAATTTTTCTTCACCGCCCACTCCGGGTGAAGCTTGGTCATTTGTGGATCTTGAAAGGCGGTGATACGGCCAATTACATAAATATTATTATCATGGAGGGTCTCTACAAACTCAACTAGATCTTTTACCATACAACCGGTTCCTATATTTTCCGCAAACTGCGGTTGATCAATCTCAAAAGAAATAGTTCCAGTATAATCCTTGATATCAAGAATAATTGAATTAATTTCTGTTTCTTTGGCTAGCTTTAAAAGCTTGGCCCGGAAACTTGGTGTCCCCGCCACGCAGGCCGTCATGTAAATACCCTTAACCGCCTCTGGTGTTTCCAAATGTTTAGCTATTTTTTTTACCGGTAGAATTATTTCCGAGGAAGTAGCTGGGGAAGAAGCAACCCTTGCAAAATCAGTCTTTAAGCCGAGAGTAAAAGTGGCCGGTAAAAAGCGTGGTAAAATAAAAAAAACCAAAACTAAAATAGCAATACTTAAAAGTCCGACATAAAAATATTTATTGTGGATTGTTTTCAACATAAGTATCTTTCTTAACTTCCTCAACTCCACGAAATATTCTGATTACCTTATGTAATTCTTTCTTTATTAAAAAAGCCAAAACAATAATAAATAAGCCACTAAACATTAAGATATAGTCTTTCCAATCCCTAGAAATAGAGATAAGTGGTGACGACACTATTAAGACAAGAAATCCTAAACCGGTAATTGTTGAAATTTTTTTCATAAAATTTTATTTATATTATTAAGCTTACTAAATATAGCATAATTATTTACCAGCTACCATGACGACAAACTCCCCTCTTACTTTATCAGGATTAGCAGTAAAATATTGTAAGACTTCAGCAGGCGAGCCAGAAACAATTTGCTCATAAATTTTAGTAAGTTCCCGGGCAATCACCACCTTTTTGTTTGGCGCAAATTTTATCAAAGAGTCTAAAGCCTTCAAAATTCGGTGCGGACTTTCATAAAAAACATTTACCCTCTCTGAGCTGGCGATTTCCTTGAACAAAGTCTCCCGTCCTTTTTTATGTGGTAAAAAACCAAGAAAAGTAAACTCTGCTATATTCAAACCAGATATAGATAAGGCCGAAATAACGGCACTTGGCCCAGGAATGGCGATTATTTCTATATCGGGATATGTTTCTTTTATTTTAGCTACCAGCACCGAACCAGGATCAGAAATAGTGGGTGTGCCAGCATCAGACACTAAAGCCAAGGTTTTCCCTTCTTCAATCAATTTTAAAATTTGCTCGGTCTTGGATAACTTACTTTTGGAATGATAACTCAAAGTTGTTTTTTTAATTTCATATTTATTTAGTAAATTAATCGTCACCCGCGTATCTTCGCATAATATCAAATCTATCTCATTCAAAATCCGCACCGCGCGGTACGTGATATCTTCCAGATTTCCAATTGGGGTTCCGACGACGTAAAATTTTGACATTTTAGTACTCCCTCATACTCACCTGAGCATCTATCTTCTTCATGAGATCAATCACCACAGAGACAACGATAAGAAGGGCGGTACCACCAATAGCAAGTGACTGAATACCAGTAATGGCCTTCATAGCGAGGGGCAGAACCGCAATAAAACCAAGAAAGGTTGCTCCAACTAAAGTTATCCTGGTTAAAACCTTCCCGATATATTCTGAAGTACTCTGCCCTGGTCTGACCCCTGGAATAAACGCACCATTTTTCTGAAGATTTTCAGAGATAGCGTGTGGATCAAAGGTGACAGCTGTGTAAAAATAAGTAAATAAGAAAACCAAAACAAAATAAAAGATAGAATAGAACCAACCGTTCTTAAGTACCCCTAAAATCCAAGCAGAAATAGAGCCTATTGTTCCTCCGCTAAAGCTTGTAGTTAAATATTGAAAAATCATCTGAGGGAAAAGTAAAATTGAAAGAGCAAAAATAATTGGAATCACTCCCGCCTGATTAACACGCAAAGGTAAATAAGTGGAAACTCCACCATACACTTTATTACCCCGAACTCGCTTAGCATAAGTGATTGGTATTGGCCTTTCAGCTTCCGTAACGATAACCACACCAACAACCACAAGTAGAGCCACAAAGATAAAAGCGATATAAAGTGGAATCTGTGAAGATGAAAAAGTGACTAAAAGTTGAGCTAGATGTGTTGGCAAAGAAGACACAATACCAGCAAAAATAATTAGAGAAGTTCCGTTACCAATACCAAACTCGGTCATAAGCTCACCTATCCACATCAAAAGCATTGAACCACCAACTATAACTATAATGTTTGCAATCATATCCAAAGCACTTAACTGGGTGACTACTCCTGATTTTTGAAGTAATAATAAGAAACCACCACCCTGAACTAGTGCTAGAGGAATAGTAAGAAGTCTAGAATACTGAGTAAATTTAGCCCGGCCCGCCTCACCTTCTTGTTGATACATCTCTTTTAGTTTTGGGAAGATCATGGTTAAAAGCTGCATCACTATAGAAGCGGTAATATATGGACCAACACCAAGCATCACTATTGATAAATTAGAAAGGCCACCACCAGAAAAAATATTAAAAAGACCAAAAATGTCACCAGTTGGACTATCAAAAAAAGCTTGCAACTTTAATGGGTCAACTCCAGGAATCGGAATAGTAGACAAGGCTCTAAACAAAACAAGCATAACTGTGACAAAAATAATCCTATTCCTCAAGGATGGATCTTTTATAATCAAACTAATTTTTTTAAAAAAGTTCTGCATTTGATTTATCTACTAATTCTAACTTTAAAGCTTAACACAAAAAAAACTATTTTACTGAGCCGCCAGCTTTTTCTATTTTCTCACGAGCAGATTTTGAAACAGTACAACCAACTAAAGTGACTTTTTTCTTTATTTCTCCACTACCTAAAACTTTAATCTTCTGATTTTTACCTTTGTATTGAGCAACTAAACCATGAGAAAATAAGGTTGAAGGTTTGACCACCGCACCATCTTTAAAAGCTTCGTTAATCAAATTTAAATTTATAACTACCACTGGTTCACGAACTCCAGTGATTGATTGGAAACTATAACCGCGAAGTTTTGGCATACGCTTAATAAAATCTCTCCACTCTGGACGAATCTTATGTCCAGCTCTAGCTGTCTGCCCTTTACCTCCTCGGCCAGAAGTTTTACCACGCTTCCCTCCTCGGCCAACGATCATAACTTTCTTATTAGGTGTTTTTCTTTTTATGTTATGTATTTGCATGATTTTAAATTATTTAGTTACAGGTGTAGCTGTTGGCTTAACTTTAGCCTCGGTTTTTACTTCCTTAACTGATATTTTTTTTAATTGAGATAAAGCGTCCACTGCAGCTCGAGCAATATTTAATTTATTTTTTGAACCAGAAAGGATCTTAGAGGTTACATCTTTAACTCCAGCTAAATCAAGTACATTTCTGACAGCACTACCAGCCACGACTCCTCTCCCAGCGGCTGGTCTGATGATAATTCTAGCACTACAGTATTTTGAGCTGACTTCATGCGCAATAGAATTTGTTTTGGTCAAATTTAAAGTAATCATATTTTTCTTGGCATTACGGAGGGCTTTTTCAATGGCAGCTGAAGTATCCCCAGATTTACCAAGCCCTACTCCCACTTTACCTTTTTTATCACCAGCGACAATAGCAACACTAAAAGAAAATCTACGTCCACCAGTAGCAACTCTAGCCACTCTCCTAATATTTAGCATTTTCTGTTCAAACTCATTTCTTGGACGAGAATCTCTATGACCAGACCTTCTAGGGTTTTTTTGTCTAGCACCAAAACCACCTCTGTCTTGTGGAGATCGTGGAGCAAAACGGCTTGGTCGGCCACCAGCTACTTGAGCTGGGGTAGAAACCGGTGTTGTCTTTTCTGCCTCCCCATTAGAAATTTTAACAGGTGGAGTGCTATTATTATTTTGTTTTATCTCATTTTCCATAATATTTTATAATATTCTTTTATTTTTGTTGAATTTCCAACGGGGGAAATATTTTTATATTAAAATTTTAGTCCTCCAGTTCTAGCGCCGTCAGCAAATGCTTTTACTCGCCCAACATATTTAAAACCACCTCTATCAAAAACGACTTCTTTTATATTTTTAGCTAAAGCTAATTTGGCAATCTCCTTTCCTGTTTCTAGACAACGTTCCATAAATGTCTTTCCTTTTACTTTCATTGAAGACAAAGAAATAATAGTGGTAGTAGTATCATCATTGATCAACTGTCCATAAATATATTTATTAGACTTAAAGACTGAAAGACGAGGTTTTTCCTCTGTACCAAATATCTTAGCACGAATTTTCTTGTGCCTTCTTTCTACTTTTTGTTTTTTAATATTGATTTTATTCATTGCTTTAAACCGTCTTCTTACCTTCCTTTCTCTTTATTACTTCTTTCTCATAGCGGATTCCCTTGCCTTTATAAGGTTCTGGTTTCTTCAATGCTCTGAGTTCTGCTACATAAAGACCGACAAAATCTTTATCAATACCTGAAACAGTAATAATATTTTTTTCAGAAGTTACTTTTAAATTTTTAGGGATAGCGACTGTTATAGGATGTGAAAAACCTAACTTGAAAACTAAATTAGTACCTACAACATCAGCTTTAAAACCAATCCCCTCCACGATCAGTTTCTTTTCATAGGCTTTATTTACCCCAGTAATCATATTGTCTACATGAGATGAAACAGTACCCCAAAGACTGTTTAATTCAACATTGATATTTTTAGCTTGTGGAACAAAAGAAACTTTGCCATCTTGTACTTCAACTTTTATTCCCGCTTTAAATGTACGAGAAAGTTCACCTAAAGGTCCTTTGACAGTAACGGTATTACCGTCAACTTTGATTTCAGTTTTAGCAGGTAATGTTATTATTTTTTTTCCTATTCTTGACATTTTTTTATTTATTTCCTTTTTGAACTATTTACAGTGAGCATAGTCAAACTACCAAATCTTAAACAATACCTCGCCTCCAACTTTTTCTTTTATAGCCTGTCTATCAGTCAAAATACCTTTTGGAGTAGAAAATATTACGCGACCAAAACCTCCTTTAGATAAATGAATCTCTTCAAAACCTTTATACACTCGCCTTGATGGCTTGGAAATTCTCTCAACATCTTTTATCTTTGATTCACCATTATGATAATTCAAAACTAACTCTAAAACAGGACTGTTTTTTTTCTTGGTTACTGATTTTAAATATCCTTCTGAGACTAAAACGGTAGAGATAGCTTCTTTTAATTTTGAGTAAGGTAAAAGAACAGTCTCCTTACGGGCTTGACCGGCATTTTTTATTCTGATTATTAAATCTGCGACTGGGTCTGTTACCATGATGATTTTTTAATGCCAGGAATTTTACCCTGATTAGCAAGCTCTCTAAAACAAATTCTACATAAATCAAAGTCTCTCATATAGCCATTTTTACGGCCACAGCGAAAACAGCGTCTCACCACACGTGAGTTAAATTTTGGTTCTTTCCTGGCTCTTGCTTTAACTGATGTTTTTGCCATGTGAAATTAATCCTTTTTTTAAACAAAAAGCTCATATGAGCTTGGTCCGTGTATATTAGCAAAAGAGCGTATAAAAGTCAACACTA
>JBFZBC010000024.1:0-13977 GCA_041308645.1 bacterium
ACAGCTTCAGTACAGGTTTCCCAAAATTTTGAAATAGAAATTTCTAAATTTTATGGGAGAACCTTTTCGAGTCCAACACGCAAGCAATTCAAATTGCTTGCTCCGGCGCACTTAATTGTCAAGCAATTGTGGTCACCCATAATTTTCTGCTGAAAATTTGCGCTACCCCGACTCACGCCGTCGCGCTCCGTCTCGCACACAGTAAAAGAAAAACACCCAAAAAAGTAATGGGTGATTTTCATATATTTACTGTGTGCGCCGGGTTGGACTCGAACCAACGATACCCATAGGGTGGGAGATTTACAGTCTCCTGTAATAGCCGCTATACGACCGGCGCATATTTAACCTTCACATAGTCTATCAGATTTATGATTATTATCAACCTCAGCAAAAAATTATTCAGTAGGTTCCTGGAGTGATTAGTCTGCGTTAAACGGAAAGAACCTGTCGAGAAATTTTTAATACATTGGTTTTTCTACCCTTCACCTCAAAAGTAAACTCCTGATCCTTCAAACCTACACTCACTGTTCCACCAGACATAACGCCACGAGAAATCATGAGTGATGCTACTGGATTAAGTATTTTATCTTGAATTAATCTTTTTAATGGTCTAGCTCCATACTGTGGATTATATCCCTCTTTGCTTAAATAAGAGACAACTTCTTTACTAATAATCAATTTAATTTCCTTTTCTTCTAATCTCTTTCTCACAATATGTAATTGAATATCCACTATTTTTGCTATTGCATTTTCACTTAAGATATCAAAAATAATAATATCATCTAAACGATTTAGAAATTCTGGTCGAAAATGATCCTTAAGTGCCTTGGTAACTTTACCTTTCACATCATTATATTCTGCATTTTTATCTTTATCCTGACTAAAACCAATCTCCTCCATTTTATCAATATACTGAGCACCAATATTTGAAGTAAGAATAATCACTGTGTTTTTAAAATTAACTACTCGCCCTTTAGCATCAGTTAAACGTCCATTATCAAGTACTTGAAGAAGAATATTGAATACTTCAGGATGAGCTTTTTCTATTTCATCAAAAAGTATAACAGAATATGGCCTATGGCGAACCATCTCGGTTAAATTTCCACCCTCTTCATAACCCACATATCCTGGAGGTGAACCAACAAGTTTTGAAACGGAATGACGCTCCATAAATTCAGACATATCCACTCTGATCAAAGCTTTTTCATCATCAAACATAAATTCTGCCAAAGCTTTTGTCAGCTCGGTTTTACCGACTCCGGTAGGTCCAAGAAAAATAAAAGAACCAATCGGTCTATTTGGGTCAGAAATCCCTGCTCGTGAACGTTTTACGGTATCAGAAATTTTCTTTACTGCCACATCCTGACCAATAATTCTTTTCTTTAGCTCATCATCCATCCTGTTTAATTTCTCAGCTTCGGCCTCGAGCATTCTTGTTACAGGCACACCTGTGGAACGAGAGACAACTTCCGCAATATCTTCCTCGCCTATTTCTTCCTTGAGCATTCGTCTGGAGCTTTGTAAATTTTTTAATCTTTTGACTTTAATGACTAAATCCTTTTCCATCTGCGGAATTCGGCCATAACGTATTTCCGCCGCCTTAGCTAAATCAACTTTAGCTTCAGCCGCTTCGGCTTCCAACCTATCTTGCTCTAAATTTTTCTTTATGGTCTTTATTTCAGCAATAGTCTCCTTTTCATTTTTCCACTTCAAATCAATCTCCGCAGTCTTTTCTTTTAGATCAGCAATGTCTTTTTCTATCTCCTTTACTCTGGCTTTAGCTTTTTTAGCGCCACTTTCTGCCTCCTTCTTTAAAGCTTCCTTTTCAATTTCTAGACGTAATACTTTTCTGTGTGTTTCTTCTAAAACTGGCGGCATATTTTCCAAAGAAATTTTTAACGAAGAAGCAGCCTCATCGATTAAATCCACTGCTTTATCAGGTAAATATCTATCAGTAATGTAACGTGAACTTAAATTTACTGAGGCGACTATTGCATCATCAGTAATTCTAACTCCGTGATACAGTTCATATTTTTCTTTTAAACCACGTAAAATAGAAATTGCATCTTCAAGTGATGGTTCATTTATATACACAGATTGAAAACGGCGAGTTAAGGCTGGATCTCTCTCTATTTTTTGAAATTCTTTGGTAGTGGTGGCACCAACAGTTCTAAATTCACCGCGAGACAATGCCGGCTTTAACATATTTGAAGCATCTATTGAACCTTCAGCCGAACCGGCACCGACAAGGGTATGGATTTCATCAATAAAGACAATTATCTTTCCCTCTGATTTCTCAATCTCTTTGATTATATTCTTAAGACGTTCTTCAAACTCCCCACGGTATTTTGTACCAGCAATTAACAAACCTAAATCAAGAGAGACTATTTCCTTATCCTTAAGTGATTCAGGAACGTCCCCAGTTGATATCCTGATAGCTAAACCTTCCACAATAGCGGTCTTACCCACACCAGCCTCACCAATCAAGATTGGGTTATTTTTGGTTCGTCTAGAAAGTATTTGGATTATTCTTCCGATTTCTTTATCTCTACCGATCACGGGATCTAATTTATTTTCTTTAGCTAATTTAGTCAGATTCCTAGTATATTTGGAGATAGATTTGTATTTCTTAATTATTGGAACTTCTGTTATATTATTACTTTTAAATTCCTCCAAAATTTTTATCACCCTTACTCGATCAATCTTAAATCTAGCCATCATATCTTTTGCTGGACTTGGAGTATCTATCACACTAACAAAAAGATGTTCCGTTGAAATAAATTCATCCTGCAATTCCTTAGAAATCTTACCAGAATTTTCAATCACCGCTGCTAAATCAGGAGTTAAATATATCTGCATAGCTGGTGATGAAATATTTGTTCCTGGTGAAATATTATCAATTATTTCTAATAGTGAATCTGAAAGTAAAATCACATCTATCTCAAGACGATCTAAAATAGAGGAAACTATACTCTCCTCTTGCATAATAAGAGCCACAAGTAAGTGGGTAGAATTTACATGGTTTTGTCCACGTTCAATAGCAAGCTCATGAGCTCTTTTAATAACCTCTTTGGCTTTAGTTGTAAAATTATTAAATGGGGGCATAAATTTATATTTAAATATTATTATTAATTTCTAAACCAAAACATAATAACAGAAAGAAATTAAAGTTCAAATCAACTGTTAGATGGTTGGAGTAGTAACTAAATTAACTTCACTCTTAACTAAATTTGAAGGTAAGAAAATATATTTACCAGAAATATTTGAGCTAATCCTAAGACCAACAACTTCTCCATAAAGGTTTAATAATGGTCCCCCAGCAAGACTATCACCTAAATTAATATTTGTATTTATAGCAACAATCTCATTTGTAGAAATAACTGCAGTGCTAGTGGAGGTCTTGTCAGAAATATCTGTTATTCCATCAGGATTTATTAGACTAGAAACAATCCCGGTAGAAACTGAATTTTGCTTTATACCACCCCAAGCAATCACTGTCTGACCCAACTTCAATCCAGATGAATCTGAGAAGGTTACTGGAGTAAAGCTAACTGTACTTTTTGGATCCAAAAAAATTTTTAAGAAATAAAAAGTGTTTTCTTGTATTTTAGGTAAAACGACAACATCATAAAACTTATTATTATCAATTGTGACAATATACTTTCCTTCTTTATCAGCAAATACATCCCCGGTAACAATCAAACCATCTTTTGAGACAATTGTACCTAAACCAATAAATAATCTAGAATTTACATCTTCGACATTTTTAGTTTCAGCATATATTCTTACAATACTATTTTTATTTTTATCTACAGATTCTACGATCTTATCATCCTCTTTGACAACAACGGTCTCGCGAGTAATCACAGTAGTTTTATCATTATTCTGAGCGGGCTCAGTAACTACCTTCTCTATAGTCCTTTCAACCACTCTGTTTATGGTCTGAGTTACACCTGGAGGAGCTTGATCCATTAGAGCCACAGTAACTATCCCTGTAGCAATAGAAGTCACAAAGCTTACTAAAAGAGTAAGTAAAACTATCTGCTGTTTTGTTAGTTTTTCTATATTCATATCCTAATTATAGAACTTATATATAGAAAATCAAGTTTTTTAAAAACTAAATTTTATTTGCTTATTAATAATTTTTTTCAGATGTAGACAGACATAATCGATGTCCTTGATACTTATATTTTCAGACAAAGTAAAACGTAAGCTAGATTTTGCCAGCTTTTCATTTCCACTAATAGATCGTACGACAAATGACCCATCATCCTCATAATCACAAGCACTTTTTGTTGAGGATATAATACCAACCTCGTCCAAACAAAGGACAACAAGTTCTGAATCAATTCCTGTCTTCCTGTTCTTAAGGGGTATCGAAATGTTTAAATTATTTGGTAAGCGATTTTCTAAATCACCATTTAGCACAGCTTCGGGTATTTCTTTTTTAATTTTTTTCCAAAAATAATCTCTTATAACTTTTATTCTTTTAGCCTTTTTTTCAAAATCCTTTCTGATTAATTCAATCGTCTTAGCAAGACCAACAATCAGAGGAACATTTTCCGTTCCGGAGCGTAAGCCCCTCTCTTGTCCACCACCAAAAAGTATTGGTGAGATATTTATGCTGGCTTTAACAAATATAGCGCCTATTCCCTTTGGGCCAAACATTTTTTGAGCATCAATAGTTAAAAGATCTACTCCTAATTCATTTGTACTTAAATTACAATATAAACCAGCTTGGCTAGCATCTACATGAAAATATGGATACACTCTATCCTTTCTTGAGTGTCTTATTTCCTTAGCAATTTCTCTAATAGGTTGGATAGTTCCTATTTCACTATTTGCATAACCAATTGAAACCAAAACAGTGTTCGACTTTAATAACTTTCTTAAATCCCTGATATCAATAATTCCATTATTTTTAACTTTTAAATAATCAACCTTTGCTCCCCTTCTTTTAAGCTCTTTAAAACACTCTAAAATAGAACTATGCTCAATGTTTGTAGTTATAAAATGCAAGTCAGAAATTTTTTTGCCTATTTTTTCTAAATAATTTACTAAACCAAAAATTGCTAGATTGTTCGATTCTGTACCACCAGAAGTAAAAAAAATTTCCTGCGGTCTAGCTTTTAAATATTCCGCTACTATTTTTCTTGATTTTTCTATTGCTTGCTTAGCTTTCACTCCAATCTTTGTAATAGAACTTGGATTACCATAGTTTTCATTCCAATAAGGTTTCATCGCGGTGAGCACTTCCTTTTTAATTGGAGTTGTAGCAGCAACGTCTAAATTAATGATTTTCTTCATAAAACCAATCATATATAAAAGAATGCTGCTTTGCAAATTCATTCAAATTAAGGTATAATCCATAACTATATGAATCTTGAAATATACATTTTAAGTGGTGCAGGTTTTGTTATAATCATCCTCTTTTCTTGGGTTATTTGGCTACAAAACAGGCTAGGAAAACTTCTTATTGGTAAAAGCAAAAATCTAGATGAATCAATAGACTTGATCAGTAGAGAAATAAATGAGTTAAAAAAGTTTAAGGTTTCAGCTGAAGAAACATTTAAAGACAATGATCTTCGTCTTAAAAAAACCATATCAGGAGTTGAAACTATTCGTTTCAACCCTTTCCGTGGTGATGGTTCTGGGGGGAATCAAAGCTTTGCCACAGCATTTCTTAACGAAGAAAAAAACGGGGTGATTATTTCTAGTATGTATTCCAGAGACCATGTCAGTATATTTTCTAAACCAGTAAAAAATTTGATTTCCGAATATGAATTAACTAGTGAGGAAAAAGAGGCGATGCTCAAGGCAAGTAGCTCAATCAAATAAGCAAATGAACGTTTTTAGTTTAAATTTTATTTTTAAAAAACAATATGGTAAAAGAGAACGCACAAAAGAAAATAGAGCGTCCACCTGTGATTTGTATCATGGGGCATATTGATCATGGTAAAAGTACTCTCCTAGACTATATTAGAAAAACCAATATTGTTGATTCTGAAGCTGGTGGAATCACACAGAAGATTTCTGCTTATGAAGTAATTCATAATAACAAAAAAATTACCTTCATAGATACACCGGGACATGAATCTTTTGCTAAAATTCGCAGACGCGGTGCAAGTGTCGCTGATATTGCTGTGCTGGTTGTTTCAGCAGAAGATGGTGTAAAAAAACAAACGAACGAGGCTTTCCAGTGTATTAAGGAAAGTGAGACACCGATGATAGTAGCTATAAATAAAATTGATAAACCCGGAGCAGATATTGAAAAAACAAAAGCTAATTTAGCTGAAAACGAAATATATCTTGAGGGCTACGGTGGTTCAGTACCTTTTGCTCTTATTTCTGCAAAACTTGGTCAGGGTGTAAATGAATTACTTGATTTAATGCTTTTAGTTTCTGAAATGGAGGAGCTTGAAGGTGATAAAGAAAAAAAAGCTGAAGGAGTTGTAATAGAAGCAAATATGGATAAGAAGAAAGGGATTTCAGCTACTATGATCATAAAAGATGGCACAATTAAAAGTGGGATGTTTGTGGCTTGTGGTAAAGCTTTAGCTCCAACTAGAATCATGGAAAATTTCGCAGGGAAGAAAATAACCGAAGCAACTTTCTCCTCCCCCATCAGAATAATAGGTTTTGATATTTTACCTAAGGTTGGTAATAAATTTGAAACGTTTGATACAAAAGAAGAAGCTTTAAATTATATTTCCTCATATCATGAACCAATAACAGCTAAAGCTTCAGTTTGTGATTTTGATGAAAATACTGGTGTTATCAATGTGGTTATAAAGGCTGATGTTAGTGGCTCCATAGAGGGAATTGAACACGAATTAGATAAAATAATAAATGACAGAATGAAGGTTAAAATTGTGCATTTTGGTGTCGGTGATATAACAGAAAATGATATAAATATGCTTGCGGGGAAAGCTGACTCAATTGTGCTTGGTTTTAATGTGAAGATAGATTCAAAAGCTCTAGCTTCTGCAGAAAAATCTGGAATTCAAATTCAAACCTTTAATATTATATATAAACTAACCGAGTGGCTGGTAGAAATGGCAGAGTCAAAGACTCCAAAAATAAATGTTGAAGAAATGACGGGACGAGCAAAGATATTAAAATTCTTTAGTGCAATAAAAGACAGAAATATCATAGGGGCTAGAGTGGAAGATGGAGAGATAAACGTTGGTGATGAAGTTAAAATTATGAGAAAAGAAATAGAAGTCGGCCGAGGAAAAATTAAGGAATTACAACAAGCAAAAGAAAAAGTTAGTGAGGTCAGATCTGGTGTGGAATTTGGTTGCCAGCTACAGTCAAGTATAACCCCCGCCCCTGGTGATAAAATAGAGGCGTTTAAATTAATAAAAAAATAAAATGCCAACAAATTTTAAAGACGAAAAATTAAAAGATCAAATACATAAATATGCTGCGGAATTTCTCCAGAGAGAATCCAATGGTCAATCACTTATAACAGTGACTGACGTAAAACTCTCGCAAGAAACTAAAGAGGCTACAATTCTTTTTACCGTCCTACCAGATAATAAGCAGGAGGCGGCCTTAGAGTTTGCTCGGAGGCAGTTAAGTGATTTTAGAGATTTTATGAATGAGAAAGTAAAAGTTGGCAGAATGCCGTTTTTTCACTTTGATATTGATCGAGGAGAAAAACACCGCCAAAGAATTGACGAAATCACAATAAAAAACTAAGATATAGATTCGGCGTAGTAGCCAAGTGGTAAGGCAAAGATCTGCAAAATCTTTATACGGCGGTTCAATTCCGCCCTACGCCTCAATAATACTGTTTTAAAGTACACGATATGGTAATCTAATAAGATTAGGGTTTATTAGTAGTATACCAATACATGCCACAAAAAAAAGAAATGGACTGAAAAAAGTTTACGAGATGCAGTTATCTCATCAACTAGCATAAGACAGGTCCTAAATAAAATTGGCCTTGTCCAAGCGGGTGGAAACTATAGTCAAATTAATAAATATATTAATATATATAAGATAGATAATAAGCATTTTAAAGGAAAAGCATGGAATAAAGGACTGACTGGAATTGGGAAGCCTAGAATTACTATTAACAAAATCCTAATTAAAAATAGTGACTATCAGAGTTTTAAATTAAAGAAAAGACTTTTTGAGATTGGGTTAAAAAATAAACAATGTGAGGAATGTGGCTGGAAAAAAATATCAAAAGATGGTAGACTACCTCTTGAACTAGACCATATAAATGGAAATGGTAGGGATAATAGAATAGAAAACCTTAGGGTTTTATGTCCGAATTGCCATAGTTTAAAGTTAACACATAGGGGTAGGAATAGAAAATGCTCGGGTGGCGGAATTGGTATACGCGCAACACTTAAAATGTTGTCTGCGAAAGCGGATGCGGGTTCGACTCCCGCCCCGAGCACAAGGACAGTAATTTAATAAAAAAATAATATCCGCCCATAGCTCAGCTGGTAGAGCAGATCCCTCTTAAGGATAAGGTCGTAGGTTCGATCCCTACTGGGCGGACAATAAAAATTAGTAAATTTTTATTGTCGCACAAGAAAGTGCTTTGAAGCACATTCGAGTAGGGAGCGAAAAGGTTCTCCCATATTTTTGAACAATTCTTATTGTGAGAAAATGGGAAACCTGTACTGTCCATGTAATGGAAGATTCCCTACAAATAAACATTATAGTTAAATATGCGCGGGTGGTGAAACGGTAGACACGCTAGCCTTAGGAGCTAGTGCCGCAAGGCATGGAGGTTCAAGTCCTCTCCCGCGCACAAATAAATCGCTTGCTAGCGATTTTTTGTTGCAAGGAGAAAAAAGCTTTGGGAAAGCTTTTGTGAGGACTTGAAAACCTTTGATAGTTTTTTATTGTGTAATCACATATAAAAACAGAAAAGGTGTACCGAATCTGTAGGATTCAAGACTCCTCTCCCGCGCACAAACAAAACTGACTTTAATAGTCAGTTTTTTGTTTGTGGCGGAATAAGTGCTTTGAAGCACTTATATGAGAGGACTTGAAAAGTCTGAGTATATTTTTGCGGATTTCTTAATCCAAAAAATACGAAGACTGTACCGACCATGTAATGGTCAAGACTCCTCTCCCGCGCACAAAACAATATTTATAGGCATATTTTATAGCTTTGTTCTCCTTGACTTTTACAACAAATTATGCTAAGATTAAAAAAGATATGGAAGGGGTGTTCCCTTCTAAGACCTGCTCTTTGACAGGTTTGGAAACTAAATAAGAAATTGCGCTATGCGCAGAAGGAGAAGAGAAAATGAGTATAATGAATATAGTACTGCTAGTTATCTCACTGGTAATGTTTATTTATGGCTTGTACCTGTGGGGAAGAATTCTTATTCCCAAATGGGCGGAAAAAGATATATTCTTTTCTAGTCCCAAACTTGGCAGGATTAAGGCCAGACGCCGCAATGGTAGAATTATAAGCTTTTTTGACAATCTTGTTGGGAAAAAAAAGCACGTTAACCCAGATACTGGTAAAATTGAAGAAACTGAAGTTACTCCAAAAGGTTTTTGGTGGAGACTCTATGGTGTTCGCTTTATTGGGTTAGACGATGTGTATCAATACAAGATTGCAACAGGAGCGGTGGAAAATATGAACTCTGAGTTAGAGTATACTGAAGACGTAGCTTCTTCAATATTTCTTGAGGGTTTGTATCCGCTAACTATTATGTTAATGACTCAAGACGGAGTTCGGTTGAAAGTTAAACTTCAACTAACTATGTCCACAATCAATGCATCAAAAGCTTTGAGTTTGCCAATTAGTTGGACAAAGCCGGTATTTGCAGCAGTTATCGCAGCAAGTCGTGACTTCTTTGGAGCAAGAAAAACAGAAATGTTGATTACATCTCAAAATGAAGGAAAAACCAATGTTGATGGAAAAGTAATTGAGCAATCAGGTTTTGTTGATCTGATTCTTAGTCTCAATAAACAAGAAGATGGTAATATCTCATTGGGTGATATCTGTGGCCAAGAAATCAAAGCGATAAATGTTGTAGATATTGACTTTGCTGATCAGGAAACTAAAAAAGCTTACAACGCTCCCTTTACATCAAAGAGAGAAAATGAGTCAATAGTGATAAAATCCGAAGCAGAGCTAAAGGCTGCTAAAAATCGTGCCAAAGCTAAACTGATTGAAGGTGCGGCAGATGTTAAGGTTTATGGAGATAAACACCGGGCAACTGGTAGTGACTCCAGAGCAACTGCTCAAATACTCACTGCAGAAAAGCAAGCTGGAATGACAAACCTTAACTCACTGACGAATGTTAGTGGCGAGGGTCGTCCCCCAGTAGCAGTCTCACTGAAATAACAAGGAGGATATTATGATAATAATTGTAACGGTCGTTGCCGCTTTTTTCTTTCTTAGTGCAGTAGTGGCAATGCTGATGGTAAAGCTGAGTGTGACTCCCAACTGGAAAAAAGTTAGGAAATTACTCAGTTGGACGTTCGGTATAATTGTTTTGGTAGTAATATGCGTATTTATTTGGAATCATATTCCGAGTAAACAAACATCTCCACTACCAACACAAACACAAACAACTAACTTAGGGGCCACAAAAGCTCCTGAGGAATGGGTCTTTACCTGGAGTTTGCCGCCCGGTCAAGCAGATCGAGGTCTTAACAGTAACACACTAGAAGCTAAAATTGAGAGGAACGATTCCACCTCTTTATGGTTTAGTGTGTTATTTACTTATAAGGGAAAGACAGAAATTAGTCATCAATACCTAACCAAAAGTGGTGATTGTTATAAGGGCTCATGGTCCCAAAATAATCCTATCGATGGTGGAAGTATCTACATGAATAAAGTTGGCGAAAAAATCTGGGTCGGTCAACAAACAGATAGATCTGGCAGATTATTCGCTTGCACCCTAAAACGAAAGTGAGGTTTCCAAACCTGAATATAGAAAAACCGGTGTTTATCTTTGATAAACACCGGTTTTTACTTTTACAATATTTTCACTGCGTTATGGTTCCGATTATTAGATTCACTATTCCATAAGCAGTAGCCATAATAAATAATCCTAAAGCCCCATAAAGCATATGAGTACCACCCTTTTTTCTCTCCTCAGAACTTTCTGCATTTCTCACAAATTCAAATACTCCCCAAAGAAAATAAACCACTGCCACTGCTACCATTAAGGTCACTATCGGGTTTACTATATTTGCTAGTATTTTATCTATAAGTACTGTTGTTTGGACTGGAAGAGGTGCCGCATAAGCTTTTTCAATAAGATTAAAAATCATTTGAAAAATTACTATTAAGGAAGAAGATTTTTAACGTTACCAGCACCTTGGGTGTTTACTCCAAAGACGCTTTGTAAGATAGCAACCAAACCCCAAACAGAAACGATAACTGCAATAGCAATAATACCCCAAATCATTTGATCCTTAGCCTTACCTTTCTTTTCCTCATCATCTGACATAGTATAACGAACAACGTTCCAGATAAACCAGACAACAGCTAAGGCAATAAGAAAGACTACCAATTGATCCAAAAGAGTTTTAGCTCCACCAATAAGTGATTGTAAATAAGTTGTATTTGCTGTTTGAGCTAAAGCCATTAAAGGCATAACTCCTACCAAACCCCCAACAATTTTACCTAACTTTTTCATATTTTTTTTAATTATTTAACTAATAAACTTCTTGTAAATTTCATATACGACCTTTTTATTATGTTCAAATTAAATTATAACCTTTTTTTTAATACTGGTAAATCCGTATATCCACAACTCAAATTATTATTGAATTCGAATAATCGGAGTAGATGTATTTAAATTAAAAGTCCCCTGTAAAACAGCCACCAAACCCCAAACAGAAACCATTACAAATATACCTATAATTCCCCAAAACATAAACTTCTTACCATCCTCCCTTTTTTCCCCTCCTTCTGAAAATACAAGAACAAGCACACCATAAATAAAAACTACCACAGCCAAGCCAATCAAAAGTGGAACAATGGGACTTAAAATACCATTGATAAATACGATATCAATCATTTGTTTAAAAGTGGTCACCACAGCATAAGCTGGTATAGCTGAAGCTGATAAGATTATGAGAGAAACCAGATAAGCAATTTTTTTCATTTTATTTATTATTAAATTAATATTATTAACAAGTGCCAGCCCCAGTAGTGCACTTCACAGTGTTTACTACCACATTTGCAATAATGTTTGCACCTAAAAGAATTGCCCCTCCAATAATAGTGAAGTAAAAAATATTTTTGGCATTTTTAAGCTCTTCTGGATTACCGCGAGCGGTGACAAATTTGAAACCAGAATAAATAATAAAGAGAACCACTATAATCCCTCCAACCACAGAAACAATATTCATAATATTTAGCAATATTTTATTTATATCATCCTCTTTTAGTGGGTTATCGATAGTTGTATTAGTTCCACCACCTTGTGCTGCATATAAATATACAACAGGAACTAATAATACTACGAGAGAAACAATATATGCTGATATTTTTTTATAATTGATTTTCATTTATTTTAAAATTTAATTCCTCCAGTGCCAATAAACTTAAATATAGTACTACCTTCAGGAACCAAAGCATTTAGTATCGTATGAACTATCACCCAGGCTGTAAGTATTATAACAAATCCAGTTAAAGTTCTCAATAATACGGTTTTAGCTTTTTCCTTATTACCGGGGTTAGAACCAGAAGTCATATAAAGATATCCCCCATAAATAGCGGAAATAGTGAAAACCACTGTAGCCATAGTAATAAACCAGTTAATAATTATGTTGATCATCTCTATAAACGAATCAATATTACATGCATCTCCTGCTCCTCCATCACAAGTAACCAAGGTAGCAAAAGTAATAGTGGGCAAAATTATAAGAAGTAGTAAACAATTTACACCTAACAACACCTTTTTAATATTTATTTTGTCCATATTACTTAATATTTATCAAATTATCTATTTTGTCTGAGGCATTATTAATAACCGCTTCAAGTGTTTCCCGGCCGGTTGTATATGATTCTACCATTTCCTGAAATATTTTGCCCGTCTCAACTTTATTTGGGTCAAGCCAACCTTTGCTTCTTATAGCAGACTGGTTAAAAACCGTTTTAATAGCATTATTATCAATTTGACCAAGCATATCATTTCTGGCAGATGGAATATTAAATATGTTAGACCAATATGGAAAAGCTTGCGCACTAGCTAAAGTATTCAAAACAATGTAAGTACCAGCCGGGTTAATAGAATTTCTCATAATAGCAAAACCTAACATACGACCAAATGTACTGTAAGTTGTGGCCCCAACAACTTGAGGTAATAAAGCAACATCAAAGTTCAGGTTAGGATTCTTTTCTTTTATTTTAATAAATTCAGAAGCAAAACCAAAATATATAGCTAAGTCACCGTTGGCAAAGACATCGAGCGAATTTTGTAAAGACCTATTCCAAGAGTATTCTGGCTTGACTGGGTTAGAAAAATTAGTGAAGAACTGCAACGATAAAGCTATAGGAGAATTTTTCATATCAAAATTACTTATCAAACTACTACTTAGTGTCCCGTCAGAGTTAGTCTTAACAATTGGTGTGCCGGCCTGAATCATAAGTGCAGACAGTATTTCCTTTGCATTTGCTACATTTCTAAACTCACCTAAGGCCACCGTGCTTCTTAATATATTCTGAGCTAAATCTTTAATGGTCATCTTTGATACAAGGTTTGAAATTTCCGCCCAAGTGGCTGGTGGTTTAATCACACCTACGTTATAAAAGGTATCTCTATTCCAATACATAACCATAGGATCAACGGTAAATGGTAAGGCTAAAATACCATTACTCCTCAAGTAAAGCTCTCCTTCCTGTATAAATGTATTCTTAAATTCAAGCTCTGATAAAGTAGAGTAAGGGATAGGGTAAATTTTATTTATATAACGAACAATCAAATCCTCTGGTAAAATAATGGCATCTGGACCATCACCGGAAGCTAGTGCTTC
>JBFZBC010000025.1:0-3786 GCA_041308645.1 bacterium
GTATTACATAATGAAGTCTAAAGGTCCATGTGCTTATCTTCATACTGGTTACAGAAATACCGAAACTGGATTATGTGAAGATTTTGGTAGCTGTGACAGAATACCAGTAAAGTATGTCAAAGATGTGAATTGTTTAAGCTCGACTACCAACCCAATTATCGGTGGGGATAAAGATGAACATGGATGCCTTGGCCCGGCTGGATATTCTTGGTGTGCCGTAAAAAATAAATGTTTGCGTGTTTGGGAAGAAAAATGTGAAGTCGCTCCTATTTCCACAACCACAGATCCTATTGCTTGTACTATGGATGCTATTCAGTGTCCGGATGGAACTTACGTTGGCCGAACCGGTACAAAATGTGAGTTTGTTTGTCCAACGACAACAGCTAGTTGTGCAAAAGCTGGAGAAGTTTCATCGGGTTTTGGGCCAAATCCTGTAACGATTCAGTGTTGTGCGGGTTTAACTGAAATATTTGACTCAAATTTGAGACAATATGGTACTGAATGTATTCCGACGCCAGGCATAGGAAAGATTTGTTCAAGTTGTGGAAATAACATTTGTGAGAATAATTGGGAAAATAAATGTAATTGTCCAACTGATTGTAAATAATAATAAATGTCCACATCAGTAGAAAAAATAAAAGAAAGATTGAATATCGTTGATCTTTTGAGTACCTACATTAAGCTCGAAAAAGCTGGAAAGAACATGAAAGCGAAGTGTCCGTTTCATAATGAAAAATCACCGAGCTTTTTTGTCTCACCTGATCGTGATTCCTATTATTGTTTTGGTTGCGGGGCCAAAGGAGATATTTTTACCTTCGTTCAAGAATTTGAGGGTTTAGATTTTTTTGGGGCCTTAAAAATGCTAGCAGAAAAAACTGGAGTGGAGCTTACTCGAGAAAATATTGGTCAGAGAAATGATAAAGAGGCTATATTTAATTGTTTAGAGGCAGCCACACAGTTTTTTGAATCTAACTTATTAAAATCTCAAAGTGCATTAAAATATTTGGCGAAGAGGGGGTTAACAGAGAAAACAATTAAAGAATGGCGAATTGGCTTTGTAGCTGATGATTGGAGAACCCTATATGATTACCTGGCTGCTCGTAAATTCACAGAAAGTGAAATGGAACTGGCCGGTCTAATAAAAAGAAATGAAAAAAGTTTTTATGATCGTTTCCGTGGTCGTATCATGTTTCCTATTTGTGATAGTGCTGGTCGGGTAGTAGCCTTTTCTGGCCGTATTCTTCCAGAAAATGATGATGGTAAGGTTGCTAAATATTTAAATAGTCCAGAAACTTCTGTTTTTAACAAATCTAGAATACTTTATGGTTTTAATTTAGCTAAACTTGCAATTAAGAAGTTTGATTACACTGTTGTTGTCGAGGGACAAATGGATATTATTATGTGTCACCAGGCTGGTTTTCAAAATGTGGTGGCCACTTCTGGTACCGCTTTAACACCGGAACATTTAACCTTGCTTAGAAGGATTTCAAACCGGGTAATCATGGCATTTGATTCAGATAAGGCTGGTTATAATGCTGCTACTAAAGCTTGGCAATTAGCTTTATCTCTTGGTATGGAAGTAAAGATTGCAGAATTTTCTGATGGTAAGGATCCAGCTGATTTAATCTTAAATAATAAAGAGAAGTTTAAGGAAGCCTTAAAGGATTCTATGCATGTTGTTGATTTCGCTTTAGCAAAGGTGCTGGCAGAATCTTTTGAAGATCGTAAACTGGGTCATATAATACAGGAGAAAGTTCTTCCTTTTATCGCACTAATTGATAGTAATATTGAAAAATCTCATTTTGTGAAAAAGGTTTCGGATAAAACAGGAATTGATGATAAAGCTATCTGGGAAGATATAAAGAAAATAAAAATTGAGCCGGGAGCTATGGGGGTAGAGATAAAAACTAATTTTAAAGACGAAGAACAAATTTTAAGAAAGGATTCAATTGAGAGAAGAATTTTCGGAGTAATTAATTGGCAACAAAAAGAAAAGGATACAGTTATTGATATAAAAAAAATAGAGGAAAAGGTTAAAGATATAATTGGTGGAGATAATTTTAATAAATGGCAAAAAATATCAGATCAAGTTATTAACGATGTGATTTTTGAGGCAGAACAGTATTATGATAAATTAAAAATTCAAGTAGTACTGGATGAATTATTAATGGAACTGGAAAAAGAATATATCTCTAATAAACTCAAGGAACCACTGACTCTCAAGGAGCAGGATCAATTAATAAAAAGATTAGCAAAATTAAAATAAATATATGACCAAGAAAAAAATATCAAAAAAAAATACACACCAGAAAAAAGCTCGACCAAGGAAAATCATAAAGAAACCCAAAAAAAAAATAAAGAAGATTGTTAAAAAACCTCAGGTAAGGAAGACTGAAAAAATGTCTGAAAAAAAGAAAGAATATGAAATAAAGACCTCAAGGTTATTGTCTAAAGGACGAGAAAGAGGTTATGTTACTTATGATGAAATTTTAAAAGAGTTTCCAAATATTGAAACCGATGTGATGTTTCTTGATGAACTATATAATCGTCTCTCTACTACCGGTGTGGACGTCTTAGAGGGAGGTGGTATGCTCGATATTGAAAAAGAGGATGAAATGATAAAGAAATACACTTATGGAAGTCGAGGTGATTCTAGTTACGATTCAATCCAAATGTATTTAAAGGAAATCGGACAATATCCGCTTATTTCAGCGACAATGGAGAAAGATTTAGCTAGAAAAATAACGCAGGGTGATGAAGAAGCTAAAAATCTTTTGGCGCGAGCTAACTTACGTTTGGTAGTTTCTATTGCAAAGAAATATGTTGGTCGTAGTGCTGACCTTACTCTTCTAGATTTGATTCAAGAGGGAAATCTGGGTCTTTTCAAAGCAGTAGATAAATTTGATTGGACCAAAGGTTATAAGTTTTCTACTTATGCTACATGGTGGATCAGACAGGCTATTACTAGAGCTTTAGCTGATCAAAGTCGTACCATCAGGGTGCCAGTGCATATGGTAGAAACAATTGCCAAGTATAAGCAGTGTGTAAGACGCCTATCACAGGATTTAGGCCGTGACCCACTACCTGAAGAAATTGCTACTGAAATGGGAATTGAAATAGAAAAAGTTTTTAATATCGAGAAAATAGATCAAGATACGGTATCATTAGAAAGCCCAGTTGGTGATGATAGTGATGATGGTAAAAGTACACTTGGAGATTTTGTTCCGGATGATAAAATATTATCACCTGATCAGGAATCTTCCAGACGTATCCTGGGTGATCAAGTCAAGGAAATTTTAAGTGACTTATCATTGAAGGAAAGAAAAATTCTTGAGATGCGTCATGGTTTGACTGATGGTATTACTCATACTTTGGAAGAAGTGGGTAAAGAATTTGGTGTGACTCGTGAGCGTATTCGCCAGATTGAAGCAAAGGCTCATGAAAGAATTCGTGTTCACACAAAAATTAATCGTTTGCAGAATTATTAGAGAAATATTATTATAATATATATGAAAAAAGAAATTATAATAAAAAATCCAGATGAGTATAAATTAATAGATGCTTTAGAGGCTAGGACCGATGTTAAGGCCGAAAGAATTAAAAAGTTATTAAAACTTCCAGATTTAACTAAGAAGGAAAATTCTCCAGTTAAATTTTTATTTGATGAGATATTAAAAGTTCCTCGATTTAAAGATTTTGATATAGTTGATTTTCCTCGAATTGTTACTGTAGAAGAAAACTTTGATTTACTTAATGCTCCCAAAGATCACGTTAGTCGAAAGGAAA
>JBFZBC010000026.1:0-27700 GCA_041308645.1 bacterium
CTTCACCTAGAATATTTTTTAGCTCTACAAATTTATTTGAGGTTTTACCTTGAGTTACTTCATATATTTTTTTCTCAGCTAGGTCTAATAAGGTGCTTAAATCTTCTGCCTCCTCATAACCCAAAAGGGAAATATGCTCAGATGCCTCAATAAGTTGTCTCATTGTGTATTTTTTTTGGACAATTTCTGCATAATGTTCAGCGTTGGCTGATGATGGAACTAAGTTGACCAACTCAGTTAGATAGCTAGTACCACCAATTTGTTCTAATTGATTTTTTTCAGTTAGTCTGGCGGATAGAGTAAGTAAATCAATTGGCTCATTCTTATGAAAAAGCTCACCCATGGATTTAAAAACAATTCGGTGTTTCTCTGAGTAAAAAGCATCAGCACGGATAATATCCATAATCTCATGAATAGCTTCGGGCCGAAGCATAATAGAGCCAAGCAAAGCTCGTTCGGAGTCAATATTATTTGGTGGAATTCTAGTAACGGTTTTTTTAATTATGTTTGTCATACTCGTATTCTAACATTTTAAATTTATAATCAACAAACTAAGAAAGAGTATATTCTGTGGGTACACTGTGGAGAATGTTTATTAAATTTTGATTGATTATTTTAGTATGTTATACTAATTGCATTATTAATTTAATTAAATAACTTTATGGCAGAAGAAAAAAACCTAAATAATATAGCTTTGTCAAATTATTCTACACCGATCGCTCTTGTCTTGGCAGGAATTATTATTGCTGGGGCAATATATTTTAATGGTGGGTCAAAGGTTGATGGTAATCAGCCGTCCGTTCCTAATGCAAAAGTATCAGGTTTAGACCAAATAAAACTTGTATCTTCAGAAGACCATATTCGTGGTAATCCTAATGCCGAGATAATAATAGTAGAGTATTCAGATACTGAATGCCCATTTTGTTCCCGTTTCCATACAACGATGAAGCAGATTATGAATGAATATGGTAAAGATGGAAAAGTTGCATGGGTATATAGACATTCCCCTTTGGATCAATTGCACTCAAAAGCTAGAGTTGAAGCAGTTGCTTTAGAATGTGCGGCTGAACTTGGTGGAAATGATAAATTTTGGGCTTATACTGATCGTCTTTATGAAATTACCCCAGCTAATAATGGTTTAGATTTAGCGCAATTACCAGTAATTGCTACTTATATTGGTTTAGATGCTACTCAGTTTGATACTTGTTTAACTAGTAATAAATACGATGCTAAAATACAAGCTGATTTAGAAAATGCTGTAGCTACAGGTGGACAAGGTACCCCATGGAGCATTGTAGTGAGTAAAGATGGTAGTAAAACCTCAATAAACGGGGCTTATCCGCTAGAAAACATAAAGCAGATTATTGAAACATTATTAAAATAACATTAATTTAATTATGAAAATAAATGAAAAGGGGACTAATATGCAAATTACAGAGGATATAAAAGATTATCTTTATAAAAAGCTTGCCCATTTGGATAAGTTTGTTGACTCTCAAGATGAGAGTGTATTGTGTGATGTCGAGCTTGGTAAGACAACTAACCACCACAAGAAAGGAAATATTTTTAGAACAGAAATCAACCTATATATTGCGGGTAAAAATCTACGGGCAGTATCAGAGATGGACGACCTCTTTGCCTCAATTGATATTGCAAAGGATGAAATGACCAGAGAACTTAATTTTTATAAAGATAAGAGAGTTACTCTAGTAAAAAAAGGAGGGGAAAAGATTAAAAAAATGATTAAAGAATAGAATGAAGAAGTATTTTAATCCATCAGCTTTTTTTTATATTTTTATACTTTTAATAATAGCTTTATTAATTATAGTTGGATCTAGCACTAGTAGTAATAGTTACAAAACTATTACCGTAAATAATATGACAAATGAAACAAAAATAGTGATCCTAAACACCACTCTAGGTAGTATTGAATTAGAATTATATCCTGCTCAAACCCCAAGGACTGTTGATAATTTTTTGAAACTAGCTGGATCAGGACTATATGACAATACAAAATTCCACCGAGTGATAAAAGGTTTTATGATTCAGGGTGGTGATCCTTATACAAAAGGTGAGGACACTTCTGTATATGGTACTGGCGGGCCTGGTTACAAGTTTGATGATGAAATAAATGATTCACTAATGGTTAGGGGAACGTTGGCAATGGCAAACAGTGGTCCTGATACAAACGGTAGTCAATTTTTTATTATTACAGCTACATCCACCCCCTGGCTTATTGGAAACCATACAGTATTTGGTAAAGTAATTTCTGGGATGGATGTTGTGGACAAAATTGAAAATTCTAAAATTAATGAAAATGATTTACCTCTGGTGCCAGTTATTATAAATAAAGTGATAGTAAAATAACAAAGTAAAAAACTAACTATTGGTTTGTGTTGTTTAATTCAAACCTCTTAAAAAGTCATTATAATTCATCTCTTTTTTACCTTCAGGTAAGACTCGTTTAATCAAAAACTGATCATTCAAATATTCTGAGTCCTTGATTATTATTCTATATTTTTGTCCATTTTTATTTATATAGAAAAAAGTCCCAGGCCTTGGGTTATAGGCTTTAGTCTTTAGGAAGCTTACGTATAAATCATCAAATTCTAAATCAATAAGTCCATCATTTTTCTCTACTTTTTTTGTAAAAGTCGCTTTTGAATGCTCTTGTTCAACCGGACTAATTTTAGCGTTAACCCAATCTTCCAAAATCTCAGCAAATAATCTACTACCTTCTACCGCAAGTATTTTTTCTAATTCGTCAAATTTTACTGGCCAGTTTGGTATTGTAATTTTTTTTTGGGCAACAATAGGTCCGTGATCAACTTTTTTGTCTAAAACAATAATACTCATACCAATATTTTTATCATCATTTAAAATTTGTTCCTGTAAAGGTGATGGCCCTCGGTATTTAGGTAAAAGTGAAGGGTGAATATTGAGAGTTTTATATTTAGGTAAGTTAATTATTGATTCTGGTATTATTTTTCCATATGAAGCTACTAGGAAAAGATCATAACTCCTGATATTTAAGATATTAATAAATGAAGAATCAAGTTTTTTTGGCGAAAGACATTCTATTCTGTTCTCATTTGCCCAAAGTTTAACTAGGGTGGAAGTCAGTTTCAAACCTCGGCCAGTAGGCATGTCTGGTGTGGTGATTATTAAAGTTGGTAAAATACCAGAATTTTTTAATTCCTCAAGACATATGGTCGAAAAAGTAGAGCTACCAAAGAAAACAATATCAATTTTATTTTTCATTATTTTGGGGTAAAATTTCCACAATATCTTCTGCTTTATCAATAAAGAGTATACCGTTCAAATGGTCTATTTCGTGTTGAAATATTTGAGCAAGTAATCCACTACCACCCCTGGTAAACTTTTTACCAGTCTCATCATAAGCTGTTATTGTTGCCTTTTCCGCCCTCTCTACTTTACCGTATAAATATCTTACAGAAAGACAACCTTCGTCCACCGGATTCATTTTTTTAGACAGCTTATTTATTATTGGGTTTATATAGACTAAATCTTTATATTTATTCTTTTCCTTTTCCGGAATTACTTCAAGTCCTTTTGTTATAATTTCTACTTTTTTTGAGACGACAAATATTCTGAGTGGAACACCAATCTGAGGTGCGGCAATAGCTACCCCGTCATCTTGAGAATCCAAAATCTCTTTCATATTCATAATTATTTTTTGGATTTTAGGTAAGGTGATTTCTCCTATTGGGACATCCTGCGACTTTTCCCTTAGGATTACATTTTCCTTTTGTACTATTTTTGACATTTTTTTTGCTGTTTTCTTCATAGTAAAATATACCTTATTTTGTTTATTTATAAAAGACTCTCCGGATCAACATTGATAATATATTGTGGTGGTAAGTCATATAATTTTGATAATAATACTTGATCTACCCATTCTTTTCTTTTAATTTTAATTATACCGTGCATGTTGAATTTACCTTTCACACCAGGAATAAATGCTGGAAAAATATCAACCTCGTAAGGCGCCATATCTTTTTGTAGCCTTTCCATTCCCGCTAGGACAGTTTTCTTATCACCTTGGAGGGTTATTTTAATTGGAATAGAGAATGGAGGATAAAAGAGAGTTTCTCTCTCCTTTATTTCTTCTCTGTAGAAGTCAACTAAATTACCAGCAACAGCATATTTTAGAATTTTCTGCTTTATATCTCTGGTCTGAATCAAAAATATTCTGGAAGTAATCTCTCTTATCTTTAATAAAATATTCATAACTTTCTCATTAATTCTGAAGTCGGGAATTGAGAA
This sequence comes from bacterium, assembly GCA_041308645.1. Lineage (GTDB taxonomy): Bacteria > Patescibacteriota > Minisyncoccia > Phycocordibacterales > GWA1-40-21 > CAIJXO01. Next base: position 4,288 of record JBFZBC010000026.1, read on the forward strand.
AAAAGAATCTATTGAGACCACAGCCGTGTTTGCAATAGTTTCTCTAAGATAAAGTAAAGCCATTTCTGTGCCAAGCAATACACTTCCTGGGGTAGCGTAAAATTTAGCCACTGTGTCCAAAGCTTTTTTATGAGTGCTAACACTATCAGAATCAATTTTGAAAATTTTAATATTGGGGAATTTTTCTTTAATTTCTTCCTCTACGGCTTCAATACCCACACCATATGTTCCTAATCTCCAGCTTTGACAAGTGTGGCATTTTTCTAAAGCACTTCTGTGTTCACCGCAACGATGGCAGAGGAAAAAGTTTTCACTTGTTGCTTTATGAAGGACTATTGGTACTCCACAATTATTACATTTAACTAAGTCGCCACAATCAGCGCAGACTGTCGAAGGGAAAAGCCCTCGTCTAGCAACAAATATGAACAAATTTTCATCTACCTCTTGATTAGTCTTAATTAACTCGAGTATTTCACTACTAAATAATTTAAATTTAGGTTCGACATTTTTCCCTTTTTCAACGCTTTCCGGTAGTACCTCCTTCATATCAATTAATTTCTGAGTTGAGGTCGTAAGGGATCTAAATTTTAGTGGTGTTATTTCAAAAATTTCAGATTCATTTTGACGCCAAACAGTTTCTGTTCTTAGTAATAAATCACCAAAAATAATCTTTGCTTTAATTTTTTCAGATAATATTTCAGCAAAAACTCTAAAATCAACGAAAGGACTACTTTGGCTTTTGTATGCTCTAGTGTTTTCTTTATCTACTATTATAGTACTGATATTATCTCTTGGTATACAGAGAAATGAGCCAGTAGAAATAATAAGTACAGGGTGTTTTTCTTTAGTGGCTTTATTCCAAATTATAATCTGCTCTTTTTTACTTAATAAACTATGTAAAACAAAAGTATATTGCTCTATACCTTTTGATAATTTTTCATATGCTTTTTTTATATCTTGGATCGTTGGTAAGCAGAAAAAAACAGAAAAACCTTTAGCAAACTCTTCTCTAATCAGACTTTTATATGTCGCATATCTTTCCTCGTCATTATTTTGAACAACAAGTTTTTCGTGAGTTTTTCCTATTTTATTTTTTATTATTTCTTGTGGAGATATATTTAAACTTGTTTCGGTACTTTCAATAATTGCTTTGGGTATTATTGAAGATAAAATATTTCCTGACGTTGAAGAAAAATATGATGATGCTTCATTAACTGCTGACATAAACTCACAAGAAAGAAGAGAAGAGGATTTGATTTTTTCAACTTTTCTTATTTGGAAGGAGGCATTCTTAATTTCCGTCTTTGCATCCAACACCTCTTCAATAGCAATTACTATCGCCGGTATAATTTTCTTTCTAAGTGGCACTTTAACAATTGAACCAACGGTAATATCTGATGATGTAAAATAAGACAAATTTTCCTTGTTTATACCACGGGCTATTGGTATTACACGAAGCAGTTTCATTTGAATCGTATAGTGGCACAATTTTATGATTTTTTCAATACTTATAGCTAGTAAGTCTAAAAAGCCTGACCATCTTTAAATCATTGATATTTTTGCACCAAGTGAGTTTAGACGTATAGAGATTTCCTGGTAGCCACGGTTAATGCTGTAAACATTTCTTAAGATTGATCTACCTTTTGCTCCAAGCATACCAATTAAAATTATTGCTGCTGGACGTAGAGCTGGAGGGCAGATTATTTCTGTTGGTTTTAATATAGTTTTTCCATTTATATAAAAACGGTGGGGATCAGCTAAAACAGTATCTGCACCAAGTTTGTCTAATTCTTTATAATGTATAGCTCTATTCTCATATATCCAATCATGTATTAAAGTTTGACCTTGCGCCTGAGTAGCAATAACTGCAAAGAAAGGTAGGTTATCAATATTTAATCCTGGATAAGGATGAGCCTCTATTTTATCAGGTAAGGCTGTTAATTTAGAAGAAAATGTCTTGATGTCTACCAAATTTATTTTTTTATTTAAACCTTTATAAATTTTTGAAAGTTTATAGTGTAAACCCATTTTTTTAAGTTTCAGTAATTCAATCTCAAGAAAATCTATCGGACATCTTTTAATTGTGATACTTGAATTTGTTAGGACCGCTGCAGCTAGAAAAAACATTGTGTCAATCGGGTCTTCTCCTAAGTTATAACTAATATTTTTATTGATCTCTTTAACACCATTTATTATCAAGGTGCTGGTACCAACGCCTTCAATCTTAACTCCTAAATCTTCAAGAAAGTGACATAAATCTTGCACCATATAATTTGCTGAAGCAAATTTAATTATCGTCTTACCCGGTATCAAAGCAGCAGTTAATATAGCGTTCTCTGTGACAGTGTCCCCAGATTCATATAAAGCAAAAGTTGATGGTTTTAGTTTTTTTACCGATACCGCAAAACTTTTGTCTTTTGTTAATATATTGATTCCAAAATTTTCTAGAGCAAACAAATGTGGAATAATGGTTCTCTGGCCAAGTTTACAACCACCGATTTGAGGTAGAGAAAAATTTTTAAAATAATGTGATAAGGGTCCTATAAGCATAATTATACTCCTAGTCTTTCTAGCTGAGTCCTTATTAATATTTTTTAGATTTATTTTTTGTGGTATTATCTCTAAGTCATTGCCAGTCCATTTAATATCAATACCAATACTTTCAAGTACTTCAATCATTCGGTATACCTCTTCGATTCTTGGGACATTTTTTATAGTTGTCTTACCTTTATTAAGTAATGATGCACAAATAATGCCCATTGCCCCATTTTTGGAGGTTTTAGTTAAAATCTTGCCTTTAAGTTTATAACCGCCGTCAATCTGGAAATTCATGTGGTAGAGTATATCATATGATTGTAAAAAAAATAAGAAGTGATATATTGTAATGAAAGTATGTCATTTTTTGTTAAAAAAATTGGAATAGACCTTGGAACCACTACAACCCTAGTTTTTTTACCTGGGAGGGGAGTTGTCCTTTTTGAACCATCAGTTGTTGCTGTCTCTGAACAAGACAATAAGATTTTAGCCGTTGGGGTAGAAGCAAAGAAAATGATTGGCAAAACTCCTGATAGTATTATTGCTTATAGGCCGATGAAAGACGGTGTGATAGCAGATTATAGGGTGACAGAGGCAATGCTCCGATATTTTATAGACAAAGCACTTGGTAAATGGAATCTTTTTAAACCTGAGGTAATGTTGTCTGTACCAGCCGGCGTGACTTCAACTGAGAGACGTGCAGTTATAGAAGCAGCTATGAAGGCTGGCGCAAAGAATGCTTATGTAGTTAAAGAGCCTATCCTTGCGGCAATTGGCGCCGGTATTCCAATCCAGGAGCCAATGGGTCATATGGTGGTAGATATTGGTGGTGGAACTACAGACGTTGCTGTAATCTCACTTGGAGGAATTGTCGCTTCAACCTCTGTCAAATGCGCTGGTAATAAAATTGATTATGCAATCACTGACTATATAAAAAAGACTTTTAATCTAGCAATAGGTGACAAGACTGCTGAAGAAATAAAAATAAATATTGGCTCAGCTGTACCAATGGAAGAGGAGCTAGTAATGACAGTTAAAGGACGTGATTTCCTCTCTGGCTTACCAAGGACAACAGAAATAAAAACAAACGAAATAGTAAAAGCCGTAGCTAAAGAGTTGCGAGATATGATTAAGGCTATCAAGGATGTTTTACAAGAGACACCACCAGAGCTTGCTGCTGACATTATTGATCAAGGTATAATCATGACCGGTGGTTCTTCTCAACTGAGAAATTTGGCTGAACTAGTCTTTCGTCGAACAGGAGTAAAAGCTGTAGTAGCCAAGGATCCTATGTATTGTGTAGCTAAAGGTACAGGTATTGCGTTGGAACATTTAGACGTTTACAAAAAATCTATTATAGCAAAGAGGTAAAATTATTTTTTTTGTGTTATAATACCTTTATGAAGCAAATCAGAGATGCCTATAGAAAAACAGGCAAGTTACATCATGCCTATGGTATTTTAGGTGAGAAGGAAAAGATAAAGGAAGAACTACTGGCCTTTATAGAGGGTGATTTAAAATTTCCAACTACTGGTAACCCTGATTTTTGGCAGGGTGATTTCAATATTATGAAAATAGTCGATAGTCGAGTCCTGAAGGAGGCACATTCAAATAAACCCCTAAAATATGATAGAAATATTTTTGTCATTTTTACAAATTTCATAACTAAAGATGCACAAAATTCTCTGTTAAAAATTTTTGAAGAACCACGATCAGACACGGTATTCTTCCTAGTAATTCCAGGAGTTAATGATCTGATTCCTACTTTAAAGTCCAGATTAATGATTATAAAAAATACTAAAGATAAGAAAAGTAGTCTTACGGAAGAAGCTGAGAAATTTTTAGAAGCAAATGTTAGCACGAGACTTAAAATGACCTCCAAGATTATCAAAGATGTAAAAGATGAAGTTATAACTAAGTCTGATGCTATTAATTTTATTAAAAATTTAGAAAAAGTTATAAAAGTAAATTGGAAATTGAAAAAGACTGATCAGGGTCGAGGTAAGAATTTTCTAGCCATTGAAGATATAGAGAAGGCAATTAGCTACGCTGGTGATGAGTCCCCATCTTTAAAAGTTATTTTGGATCATTTAGCTCTTGTGTTATAATAGAGTATATAAGTTAAATTAAAAAAAATGACATACGATTTTACAAAATTAAAGAACAAAATAAAAGAAACTGAAGATTGGATGAAGAAAGAATATACTAGTATAAGAACTGGTATGGCTTCTCCTCAACTTTTGGATAGCGTCGTGGTAGAGAGTTATGGACAACGTATGCCGATTATTCAAGTGGGTTCTGTCTCTATTGTTGACCCTAGGTCCTTACTAGTAACTCCTTGGGATGCTTCACAAGTTAAGGCGGTAGAAAAAGCTATTACTATCGCAAATTTAGGTGTATCCCTGAAGACAGATGAAAAAGGTGTAAGGGTATATTTTCCTGAATTAACTTCAGATAGGAGAGAGATGCTCATGAAAGTTGCAAAAGAAAAATTAGAACATAGCAAGGTAACCTTAAGAGCTGTAAGGGATGAGATTGTAAAAGATATTGAGGCTAAAGAAAAATTAGGAGGTATGAGCGAGGATGAGAAATTCAGATTTAAGGCTGAAATGCAAAAATTGGTGGATGGAGCTAATAAGTCATTAGATGAAATTTTAGTAAAGAAACAGAAAGAGATTACAGCCTAATATGACTATAGTTTTATTTTTATTTATCTTGGCTGTTTTAATCTTTGTCCATGAACTCGGACATTTTTTGTTAGCTAAAAAATCAGGAATCAGAGTAGATGAATTTGCCATTGGTTTTCCGCCTAAAATTTTATCTTGGGTTCGTGGTGAGACTAAATATATATTAAACCTCATTCCTTTTGGTGGTTATGTAAAGATTTTTGGTGAGAATCCAGATGATGAGTCTATGACCGGTACTGATAGTGCTAGAAGTTTTGTAAATGCTAAGAAATGGAAACAAGTATGTGTTTTAGTGTCTGGTGTCGCTATGAATATTATATTTGCTTGGATCTTGATCTCCTTATCTTTTATGTTTGGTTCACTTATTCCAGTTGGGGAGGGTACATCAAAATTTACAGATTATATAAAAGATCCTAGGGTGATAATTACCCAGGTTATGCCAAATTCTGTAGCTCAGAAGATTGGTTTATTAGCTGGGGATAGTTTGGTAAAAATTATTTCTAATGGTAAAAAATATGGGACCGATGATCCAAAGGATTTGTCAATTTCTCAGGTTCAGGAAGCAATCTCGAGTATTTCCAATGCACCACTGGAGATTTTTTATAAAAGGAATGGGGAATTAAAAACTGTCATCGCAAAATTTGATAGTGATTTTACTACTTTAACCCCCTCGGATATTATTAAGATTATTACATATGAAGTAAGGTTTGGTGACACCCTTAATTTAATTTCCATAAAGTATGGTTTTTTGAATTATAAAATAGCTGGTATAAATTCTGTTCCTTCTGGAAATTTTGATTTGATTAGACCTGGAGATATTATTGAAATTAGTGTTATTAATAATGATATTACTTCTGGTACATCTACTGATATTACTAATAGTAAAAAGGTTATTGGTATTTATATGGAAAATGTTGGGGTAGTAAAATTAAATCCTATTTTAGCATTATGGGAGGGGGGAAAACTAACTATTACAACATTTAGACAAGTGGCGGTGGGTCTTGGGAGCTTCCTATTTAATGCTATTAAAGGCCAGGGAGATTTTTCTCAGGTCTCTGGACCAGTTGGGATTGTTGGTTTGGTGGAGGATGCAGCACATTTTGGTTTAGCTTATTTCCTGGGTTTCGTGGCGTTTATTTCCCTGAACCTAGCAGTTATAAATTTGATTCCTTTTCCAGCCTTAGATGGTGGGCGTGTACTTTTTGTTATTATAGAGGCGATTATTAGACGTCCTATTAAACCAAAAATTGCAAATATTATAAATACTGTCGGCTTCTTTATTTTAATTGCTCTAATGTTAGTTATTACCTATCGGGATATCATGAAATTCTTTTAATTTATAGCCTTGCTAGCTCTAACAAAATAAGCTATTATACGCTCATATGTATCAGTCAAAGCTTTTTTCAAAGACGCGTAAAGAGGCGCCAAAGGATGAAGTAAGTAAAAATGCCCAATTGTTAATAAAGGGTGGTTTTATTAATAAGGAGATGGCTGGAGTTTATGATTATTTACCATTAGGTTTAATAGTTTTAAATAAAATAAAAAACATAGTACGCGAGGAAATGAATACATTAGGTGGTGAGGAAATTACAATGACTTCTCTTCAGAGGAAGGAACTATGGGAAAAAACTGATCGCTGGGATGATAAAAAAGTTGATATTTGGTTTAAGTCAACACTAAAGAGTGGGGCAGAAGTTGGTTTGGGTTGGTCTCATGAAGAGCCCATTACCGATATGATGAAAAATTTTATTACGAGCTACAGAAGTTTACCGATCTTTGTTTATCAATTTCAATCAAAACTTAGAAATGAGCTTAGGGCTAAAAGTGGTATTATGCGTGGGCGAGAATTTTTAATGAAGGATATGTATTCTTATTCTGTCGATGAAAAGTCACATCAGGAGTTTTATGATAGAGCAATTCAGTCGTATTTGAAAATTTTCGACAGAGTAGGTTTGGGGAGGGATACTATTTTAACTTTTGCTTCAGGTGGTTCCTTTACAAAATTTAGTCATGAATTTCAAACAATTCTAGATACAGGAGAAGATGTAATTTATATTGATAGGGATAAAAACATAGCAATAAATAAGGAGATTTTAAGTGATGAATTAATTAAGCAATTAGGATTAAACAAAAATAATCTAGAGGAAGTAAAATCAGTTGAGGTTGGTAATATTTTTAGTTTTGGAGATGTAAAGTCGAAACAATTAGATCTATATTATAAAGATGAACAAGGTAAACCTAAAGCTGTAATTTTGGGTTCCTATGGAATTGGAATTACGAGATTGATGGGCGTTATTGTAGAAAAATTTTCAGATGAGGTTGGTATTGTGTGGCCAACATCTATCTCACCTTTTGCTGTTCACTTATTAAATATTGGGTCTAGTGATGAAGCAAAGAAAATTACTGATAAAATATATGCGGATTTGCAAAAAAATAATATTGAAGTTTTGTGTGATGATAGAGAGTTGAGGCCGGGAGAAAAATTTGCTGATTCAGATTTAATTGGTATTCCACTTAGGGTAATTATAAGTGATAAAACTATTACTAGCGGTAATTATGAAATAAAAGAAAGAAGAAAAGGAAAGGTGAGTTTACTTAATATTTCTGATCTTTTGGATTTTATAAAAAAATATAAATAATATTATGACAGGTTTTTTTAATAAAATAATTGAAAAAATAAATAGACGTTTTTCCAATGATATTGGAATAGACTTAGGGACAACAAATACTCTTGTTTATTTGGCCGGTAAAGGAATAGTTGTAAATGAACCATCGGTGGTAGCTTTGAATCAAAAAACAGGTCAAGTGGTGGCTGTCGGTGCCCAAGCTAAGGCTATGTTAGGGCGAACACCTCCTCATATTGTCGCTGTCCGTCCATTAGTAGACGGTGTTATTTCAGACTTTGAAGTGACTGAAGAGATGATAACTTATTTAATAAAAAAAGCAGAGGAATTATCACCTAAACTTCTTGGACCAAGAGTTGTAGTTGGAGTTCCATCTGGAGTGACAAATGTTGAAATTAGAGCAGTTCGTGATGCCACAAGGAATGCTGGAGCACGTGAGGTATATATAGTTGAAGAACCAATGGCAGGAGCAATTGGAATAAGATTACCAGTAAAGAGTCCGGTGGGTAGTATGGTGATTGATATTGGTGGTGGAACTTCAGATATAGCAGTTATTTCACTTAGCGGAATTGTAAAATCAAAAAATTTAAGGATTGCTGGTGATAAACTTAATAATGATATTATCTCTTATATTAGAAGTGAGTTCAAAATCTTAATTGGTGAAAAAACAGCTGAAGATGTAAAAATAAATATTGGTTCAGTTACGCCTGAACAATCAATGGAAGTTTCAGTAAAAGGAAGGGATTTGGTAACTGGTTTGCCTCGTGAGGTGATTATTACTGATGGTGATATAAGGGAAGCAATGTCCCAATCAATAGCAAATCTTGTTGAGACAGTTAAAGAAGTTATGGAGACAACTCCACCAGAAATTGTATCTGATATTATGCAGCGGGGAGTTTATTTAGTTGGTGGTGGAGCCTTGATCCGAGGCTTAGATGTTTTATTGAATGATGAATTAAAAATTCCAGTATATGTTGCTAGTGATCCATTAACTTCTATTGCCAGAGGAACAGGAATAATATTAGAAAATTTGAATGACTATTTAGAAGTTTTAATTGAAAATAAAGATGAATTACCTCCTAAAAAGCAGTAGTCATAATGAAAAGAAAAAAAGCACCAAAAGGAAAATCTTAGTAGCTATTATTATTTTGGTGATATTTACAGTCACTTTGATTTCAGATTTTGGCAAACAGAGTTTGTTTTCTTTAGCTTCACCAATTTGGAAATTAAAAAGTATTTTTGCGAATTCACATTTAGCTGAATATTTTAAAACCAAAAAGTTTTTAATTGATGAAAAAATAATGTTGGAGCAAAAATTATTCAAAATAGGTGATTTAATAGCAGTAAATGAGAATTTGTATAATGAAAATAATACTTTAAAAGATTTATTAGACAGAAAAGAAACCAAAACCGATACGATTTTAGGTACTATATTAGTAAAACCACCACAGACACCGTATGATATTTTAACTATTGATGTGGGTGAAAATTATAATATTAAAATTGGTAATAAGGTTGTAGCCTCGGCTAATGTGTATATAGGTGAGGTTAGTGAAGTATATAATCAAACATCAAAAGTCAAACTTTATTCCTCTCCAGGAACCAAACTATCAGTGGCTCTTGGTATAAATGCAGTTAGTGTAGATGCTATTGGAATAGGTGGTGGAAATTTTAATATTTTCTTACCACGAGAAGTAGAAGTAAAGGAGGGGGATGTTATAGTTACCCCATCTATAACAGCAAATATTTTTGGTATTGTTGAGAAGGTCAACTTTAAAGATCAGGATTCCTTTCAGACTATTTTGTTTAAAAGCCCAGTTAATATAGCTGAATTAAATTTTGTTGAGGTAATATTGAGTAATTAAGATGAAAAGACTTATTTTTAATATAGTATTATTTTTGGTTGTTATTACTTGCCCATGGTGGGTTAGTGTTATTTTTGGTCTTTTTATTCTTTATTATCTGAAATCATATAATGAGTTGATAATATTTGGTTTAGTTATGGATATTTATTATGGCAATTTTTCCCAAAATTTTAGCATTTTGGAATATAAATTTACTCTAATCTTTCTTATTTTAATAGTATCTTCATTTTTTATTAAAAAACGTTTGAGATTTTAAATTAATTTGCATTTAAAAAAAAGAGGAGTAAGATAATTTAGTCACAAACCCTAGGCGTTAAGCCCAGGGACATTTCGCGTTCACCCGAAAAAATTTTTCAGGGAATAATATATAGAGGTAAATGAGTATTTGGTAATATAAATATAGGATTACTAGCAATGTTTTATTAAGTAAAAAACTTTAACGGGTAAATATGAATAAAAATAAAGAAAAATTTCATACTGGTGATGAAAAAATCATCATAAAAGGAGCTAGAACTCACAATCTGAAGAATGTGAGTGTGGAGTTGCCTAGGAACAAGATGATTGTATTTACAGGGCTTTCTGGCTCTGGTAAGAGTTCTTTGGCGTTTGATACTATCTTTGCGGAAGGACAGAGGCGCTATATTGAGTCTCTTTCTTCTTATGCTCGTCAATTTTTACACCAAATGCAGAAGCCAGATGTGGATGAGATTATTGGTCTATCCCCAGCTATTTCTATTGATCAAAAGTCTAGGTCAAATAATCCAAGGTCCACTGTTGCTACCATTACTGAAATTTATGATTATTTGCGTATCATTTATGCTCGCATAGGCCGACCTCATTGTCTCGTTTGTAATAGAGAAATTAAAAAACTTTCTAATGAGGAAATATTGGAAACAATTATAAAATCTGTTACCACCACAAATGTTTCAAAAAAAGAGAAAGTAGTTTTAGGTGTGCCTTATGATGATATAAAAGTAAAAATATTCTCCCCGGTAGTTGTAGGGCGTAAAGGAGAGTATTATCAGTTGCTCTATGATTTATTAAGCAAAGGTTTTGAGTGGGTAAAGATAGACGGGGTGATGAAAAAACTTCGGGATCAAATTATTTTGTCTAAAACAAAAAAACACAACATAGATGTTTTAGTAGATGAATTTTATGTTAGCGAATTTAAGAATAAAGATAATAAAGGTAAAGTAAAAGAACGTTTGAGTGATGCTATTGAAAAAGCAATAAATGAGAGTAAGGGCTTACTTAAAATTGAAACGGATGGTGAGGAAAAGATGATGTCAGTAAAGTTTATGTGTCCTTATGATGGTTATTCTTATCCAGAAATTGAGCCTAGATTATTTTCCTTCAATTCACCTTATGGGGCATGTCCAGAATGTAATGGTTTAGGTACTAAACATTTTTTTAGTGAAGAGGATTGTAATATTTGTAATGGCGCACGTTTACGTGAAGAGGCTTTACATATTCTTTTGAACGGAAAAAGTATTGTTGCTCTGACTGCTATGTCTATCACTGATACCAAAGTTTTTTTTGACAATATTAAATTAACTGAGGTTGAAAAAGAAATTTCAAGTGTGATAGTAAAGGAAATCGATGACCGTTTAAAATTTATGATAGATGTAGGAATAGAGTATTTATCCTTGAATCGGCGAGCCCACACTCTCTCTGGCGGTGAGGCTCAGAGGATTAGGTTGGCATCACAACTCGGTTCTGGTTTAGTTGGTGCTTTGTATGTGTTAGATGAACCAACTATTGGTTTACACTCTAGAGATAATGATCGTTTGATTAAAACCCTGACCGAATTACGTGATTTGGGTAATACTATAATTGTTGTTGAACATGATGAGGACACTATATATTCTTCAGATTATATAGTAGATATTGGACCTGGGGCGGGAGTTCACGGTGGAGAAATTGTGGTATCAGGATATTTAGATAAATTACTGACTGATAAAACTAATCTCTCAGAATCAGTCACTTTAGATTACTTACGTGGTGATAAGATAATACCTATTCCTAAAGAAAGAAGGCAGACAAATAAGGGTTCATTAAAAATCCGGGGTGGAAATATATTTAATATAAAAAATATGAATGTGGATGTACCATTGGGTAAATTGGTCTGCATTACTGGTGTATCTGGTTCTGGAAAATCTTCTTTTGTTTATGAAATTATAGACAAGAATTTAAATGCGAAATTTACAAAATGTCATAGGACAAATGAAATTTATAATTGTAAAAGTTTTACCGGTACAGAATATGTTAGCCGAGTGATTCTTATTGATCAGTCACCAATTGGTCGGACCCCTAGATCAAATCCTGCAACTTATACAGGCGCTTGGTCACATGTGAGAGATATGTTTGCTATGAGTATTGAAGCTAAGGCCAGAGGTTGGAAGGCAAATAGATTTTCGTTTAATGTGCCTGGTGGACGGTGTGAGGCCTGCCAAGGGAACGGTGTTATAGAGGTAGAAATGCACTTTCTGCCCACAGTATATGTTCCTTGTGATATTTGTAATGGAAAGAGGTTTACAAAGGAAACATTAGAAGTGAAATATAAAAAGAAAAATATTTATGAAATTCTTGAAATGACAGTAGAGGAGGCTATTACTTTTTTCCAGGATTTGCCAGCTGTTTATGATCGTTTGAAGACTTTACAAGATGTTGGTCTCAATTATTTGAAATTGGGTCAAAGTGCTACCACATTGTCTGGTGGGGAAGCACAACGAGTGAAGATTGCCTCCGAACTTTATAAACCACATTTACAAAAGACCGTATATATTTTAGATGAGCCGACAATCGGTTTGCATTATGAGGATGTAAGAAAGTTAATTGAAATTCTTGAGAGGTTAGTGGAACATGGTAACTCTGTTTTAATTATTGAACATAATATGGATATTATAAAGAGTTCTGATTATATTATAGATATTGGACCAGAAGGGGGAGATAAAGGCGGAGAAATTATTGCTAAAGGGACTCCAGAAGATATTGCTAATTGCGTTAAATCCTACACAGGGAAATATTTAAAAAAACACTTAAAAAAATAAAGCCCTGATATTATCATCAGGGCTTTTTTGGTCTGAATTTTCAACCAAAAGATTTTTTCTTTAGAAACATTTCAAATGTTTCTTTTGCATCAATCATGAAATCAATTATATACATAATTACTAACACAACTGGAACAGCGTAAGACAATACTATTACTGTATAATTGAAGAAATTTTGCATTGTTATTATCCTTTCACTTCATATTGTTGTTGACTAAAGAACTTATTTGTATATAATAGCAAAATAATGATAAAAAGTCAAGTAGGCAAAAAAAATGACATACCAGACGCTCCTGGAGTTTATCTTTTTAAAAATAAAGAGAAAATTTTGTATGTGGGGAAGGCTACGTCACTTAAAGATAGGGTAAAAAGCTATTTTTCTTCGGATCTAACTTTAACTCGCGGTCCATTGCTAGTTGATATGGTAAACGGTACTACAAAGGTGGACTTTATTAAAACCAGCTCTGTTTTAGAAGCCTTGATTCTTGAAGCAAATTTAATAAAGAAATATCAACCAAAATATAATACCAAAGAGAAGGATGATAAAAGTTTTAACTATTTAGTAATTACTAAAGAAGATTTTCCTAGAGTTTTTATTATAAGAGGAAGGGATTTGTCACAAGGACAGGGAAGATTAATAAAAAGTTTACCAACTTCTTTCACTAATGTGTTTGGACCGTTTACTAGCTCTACCCAACTTAGAGATGCGCTTAAGATTATTCGTAAAGTATTTCCCTTTAGAGATAAATGTAAACCTTTTTCAGGTAAACCTTGTTTTAATAAACAACTAGGATTATGTCCAGGAATATGTGATGGAACAATAAATAAAAAAAATTATCGTAAACTGATTGGTAAAATAATTAAATTTTTTTCTGGTAAAACGGACAAACTTAAAAAAAACTTAAGGAAAGAGATGAAAATTTTAGTAAGAGAGCAAAAATTTGAGAAAGCAAATGAAGTTAAAAAACAGATTTTTGCATTGGAACATATTCAAGATGTGTCTTTAGTAAAAAATGATTTTTATATAAATAATTCGAATAAATTTAAGTTTAGAATTGAAGCTTACGATGTCTCCCATTTGTCTGGGACAAATAATGTTGGTGCAATGGTGGTGATGGAGGGTGGGGAGTTAAAAAGAAGTGATTATCGAAAGTTTAAAATAAACAATAGCAGAGGTAATGACATTGGCTCCTTAAAAGAGATACTAGAGCGCCGTTTAAAGCACCCAGAATGGCCTATGCCCAAGATGATAGTGCTTGATGGAGGGATAGCGCAGCTAAATGCCGCAAATGAGGTGGTTAAAAAGTATCAAGGTGAAAGCTTGATTGATTTGGTAGCAGTAATAAAAGATAGTCATCATAAAGCTAAAAAAATCTTCGGTTTAAAAAATCTCTCCAGTGGTAAGTATTCTGATACTTTACTACTGGAATATAAAGCAGACATATTGAAGATAAATAACGAGGCTCATCGCTTTGTTATTACTTTTCATAGACAAAGAAGAAGTGTTATAATGTAACACATGATAAAAAAAAGAGTTGGATTGTTACGGGGTGGTCCTTCAAGTGAATATGAAGTATCCTTAAAAACTGGAAAATCAGTGATGGATAGTTTGGCTGACCGGTATGAAGTGTTTGATATTTTGATAGACAAAGATGGTACCTGGCATCACTTAGGCACACCAGTAAAAGCAGAAAATATTTTTAAAAGGGTGGATGTTATTTTTAATGCTCTTCACGGTTCTTATGGTGAGGATGGAACTGTTCAGAAGCTTATGGATGCTTTGAAAATACCTTACACTGGTTCAACAGCTTTGGCTTCTGCGTTAGGTATGAACAAGGTTTTTTCAAAGAATATTTATAGAAATTCTAAACTTAAGACTCCATTACATAAGGTAATTTCTAAAAATGACAATATAAAAATTGAGGTTGTAAATATTTTTAAAACATTTTCAATGCCTGCCGTCGTGAAGCCTGTGTCAGGTGGTTCATCTGTAGGTGCTTCAATCGCCAGGACATTAGCTGACTTGGAGAGTGCGGTAGTAGATGCTCTCAAACATTGTGACCAAGCGCTAATCGAGGAATATATTATTGGTAAGGAAGCTACTTGTGGTGTTGTGGATAATTTTAGAGATAAGCTATATTATTCTTTATTACCAGTAGAAATACGAAAGCCAAGTGACTCACCGTTATTTGATTATGGAGCTAAATATAGTGGTACATCTCAAGAAATTTGTCCGGGTAATTTTACACCTGAAGAAAAGAAAAATATTCAAGAGATGGCTGTCTCTGCACACAAAGCGCTTGGCCTAAGACACTATTCACGTTCTGATTTTATTATTCATCCGAAACGTGGTATTTATATCTTAGAAACAAATACTTTGCCTGGCTTAACAGGGGAGTCACTTTTACCTAAATCATTACAAGCTATTGGTTGTTCCTTGCCGGATTTTATTGATCATTTGATTAATTTAGCTTTAGATAGTAAATAATTGTTTGACATTAATTACTTAGGGGTATATATTAAAATGGTTTTAAAATAGAAAGTTTATTTAATTTATTAAATAATAATAAAAAAAGAAATGATTCCCACAAAAATATTTTTAACCAAAGGGTCTGGCGTTCATAAGGATAAGTTGGCAAGTTTTGAGCTAGCGCTAAGAGATGCTGGAATTGAAAAATGTAATTTAGTTTATGTTTCATCTATTTTTCCACCAAATTGTAAAATGATTTCTAAAAATGAAGGAGTAAAATTACTGAATGCAGGAGAAATCACTTATTGTGTCATGGCTCGCGTGGAGAGTTCTGAGCCGAATAGGCTTATGTCGACCTCAATTGGTTTAGCAATTCCAAAGGATGGAAATCAATATGGTTATTTATCAGAACACCATGCATTTGGTGAAAAAGGTGAAAAATCTGGTGAATATGCAGAGGATTTAGCCGCTACCATGCTGGCTACTACTTTGGGGATTGAATTTAATTCTGAGACGGCCTGGCGTGAAAGGGAACAGGAATATATGGCATCTGGCTATATTTTTAAGACTACAAACATTACTCAATCAGCAGAAGTAAATAAAGATGGACTATGGACTACTGTAGTTGCTGTGGCTGTATTACTTGAAAAATAAAAAATTTTACAAAATAGTAGAAAAAGCAGTAATTTATCGTGAACGAACTATGTGTAATTTTATGGTGGTTCTAGTAGACCCTACCCTCCTTCGCTAAAGCTACGGACGGGCAAGCAGGAATCTCTTTCTTTACAGGAGCAGAATAGGTTTTCCATTTTTGCGTCCTTCCATAAAATAGTCAGGACTTAAAAATATGGAAGAACCTTTTCGAGTTCCTCGCGGTACGATTTTCTAATCGCCTGACGTAAGCAAAATCATTTGCTTACTTTAGGGTCACACAAATAAAAAAGACGCCATGACGGCGCTTTTTTGTTGTGGACACAGCAGTGAATCATTGTTACTAAAATCCCAAGCCGCTGTGGGCTGTTTCTTGCCTGACTTTTTAGACCATTTGATTAATTTAGCGTTGGAGAAGAAATAAAAATTACTTATTGTATTTAGGAATATATCCTAATTTTAAATAATATTTTTTTAATAATAAAGGTAGATATTTACACTCTTTAATAATACCTCTACATTTTTTAGAGCCGCACATACATTTCATTGTCCAAGTTTCATTATACATTTGTAAAGAATAATCGTATGTAATTTCTTCTCCTGCTTTAATATTTTTAATAGAAAATAATTCTGCCATTTTGTCTTTTATTAAAACAGCACAATTTGGTTCACAAGAGTGATTAATCAAATCATCAATTTTTCCTGAAGGACCTATAAATAACTCCTTATCAATTTGAATATATCTATCATCAATAGGATTTATAATATTCTCTGGAAGATCCGAACGCTTTAAAATTGGTCCACAAAAATCTAAAATTTTAGTGTTCATTTTTAAGGATTTTCTGGTAAAAATACCCTTACCATATTTACCATCTTTGATCATTAAATATGACATCAAAAAAGCATATCACTTATTAATATTAAAACAACTTCTCTTGGTGGACCCTACAGGAGTCTCTCCCATTACATGGGCAGTATAGGTTTCCCATTTTTTCACAATAGGAATTGCTCAAAAATATGGGAGAACCTTTTCTCGTCCTGACGTAAGCAAAATCATTTGCTTACTTAGAGTCCAGCAAAAAATCCACGTAATCGTGGATTGTTTGTGGACCCTACAGGACTCGAACCTGCCACCTCCTCATTGCAAATGAGGCGCTCTAGCCAGATGAGCTAAGGGCCCAATAATAATTGAATACTATATCCTAATTTCAAAATTCTAATCTCTTTCGCGCCACACTTGTGCAAATGAGGTTCACAAGTATTTTTCTGCTGAAAAATCTTCTGACCACGTCTCGCACCGTCGTGCTCCGACCTTGCGTTTGGGTCCCCATTACCCATTACCCAAACTCACTCTATAGCCAGATGAGCCCCGCCCGACTGAACAAGGCTTCCGCCGTTCGGGCAGGTAAGGGCCCAGTGGTAAAAATACTACCATATTCTGAATATTATTTCCACTTTTTACTGTAAATGATTATATGCTATAGTCATACTATGGATTTAAATGAACTAAGGGCCCATTTGGATCGTTTGGATACCGCACTGGTATATATTTTGGCTGAGCGCATGAGCCTAATTCCAAAGGTAGCTGAATATAAAAAGAAAAATAATATTGAGCGATATCAGCCAGAAAGAGAAAAGGAGATTATTAAAACTAAAAGAGAAATAGCAGAGAAAGTAAATTTAAATCCTGATTTAATAGAGACTATATATAAGGAAATAATTAAAGATGCGCATAGAATAGAAAAGGAAATAACAGGGAAATAGAATGAAAAAAATAATTTCTAAAAAAGTTGGTTATCTTGGGCCAGATGGCAGTTATACAGAAACCGCAGCTGAATATTTAAAACTCAGAGCCAGCCTTATTCCTCTTGAGACAATCACTGATATTATAAAAGGGATAAATGACGGAGAGCTTGATTTTGGGGTGGTGCCGATTGAAAATTCAATTCAAGGAAGCGTGGTGGAAACGATAGACGGTTTATATCAAAATAAGCTATTTATCGAGAAGGAGTTAGTTTTCCCGATTAATCATTGTGTCGCCTCCCTAACCTCTAAAATTGAGCCTAATAAGGTGGAAATCGTCTTATCTCATCCACAAGCGCTTGGTCAATGTTCAGATTATATTCGGACTAATTTTCCTAATGCCAAGCAAATAGCCACTACTAGCACGTCTCAGGCTTTTAAAAAGGTTGCTGACGAGGGTTTAGTTAAAGCGGTTGCTATTGGTACTGTTTCAGCAGCCGATAAGTATAAATTAAAGATTTTAGCCAAGAATATTCAGAACAATGATAATAATGAAACAAAGTTTGTTCTAATAACTAAAACCTTCAATGTTAATTCTAAGGGCCAAATATCCAGTTTTGTTATTGTACCGAAAAAGGACCGGCCTGGACTTCTTTTTGATATTTTGAAAAATTTCAAAGAAAATAATTTAAATTTATGCAAAATAGAATCGCGTCCGTCAAAATTCAAGCTAGGAACCTATGTCTTTATTATCGATATTAACGGTAATTTCAAAGATAAGGCCGTTACCAAAGCAATCGCTGGCATTAAGGATGAATCCGATGTGATATTTTTAGGCAGTTATAACCAGGAAGTGTTTCCTGATTTGTAAATGTAGCGCTTTTATTTTTCATTTTTTTGGATATAATATCAGCTATTAAAAAGGGCCTATAGTTCAATGGTAGAACACATCCATGGCATGGATGAGGCGGGGGTCCGATTCCCCCTAGGTCCACTTTAAAATAACTAAAACTGATGAGATAGCATCAGTTTGTATATTTTATATATCTAGTGGGAATCGGAAGACGGAGCTGGGTATCCCATTTAGTAAAATGGGTAGCGAGTCGTGGTCAGGAGTTTTTATGAGTGACGATGATTAAAAAACTTGTGACCGAAAATGTACTCATGTTTCTCGCTAGGTCCACAAACGTTAATAAAATCCGCTTTTATGCGGATTTTTAGTTTGTGGAAAGCGGAGTGATGTTTTGTCAGCAGATAAAACCACGAGCTAGGGTCGTGAAAATTCTGAGCGACGGTGAAGAATTATTCCTGACCACCAAAATAACGTTACAAAGGTAGTCTTTTTCTTTTTTTTAAAAATGTTATACTTTTTAAATGGAAAACGAAACTGAAAAAAAAGTAATACTAGAGGGGAAGTTTGACCGCTTACCCATAGGATTAAGATTGTCGTTTCAGAGAGTTGTTTTTAAAAAACTTGGTATAGAACATGATGTTGATAAGGTTTTAACAGACGGTAAAATCATAAGTGATTTTATTGATAATTCGGATAACATAGAGGTCAGGGGATTAATTAGAGAGAATAAATTTGAGGAAGCAGCCGAAATATTAATTTTGGAAATCAAAAAGAAAGAGGATTTATCAAAGGCTGCATAGTATTTATTAATATTAATTTAAATTATATGGGATTTTTTAAAGATTTACTTTTAAAGAAGATGATGAAGAGTCAGTTAAAGGGGATGCCTGAGGATCAGCAGAATAAAATAATTGCCGCTGTTGAAAAAAACCCAAAGCTTTTTTCTGATATCGCTTCCGAGGTACAGGAAAAAATAAAGGGTGGCATGGATCAGCAAAGTGCGACGATGTCAGTTATGACGGCTCACCAGAAGGAACTTCAAGATGCTATGAAATAATTAAAAGCCTAGTCATATATGACTAGGCTTTTTTTACAAAATAAAGGCGCGTTTCTCTCGAAACGCGCCTTGTGTAGATACCTGTTATTTTTTAATTTTGTGCTCCACCGGATAGTTTTACTGAGCCAGGCTTATTTATACTATCGGTGAATTTGTAATGATATATAAAAGTATCATTACCTATATCTGCCGAATTAGATCCACCAGCACCAGCATTGTAGCTCATGACAGCTGGACCAGATATGGTCCACACATCCAGACTACCTGGAGTTATGACACGTGTGATAGTACTAATAGTCACAGTGATGGTTGTACCCGCTGTATTATTTTGTACTTCTATACTACGTGTTGTTGGTCCTGGTGGCAGATTATTACCTCCACCAGTATTTTCACTCACACTCTGTGTGGTGGTAGACGATGTTGGTTTTGTTTTATGTGGGCGAGAGGCAGTATTAGTGCTCTCCACATCCAAAACTTCATTATCTTTATCGTCATCCTCACAACCAATGAAGGTGAGTGAAGTAGTAGCGATAAAAAAAACTACCATAAGTCTCTTGATTAAATTCATCTAATACCTTCCTTTCGTGGCTAAGCCACATAATGTGAAGAACATAAAAACAAGATTAATATTATCTTTTTAAATGGTAGCATATTCAGATAAGAAAGTCAAGTGTTTGGTTATGTGTAGAAATATTTATATTGCTAAACTTAGAAAATAAATTATCCTAAAGGACATCTATCGGACATACAATATTGTCCTTTATAAATAACACTATAATCAAATTAAGGTTTGGTTTGAATGAAGACAATCTTGAGAGGTATTTTTAATTAAATTATTGACAATCCTTGACTTTTTTTCTGGTTTCTGTATAATTTAATAAGATTATTTTAAAGTACGATTCTTTATGAGTTAATTCCTCTGAATTAACCTTTTTTAGTGTATTGGGTGTGTTTTAGTCGCTTTTGTTGTTTATTATAAATTATAAATAAATATCAATATTAATAAAATTTTATGGAAAGAAAGAATATAAAACAGATAAAAAGTATATGGGTTTTCATGGCAGTTTTTGCTGTGTTTTTCTTTGCTTTTCTTTTTTCTTTTCCTAACACAATTAAAGCCGCAAACGATCTTGGTGCCACGTGTTCCGCGACTCCTGCAGGTGCTTATGTGGGTCAGACTGTAACCTGGAAGATTGATGCTACAGATGGAGATGGTAACTATACATATACAACTTACAGCTTTGATGGTGTTGCTACTAGTTCAGCTTCTACTACTTCTCACATATATACTGTAGCTGGACCTAAATATATTGATTTTAAAGTTATAGATGCATCTTCTCATGTTGTGATAGATGGTTGTACTACTTATATTTCAACTGATATTACTTTACCTTCCACACCTACTATCACTACTTCAAGTGCTACTGGCACCATTGTAAACCCAGTAAACATTTCTTGGACAGATTCTTCTGATTCTGAAAGTGGCTTAGCTGGTTATTTATATTCATGGACATCTGCTAGCACAACTATCTCTAGTTCTACAACTGCTGGTGTATATTTTACAACTTCAACTTCTACCTCAACCAGTACACCCGGTACTTTATGGTTTAATGTTGCTGCTATTGATAACGCAGGAAATATTTCTGCAACCACAAATTATGGTCCATTTTTAGTTTCTGACTCATATGTTTTGATTATTAATTCTACAGTTGATGGAATTTTTTACCAAATATACTCACCCTCTTTGACAGAGGCAGCGGCTGCATCTATTACCGGAACTACCACTTTAAATAATTCTACTGTTTCAACCTCAACGATCATAAATTCTAATTTATTATCTTGTATTATTATAAATTCAATCGTTATAGATTTTACTGGAACTGGTTGTTATATCGATGACTCATATTTGGATCATTCATTTGGTGATTATTCTACTTCTACATCCTCTACAATAATTAATTCTACATATCATTATTCGAATATTGACCACTCATATTTATCAACCTCTACTGTTACAAACACAATTTTTAATTATTCAACAAGTACAAATAGCTACATTGCTTCATCTACTGTTGATAATTCAGTTATCACTAATTCAACAAGTACAAATAGCTACATTGCTTCATCCACTGTTGATAATTCAGTTATTACTAATTCAACTAGTACAAACAGCACAGTTGCTTCATCTACTGTTGATAACTCAAGTATTATTGATTCCATTGTTACTGACAGTGTTATTGCCACATCAACGATTGATAATCATTCGGTCGTTACTGGAAGTACTGTAATTCTATCGGACATTTCAAATGTGTCCTTTATAAATAGTACCTCAACTAATTCAAGCATTACAGATTCTACTGTTATTAATTCAATTTTAATAAATTCAACCAGTACTAATTCATACATTGCTTCTACTACAGTTACTGATTCAACTATAACCAATAGTACAACTACTGGTTCAACTATTTCCTCATCAACAATTACTGATTCTATAATCACAAACAGTACAACCACAAATTCCACAATTTCTTCATCAACTATTGTTGATGTTATTTTGATAGATGCAGTTGTAATAGATAATATTATTTCAACCGGTACTATTACAATAAATGGAACAACAACAGTTATTTCTACTTCGACGCCGTTAAATACTTTAATGAATTTTGAGCCTTCAGCTTCATTTACAGTTAGTACAAATTTACTTCAGGTAGATATTATCGACACTACCACAGATCTAAACGAGGGGACGGCCTTTGCTGATTCTTGGACTTATGATTGGGATTTTGGTGATGGTGCTACTTCAACAATTGCTACTACTTCAACTGAGGGAAGTACTTCTCATATTTATGCTGCGGGTGGAAGTTATGTTGTTTCTCTGACCGTTACTGACGCTTATGGAGAAAATTCTTTTGCTTCAACAAGCGTTACCGTTGTTGCTCCTCCAGTTCTAACTGCAATTTCTATACTTCCACTTAATTCTTCAATCACTGTTGGTTCTACTACACAATTTATTGCTTTCACCACTGATCAATTCGGTGCTGATTTCGCAACTACAACTACTTGGTCAAGCGACACTCTAGCTGTTGGTTCAATTGATGCCGCTGGTCTCTTCACTGCATCTTCAACTGGTACCACAACTATTACTGCGACTGCCGGTGCACTTTCCACTTCAACTATTGTGACTGTGACCGCGGTTCCTGTCCTATCAGTAAATATTATAAACTCAACTATTGATGGAACATTTTATGCCTCCGAAGCTACCACCACTGGTGCTATAATTGCTTTAACCGGTATTACAACTATTACAAACTCAACTACAACAAATACTAATATTGATAATTCAATAATAACAAATTCAAATCTAACAAATTGTACAGTTATAAACTCAACCGTTATCGATTTCACAGGTACTGATTGTTATATTCAGAATTCATATGTTGATCCTTCATTTAGTGAGGCTGGAACTTCAACTGGTTCTGTAATAATAAATTCAATATATAATTATTCTGTTATTGATAATTCATATCTTTCTACTTCTACTGTATTAAACTCTGATTTAACTAATTCAACCTCAACTGATTCATATATTGCAACATCAACTGTAGATAATTCAGTAATTGATAATTCAACAACTACTGATTCTGTTATTGCAAGTTCTACTATAACCGATTCTATTGTTGATAATAGCACCACTACAGATTCAGTAATTGAGGATACATCTGTAATAACAAATTCTGATTTAATCAACTCAACTTCAACTGACTCTGATATAACTGATTCAACTGTTGCTACATCAACTGTAACCAACTCAAATGTCGATACTTCAACTGTAAATGATTCAACCGTTGATACCTCAACAATTACCGATTCAGATGTAA
>JBFZBC010000027.1:0-9193 GCA_041308645.1 bacterium
ATTATAAAAGAAAGAATAGCATATTTAAGGTTTTTTTGCCTTAAAAAAGAGATTTAGCCAATCTCAATCCTGCCCAAACAATAGCCGTGGTCCAGTTTGGGTATTTGTTAAAATTTTTCCAGACTATTTTTAAATGGTTCCAAGCCATAGTAATTTTTCGTTGATGGGAATAACCATCAGTATGTTTGGTGTAAGTGGTAGTGATTTCTGATAAATTTTTAAATTTTCCTAATCGGCCCAATCTTAAAAATAAATCTAAATCTTCTACGCAGGAAAGGTTACCGTCATAACCACCAATTTTTTCCACTAAATCTTTTCTCATCAATACGCTAGAGTGTGGTACTTGATTTTTTATTAAGATTTTTTTTCTTATATTTACATCTTTGGTTGCGTAGTTGGAATTTTTTATAAAATTTTCTTTTTCATCAATTATTTTTATATTTGAGCCAATCAAAACATAATCTGGATTATTTTCCAAAAAATCATACTGTTTTTGTAATTTATCTTTGTCTATCCAAAAATCATCACTATCCAGCAAGGCAATATATTTACCCATAGCTAGAGAAAGACCTTTATTTCTATTACCAGAAATACCTAAAGCCGGGGAGTTTTTATAGTATTTAATCCGCATATCATTGGTCATATATGAGCTTAAAATGGCCTCGGTTGCGTCATTTGAGTCATCATCTAGAATAAGTAGCTCCAAGTTAGAGAATGATTGATTTTGAGCACTTTTTATCGCTTTGGCTATAAAGCCAGCTCTATTTTTCGTGACAGTAATTATGCTTATTTTTGGGTTCATATTCGATGCTTCATCGCACTGTCGAGTGTGATTATTAATGTATATTACACCCTAATCCACTCTGGTGGAAGTATATCTATTTCGTCCGAAGCTTTATTAACAAACCATTGTTTTGGTGCCACCACTATTTTATTTGGATTTTGATTCAACCACGCGCCCCACCAAGAGAAAGAAGAATTAGAAATTATATTATGTTTACATTGACTCATCAGTATTAATTCTTCATAGTCTTCGCCTTCAAGGTTTGATACCCAGAAACAAGGGTAGAGTATTTCTAAATTTTCTGATACCCAATCTATATCATCAGAAAAAATAAAAAAGGTTGGATTATTAATAGAAGCCTTAATAATATCTATCGCACTCGTGTAATATTCTAAATGACAAACATTATGAAAGGCTTTGGTTTTTGGGTCGTTCACGTAATCGCCTCGGCGTATATGAAGTGAGACAGATGGAGTATTAGTCATTTGTTTTATTATATTATTAAATTTTGAATCCAATTGTTTTTTAAGGGTAAATTCTTCTATAATATTAGACTCAATATTTTTAAAATATTTTTCACTCTGCCAATAACCGAAACCTTTTTCTTTTAAACGAAGCTTCGTTAATAGTTTATTAATTAAATTAATAATTGGTGATTGTTTATTTACAAAATTTGCTCTAGTTTTAATGTTAAAATTATTTAGTTTAAATTCTCTCGCTGTATCTATTTTTGATTTTGTCCCATTAAAAAAAGAGGTATTAAAAATAATTTTTTTTCCAGCTAACTCTAGCGTTCGTCCATAAGCATACTGAAACATCTGATTACCTAAACCACCTTTTAAATTAATTATTTTCATTTTTTTATAAACCAAAAACATCCACAACCATATTTTTGATCACAGGCCTGATTTATTGTAGCATTTTCTATAAAGTCACCATTATCTGTAATAAGAGAAAATTCTTTCAGGGTTAAGTCTTTAAAATATTCTGATATTTGTTCATAAGAATATATTCGGTGGGCATCAAATTCTATTTTAGCTTGTCCAACTGGCACCACAAATAATAAGGATGCGCCTTTAGCTAGGACTCTTTTTAATTCAGAAATTGCTTGTAGGTCACCATTTGGGTCAATTTTATCGCCATAACGGCCAAGTCCAATATGTTCTACTGTATGCATACAAGAAAGAGATTCTATACTATTATCATTAAATTGTAATTTAAATAAATCAGCTTGACGGCTGGTTAAGTTTGAAAGTTTTAAGTCTGCCGGTCGGTAATCATAAAAATCTATTGGGATAAAAGTTGAAACTATTCCACAAAAATATAAGCTAGATGAGATATCCACATGTTTTTTAGGGTTTATTTCTTTTACTTTTCGGGCGGCCCAAGAAGTATGATAGATATAATGTGTGTCAATGTTTGTTTTGACTAGTCGGTCTTTAATTTGTGGATGAAAATCTTTTAAATTTACTTTAAACCTTGGTTTTGGATCCAGTTTTTTAAATTTTAGATAATCCAAAAAGACAAATGGAATCATAGAATACCTTATCATTTTTTTAATAAAATTTTTCATTAATGTTTTAATATTATTTTAAAAATTTTACTCATATAGCATTTTAAATATTTCATAAACATAAATATTTTAGCATAAATAGGCTGACCATGTTTTTTTCCTATCCCGTACATTTCTTTAAAGCCATTATAAATACCCTGTGGGGATTGAGAGGCCCCACCATCTTCAAGTAGATAGAAACCAAAAACTTCATTTAGGAATTTTATTTTAGGGTTTTTTTCCAATACTTTTAACCAAAAATCAAAGTCACTAGCGATCCGATAATTAGTATTAAATCCACCACTTTCTTTGAATGTTTCATTTTTTAAAAAAACCCCAGGTTGGGCCGGAATGGCACCTGTTGTGTAGAAAAGGGCCTTTTTAAGGCTCATTGGGAATTTGGGTTTATAGTCGAAAGTATTATTATTCCTATCAATAATCTTAATGCGTCCGTACACAATTTTAACTTCAGGATTTGTTTCAAAAACAGTGGCAACTTTATTGGTAATATCTTTATCATAATAATTATCAGCATCAAGCCAAGCAATTATCTCTCCCGAAGCCATTTTAAAACCTTTGTTCATGGCGTCAGCAATACCACTGTCTTGTTCTGATATCCATTTAACATTATATTCTTTCTCATATTTTTTAATAATATCTACTGTGCCATCAGTAGATCCTCCGTCGATAATTATATGTTCTATTTTTTTATAGGACTGGTTTTTAACACTAAGGATACATTTTTCGAGTCCCTGTATGCTGTTAAATGTTGGTGTTATTATGGAAATTAATTTATCCATTAGATATTTTGTTCTTAAAATTATTAACTGTTTTTTTAAGTCCATCATTTAAATTAATTTTTGGAAACCAGCCAGGGATTTTTCCCTTTATAGGAGTTAGTGGGGTAGAGCCAATTTTGGTCCCGGGTCTCACCTTAGCGCCTGTTAGCTTTGCTATAATATTTGCGACATCTATAACTTTTTCCCATTCAAAGCTGGTCACGTCATGAATACCCTTAAGGTTATCGTTTAACGCTTTGTACCACGCTTCACACACATCATCTATATAAACAAATTGTCTTTTTTCTTCTCCCGTGGTGAGCATTTTTATCTCCTTTGTCGTTAAGGCCTGGTGTATAAAATCAGCAACGACATGACTTTTAATATTTTCTTCTTCATTTGGTCCATATACATTCCACTGCCTAATAAATACTCCATTTAGTAATTTAGTCCAGACCTCTCCAAGTCTTTTGGTGACACCATAAACGGTGTCGTATTCTTCCGCTAATTGGCTTGAAATAAAAAGGAAGGGTTTATTACTTTTTGCTATTTGGGGCATTAAGTTTGAGAGAAGCTTAAGGTTCCATTCTAATTGTCCTATTTGGGCGTCCTCTTTGTATAAATATTTTGCCCCGCCAACATCCCAGGCTAATAAATATATCTTATCAATTTTTTTGAAATCAATTTTTGCTGTCCTGGCGTCTTCCGACCTCGATCTTTTTATGTCAAAATGCACTACTTTTTCACCTTTTTTTTCTAAAAAAGTACAAAATGATTTGCCGATAAAACCCTCTGATCCAATAATTAAATTTGTTGTCATATTTTACTTATTATTTTTTATACACATTAAATGATAGGCATGCTTAGGATTATCATATACAAACGGTTCTGTGATATTTGAAATTATATTTCCTATAAAGGCCGGTTTAATTTTTGTTAAGGCGTAATCTCCTCGTAAAGACTTTAAACCTGAAACACCGAAACATTTAAAACCAAGCTTATTCATATCTTCAACTGTCCACCCGGATTTATGTATCTGATACATATTATTATCATATTTTTCTTGTTTTACAAATCCATTAGGAGTCAAAATAATTATTTTTTTTACCATTTTCTCTAGTTGTGGAAAAAACTTTAAGAAGTCATTCTTATCAAAATGTTCTATAACATCTATAAGCAAGGCACAATCAAAACTTTTTTCAGGAAAATTTATATCAAGGATATCACTTTTAATATATTTAGAATGAATCTGTTCTTTTTTATTTTTTTTTAAATATGGTTCAAAATTATCTACTCCGACTGAGTATAAATCAGGTCTAAGCTTATTTTTTATACGCCCGAGTAATGAAGATGGGCCACACCCTAAATCTAATACGGTAGAACAGCCCCCCAATTCATTAATCAGGAATTTGTCCATTATCTCTCCAGTCGAGGGAAATATCTTTTTAAAGCTATTTTTGTAGATTTTTTTAAATATTTTTTTCATATCTTTATTTGAAATTAAAAGCCCTTATTATATTTTCTATAGAGTTCTTATAGGTATAATTTTTTATAATTTCTTGTTGAGTTCTGACTTTAGCAAGATATTCTTTCTTTGTTAGTTTTAAGGAATTTTCTATTATTTCTTTAATGTTATTGCCTTCAATAAAGCTATCACCTAGAATATCTTTGAATTTTCTAACATTCGTGATACCAAGCTGTCCGTAAGAAATATTCTTAAACATCCGACAGGGGAGGTAATTAATATCAACCTGAAATTTACCTGCTACGGCTGGAGCAATTCTAGATTTTCTAATAAAGAATCTGTTTAAAAAATCTGGTATAAAACGCACTCGGATAAACCTCAGTTTATTTTTTTTAAGAACCTCTCTTAATTCATTTATTGTCTCTATGTTGCCTTGATTGGCTGAGTTATTCCAAATACTGCCAATCCAAAAGACCAGGCGGTTATTATTATAAATTGGCTTTCTGAATTCCTCAGCCAGTAGGTCCGTACTCCACGGCTGGTAAAGTGTTTTGGTCTTTGTGTCAAAATAAGTTACTGGGCCCCATTTCTGGTCTGATTTTTCTGCTTGCCCCGTAGTGTATATTTGTAGATTAATATAATTTCTGGGATTCAATTTTTCTTTAAAAACATCTTTTATATTGTGTAGACAATAAAAAATATCATCTCGTACTGGTAAATTGTAATCTTCAAATTTAAATTTTTCTGGAATCATCCTACCAATAGCCTGCGTGGCGATGACCAAATCGCCTGGTTTTAAATATTTTGCATTTTTCTTAT
Organism: bacterium; assembly: GCA_041308645.1. Classification (GTDB taxonomy): domain Bacteria; phylum Patescibacteriota; class Minisyncoccia; order Phycocordibacterales; family GWA1-40-21; genus CAIJXO01. Next base: position 5,400 of record JBFZBC010000027.1, read on the forward strand.
CATCTTCCACCCACAGGGCTTCATATCCTAGTTTTTTAGCATTTTCATAAAAAGCTTTATGAATATGCCTGTTGGTATGGTACCTATTTTTTAACCCCCAAATTACTATTCTTTTAAAGTTATTTGTCTCCATTTTATTTGTTTTCTAATTGTAGCCATTCTTTTGGTAGAATTTCAAGTTCTTTTGAGGTTTTATCTTTGAACCAATACTTTGGTCCAATGACTATTTTATCTTTATTTTGATTTAACCACGCTCCCCACCAGGAAAAAGTGGAGTTAGCGATTATATTATGTTTACAAAGCGACATCAAATACATTTCTTCATAGTTCGGTATCAATGCTAAATTTGATATAAAATGAGTGGGGTAATTGAATGCCAGATTTTTCTTTGTCCACGGGATATCATCAGAAGAGATAAAAAGTTCAATTTTTTCATTCCCAATTTTTTCTATTATTTCCCCTAAGGCTTTTTGATAATAATTTATTGAACAATTGCCGAAAAAATCCATTTGTTTTAAATAATCAGTTCTTCTTACATGTATACTTATACTGTTTGAATTGGCCATTAAATTTTTTATTTTCTCGGCTTCATCGCCTAGTTTTGATTTAAGGGTAAATTCTCTTAATAAAGTATCTTTTATTTCTATAAAATATTTTTCATTTTGAAAGTGTCTAGTTAGATATACTGGTAAGCCGATTTTAAGTAGAAAATTAAAAATTAGTATTTGCTGATCATCGCTTAAGGGTCTTAGGATCATCCTATATAATAGTCGTATGTATTTTTTAAATATATTTTTGTTTACAATAATTGCATCCGTCTTAATATTAAATATATCTAATTGGAATTTTCTTGATGTATCATTTTCGGGGGTGTTAATAAAAAATGTTGTGTCGAGAGTTAGTTGACTATTATGTTTTAGGCTCAGGCATTTGGCTACCGCATATTGAAACATTTGGTTACCAAGCCCACCGGCAATATTAATTGTTATCATTTTATTAAAAAGCATAGATAATACCTTTTTGTTTATATATTTTATATGCCGGGTTTGCTTCCAAGATTATTTTTTCAATCTCCAGTTCATTATTAACCGTGTGATAGGTGCAAAAAGCTATTTTAGGCTTAAATCTCCCCAGTATGTTTTTTGCCCCTTGTAGTACTCTTATTTCAGATCCCTCTATGTCTGCCTTAATAAAATCAATCTTAATCAAATTATTTATCTTTGTAAAATCATCTAAACTAATAGAGTTTGTTTCCTGGTCGGTTTTATCGGCACAGTATTTTTTTACTATTTCAATTTTATTGCCGTTTAATTGGTTGACTTTTTCTAGATTTAAGATTTCATCTTTGTTTGGTTCAAAGGCATAAACTTTAGAAGCACCTTTTTGTATGCAGACTGCAGAAAAATCTCCAGGCGCCGCACCAAGATCTATAATTACATCATCTTTTTTAACCATAATCTCTTTGAAAAAATATGTAAAACCATGGGTGACTATGTGCCTATAAAAATCTATATTTTTGTTTTGGCAGTTATCCTTCCAATAAACCAAGGTTGAGTATTTATTCCTCTGATTTTTATAGAAGGCTTGTATATCCGCAGGTTCGTATTTAATGTTATTAATGTTTGGTTTAATGACATTTAAAAAACTATCGGCATTTATTGTATATAGGGGTAGTTTTATACCATTAAAATTATAATATTTTTTATTCTTAAAATTATTAATTTCCTTTTGAATTTTTTTTTCATCAGAATCATTTTTAAGATAATACTTAATTGCGTTTATTTTATCTTTTTTATATATTGTAAATATTCTTACTAATCGTCCGGGGAATTTTTGGGCCGAATGCCAAATTGCCGATCGGTTGATTATTCCTATCTTATTTATATGGGAGATGATTTTATCATAAAACTTTTTCATTTAATTTTTTGCCTATAATACTTTTTAATCTTAGTATATAAATTTTCTGAAAATAATTTTCTGGCTAAATTATCAATATGTGGTGTTAAGTTTATGTATTTATAGAAAAGTAGTTTTATTATACCAGTTGTTAGTATTCTATGTTTTAATTTATTATATTTTTTTGTATAAAGGTCTTTAAAAGGGGACAATTTCAGGTATTTATACCATATTTCCTCACAAGCTCCAGAATAAAGGTTATTCCAAGGCTTACTAGTAACATAATGAAAAATATAGGTTTCAGCTGCTTCTTTTTTATCTGTATAGTTAAAAAGTCGGTTAAAATTACTGCCGTTGAAATTGGTAATGAGATAATTATTAAATTTTTTATCTAAAGTTTTTATTTTACCATCAAATATTACATTAATTATATCTTGGTCTACGGCTAATACTTTTTCACCCAATTCATTTATTGTTTTGGTTATTTTTTCATAATTTAAAATTTCTCGGCCCTTTTTAAGATCAAACAATATAACGCCACCCTGAAAATAACCATTATTTGGTCTGAGTCCAAGCCGGACTCTCGGTAATTGGTTTTTTTCTCCAAGCATAGCGAGATAATTTTCTCCTAAATTTAAATTATATAAAACCTCTAGAGGTTTATTTATAATAATGTCACAATCAAAATATAGTAACCTATCTAGATTAGCTGGTAATAAATCGCAAACCAGTAATCGGTAATACGTTTCTTTTGTCCATCGGAGAGTTGGGGCGGTGCTGAAGTAATGTTCAGCCACCTGAATTAGATTTATTTTTTGATTATATTTTTTTGCTAGATCAACCAAAATATTTTTTTGTTCTTCGGTTAGCGTGCTATATAAAACAAAAATATTAATATTATTATCTTTATTATTTTCAAAAATAGAAGTAATACAAACTGTTAGAGGTATGGCGTAATGTGAATCACAGGCAAACAAGATATTCATTTCTTTTTTGGTCATTTTTTTGTTTTAGAAAGTAAACAGGTCTTTCATTTGGCCTGATATTTCTTTATAATCATAATCTTTAATTATCATCTCTCGGCAAAGTTGATTATGTTTTTTGATGGTCAAAGGATTTTCCAGATAATAAATAATGTTTTTCGCCAATTGCTCATTGTCACAGATCTCATGAAATAGAGCTTTGTTTTTAAATACACCGGTAAAAGACATAATTTTTGGTAAGCATAAAGCACAACCAGCCAGTGCCGCATTATAAACGGCCACGCACATCCCCTCATCAAAAGATGAGTTTAGGCAGATTAAATATTGATTTAACAAGGAATTTGCTTCAGTAGGTTTTTTAAAACCATGTTTAATAACTTGTAAATTTTTATTAATTAAATTATTATCAATTTTGTCGTATTCTTCACCAATCAGATGCAGTTTTAAACCCGGATGTTTTTGGGAAACAATATTACAGGCTCTAATAATTGTTGGTAAATTTTTTTTGATAGTTATATTACCAAAACAAACTAAATCTTTTCTATCTATGTTTTCATTTAGAATTTTATAATTTCTTATAGATATAGATAGTGGAACTACTTTTAATTTTTCCTCTTTTATTCCTTGTTTTAATAAAAAATCTCTTTCGTCCGAGTTGGTTAATCTTATTTTGGAAAAAAATTTCATTGAGAAATTAAAAATTTTTTGTTTTAGCCATGTTTGTCGGACTGGATGGGCATGACCCATAAAAATAGTTTTTCTGGCCAAGAAAGGGATGATAAGTGATTGAGGTTCTACACTGTTAACATAAAAAATGGAGTTTTTAAGAGAATATTTAATTATGTTATATAAGTAATTAAAAATATTTTTGTAATAAATAACTTTCGTTTCTTTATCAAACAAGGGGTCATTTTC
>JBFZBC010000028.1:0-28715 GCA_041308645.1 bacterium
TACCGCTACTTTCAAAGTTAAGCTTGTTGCTCCAGTTGCTCTTGAGGAAAAGCAGAGATTTGCTATCCGTGAAGGAGGCAAGACTGTTGGTGCCGGATCTGTTACTAAAATTATTGCTTAACCCGAAAAAATTTTGGCTGATAGAAAATTAGTAAATTTTCCGGCATTATTCTAAAAAGAATAATGCGTCAGCCAAAACTTTAACGGGTAAATCAACTCTTGAAATAGGTACGTCCCTAGTTCAAGACTAAAATACAAAAATGGAAGAAAAAACAATTAAAAAGACCGTAAAGAAAACTGCTAAAGTCGCTCAAAAAGAAGTAGTGTCAAAACTACGAATCAGAGTGAGGGCGTATGATAGTAAGATTCTTGATGCATCAGTGAAACAAATCATTGATACTGCATTGCGGTTTGACGTTAAAGTTCTAGGCCCAATTCCTTTACCTACGGAGATAAAGAAATATACGGTCAACCGAGCTTCTTTCGTCTATAAAAACGCGCGAGAACAGTTTGAGATGAGAGTGCACAAGAGGTTGATTGATATTATCAGTCCTTCCGCCAAGGTGGTAGAAGCGTTGACAAATCTTTCTTTACCTTCTGGAGTAAATATCGATGTGAAGATGATATAAATCATTAAATATTGAAACAAAAAACCACCCTGAGTTGTTAAAGCGAAGGGTGGTTTTTTGGTGCTTGTTAAAGTATAATATAAATATTAGTAACATATTTAAAATTATGTGGAAAAATTTACCAAGTTGGATAAAAGGAGGAATGATTGGGATTTTGATTTTCTTAATTATATTAATAATTTTTACTTTTTTATTTTATAGAGCAGAATCAAAATTACTCCCCGAGTCAAGAGGGCATTCGGATTATACTTATACTAGTCTAATTCTCGCGCCGGCACTTCTGCCAGGTTATGTTTTTACAGTAATAATCGGTTTAGATTCATTAATTAATAAGGATGGTTTTATTTCATATATTATGACTTCAATATTTACTTGTTTGATATATTTATTAATTGGGGTATTTGTAGGTTGGGTAGTTGGAAAAATTAAGTCTAAAAAGCAGGTAATTTAGTAATTATTTAATATAAAAAAGAGCCTTTAATCTAGGCTCTTTTTTGATGGGTGGTTATTAAAAAAGCAGGGGATAGGCATATTCTGAGATACGCCATGGCGTATGTCGCTCTGATTATCAAGTAACCCATGGTTCACTTCACTTTAGTAATTAAGCATTATTTATTTGCAAATTTTTACAGGGGGGGGTAAAATAGATGTTAAGTCGGAAATTTAATAATTAATTATTAATAAAAAAATATGCCAAAATCACAAGAAGAATTTAATCAGAGTGCTTATCAAGAACAATTGGATTTTCTTAATAAATTTCCAGAAGCTGTACAGATTTTCTTTGCTAAAAACGATGGAGAACTTGATATTGAATTAGATAAGCCAACTATTCAAGATGAAAGGTCAAGATTAACTGAATATGCATTAGTTTCAAACGAACAGGATGTTGAGAAAGCTCGTCAGGAAATAATAGAGTCATCTGATGGGTGGAAGAAGAGATATCTGTGTGCCACTACTGAAATTGCTCATAGTTTACATAAAGATATGGCGAAAACTCATTATAGTAATTCTAAAGGTTTATAATTTTTAAAAGAGCCTTTAATCTAGGCTCTTTTTTGATGGGTGGGGGAATCAAGTGAGCGTAGGCGTACTTTACTTTGTTTATTATATTGATTATTTTAACTTTCACCATGGTGAGGAAATGGGTAATTTTTCCATTAAATCAAACTTTTTTTACTCCCTTTACATTTTTATGTTAATTTGCTAGACTCTTGGAACGTGTTAAAAAGGGCATGTGGCTCTAAATTAAACAGGTAAGGGGGATAGGAGTAAGAATTGATTTACTCATATCGCCATTGAATTTTTTTTAGCGTAAAATTAAACAAATGAAATTTATTCTCGGGGTAAAAAAGAATATGACTCAAGTTTTTGATGATAATGGCAATGTTTGTCCCGTTACTGTTTTAGAAGTTGGTCCAGTGGTTATCACTCAAATCAAAACTAAGAAGACTGATGGTTATGATGCTGTGCAGGTTGGTTTTGGAATAAAAAAGGAAAAGAATATAAACAAAGCTATTAAGGGTCACGTTAAAGGACTTGGTAATTTTCAATATATAAAAGAATTCCGTATCGAAGATGAGAAGGATCTAGTTAAATTCAAGGTTGGAGACAAGATTGACCTCACTTCTTTTAAGGAAGGTGAGAAAGTTACCGTTTCTTCTATTTCAAAAGGTAAGGGTTTCCAAGGTGTTATCAAGAGACACGGTTTCAAAGGTCAGCCTCGTACTCACGGTCAAAAACACTCTGAAAGAGCCCCAGGTTCTATTTCTGGAGGTACTAGAGAGGGAGGGCGTGTACCAAAAAAGATGCGTATGGCTGGCCGTACAGGTTCAGATTTCGTCACTCTTCAAGGTTTAAAGATTATTCAAATTGATATCACTAATAATGAGCTTTTGATTTTAGGGGCTATGGCTGGTAGAAGGGGGACTTTGGTTGAAATTGTCGGTTAAAACATAAAACTTTCTAAAAAAATGAAAAAAGAAACAACCAAAAAAATACTAAAAGCGTCAAAAGCAGATAAAACTGTGAAAGTTATTAAAACTGGTGAAGTAAAAACAAAAGTAAGAAAAAACAAGAAAGACGCTCGAGATAGTGAAGTAAAAACTCTAGGTGCACTCGAAGCTCAAGTTTATAGTCAAGATGGTAAAAATATTGAGACAGTAAAATTACCAGAAAGTATTTTTGCTTTACCATGGAAGGCTGATTTGGTTCATCAGGTAACCGTTTCATTAATGTCTAATAAGAGGACAAACCTTGCCCATACCAAAACTCGTGGGGAAGTATCTGGAGGAGGTAAAAAGCCATGGCAGCAAAAGGGTCTAGGCCGAGCTCGTCACGGTTCTACTCGTTCACCTATCTGGGTAAAAGGAGGCGTTGCTCATGGCCCAAGAAAAGATAAAAATTATGACAGAAAGGTAAATAGAAAGATGAAGGCTAAGGCTCTTTTCACCATCCTTTCTAGGAAGTTTCGGGACGGAGAAGTATTTTTTCTAGATTCATTGAAAGCAACTACTCCAAAAACCAGTGAAGCTTTGGGAACTTTAAAGAATCTAAGTAAAATTAAAGGTTGTGAGCAAATTTTAAGTAAGAAAAATAATTCTGTCTATCTTACTATAACAAAAAAAGATATGAATTTGGACAGAAGTTTTAGAAATTTTGGAAATTTAAAACTTGATGAATTTAGAAACATAAACCCTCTTGATGTTTTAAATTATAAATATTTGATTATTGAAAATCCAGCAGAAGCCTTTAAGTTTCTTGAGTCAAAAATGAATTAATATTAATCATATGAATGAACTTATAATAAAAAAACCAAGAATTACTGAAAAATCAGGCATCCAAGCTGAGAGTATGAACGTGTACACTTTTGAAGTAACTACCAAGGCAAATAAAAAGAACATTGCTAAAGCCGTTAAGGAACTTTACAAGGTTACTCCAGTAAAAGTAAATATCATAAATTTACCAGCTAAGATTGTTTTTGCTCGAGGTAAAACTGGTAGAAAATCAGGAGTTAAAAAAGCCATTGTTTATTTAAAGAAAGGGGAAAAAATAGAATTTGTATAAAATTATGAAGCATTATAAACCAACAAGCCCAGGCCGAAGACAAATGACCGGAATTGAATACCGAAAGGTTATTACCGCGTCTGAGCCTTTAAAAGCTTTGACTTTTGGTCGCAAGCGCCATGTGGGTAGAAATAATTACGGTCGCTTAACTACTCGTCATAAAGGTGGTGGACATAAGAGACTTTTCCGAGAGGTTGATTTTTCTTATAATAAAATAGATATTTCTGCAAAACTTATCTCAATAGAATATGATCCTAACAGAACAGCTTTTATTGGTTTAGCTCAGTATGCTGATGGCGAAAAAAGATATGTAATTATTCCTAACACTATGAAAGTTGGAGATAGTTTTATTGTTTCTGATAAAGCGGAAATTAAAATAGGTAACAGATTGCCTTTAAAAAATATTGATGTTGGTACTTTTGTTTATAATGTTGAGTTAAAACCAAAAGGCGGAGGAAAGCTTGGCCGAGCTGGTGGAAACTTTGTACAGGTAGTCGCGAATGATTCCGGTTACACACACTTAAAACTTCCTTCAACTGAAGTCAGAAAAGTTATGGATGGTTGTTTTGCTTGTATTGGGGAAGTATCTAATAATGAAAATAAGCTTGTAAATATTGGTAAGGCTGGACGAAGTCGCTGGTTAGGTATCAGACCAACTGTTCGTGGTACCGCCCAGAATCCTTGTGACCACCCATACGGAGGAGGAGAACAAAAACAAGGTAGAGGTTTACGTTTTGCTAAGACTCGTTGGGGTAAGCATGTCGGTAAAGGTCAGAAATCAAGAAAGCCAAAGAAATATTCTAACAATTTGATTGTTACCAGACGCCGAGTTGGGAAGAATAGAGGGAATAAATAATTGACTTTTCGTAAAATTCTGATAGTATAACCCTTCATATTTAATCAAAAAAATAATGCCACGATCAATAAAAAAAGGTCCATATGTAGATGAAAAACTTCTAAAAAAGATAGAGGGTAAAAAGCCTATTGAAACTGGCGTGATTAAGACTTGGTCTAGACGTTCTCAGATTGCCCCAGAGATGGTTGGTTTTAATTTTGGAGTACATAATGGCCGAGAGCACATTGAAGTCCTTGTCTCAGAAGATATGGTTGGTCATAGACTTGGAGAGTTTTCACATACTAAGAAATTCCACCGTCATGGAGGTAAGATGCAGAAGGAACTTGATACTAAACAAAAGGAAGCTGAGATAAATGCCGCTCAATCAGCTAAAGCCGCGGTTGAAGCTAAGAAATAATCTATGAACATTACTGCCCAATTAAATGAATATAGACAGTCACCAAGAAAAGTTCGCTTAGTTTCTAATTTAATTCGTGGTAAAAAAGCCGAGGAGGCCATTGATATTTTAACTGTTACTGTTAAGAGAGCTTCTGACCCGATTATTGCTTTACTTAAATCAGCTATCGCTAACGCTAAGAATAATTTTAGTGTTGCCCCTGAGGATTTATATGTGAAGGCTTTGACTGTTGACGGGGGAGCTATCCTTTATCGTCGGATGCCAAGAGCCCGTGGAATGGCTTATACTATCAGAAAGAGAACAAGTCATTTAAAGTTGGTTTTGAGTGTTAAAGAAGAAAAAGAAGTTAAAACTTTGAAAGCACCAAAAATAACAAAGAAGAAAATTAATAAATAATATTATGTCACATTCAGTTCACCCATATTCACATAGATTAGGTATTATCAGAGATTGGAAATCTCGCTGGTTTTCTTCAGATAAAGATTTTAGAAATGCATTAAAAGCAGATGTCTTACTTAGAGAATTTTTAGAAAAAAAAATGAGAGGACTTTATGTTGCTTCTATTGAGATGGAGAGAAATCAGAAGTCTTTTAGAATAATAATTAAAACTTCTAGACCGGGTATTATCATTGGCCGAAGTGGTGAAGGCTCAGTTAAATTAAGAAATGATATTGTGAAGTTTATGACAAAAAATAAACTTGTTTTCCCTTCTGATTTTAAATTGGATATTGAAGAAGTAAAATCACCAGAATCTAACGCTGCTATTGTGGCATATATGATTGCTGAAGGTCTCGAAAAAAGAATGCCGTTTAGACGTGTTATGAAGCAAATGATGGAGAAGGTTATTACTAACAGAGATGTGCTTGGAGTTAGAGTTTATCTAGGTGGTAGACTTGGAGGAGCAGAAATGGCTAGATCTGAAGAGTTGAAAAAAGGTAGAATCCCTCTTCAAACTTTACGAGCGGATATTGATTATGCTCAAGAGAAAGCACATATGACTTACGGAGATATTGGTATAAAAGTTTGGATATATAGAGGTGATATTTTTGCTAAAAAAGAAAACGTCATAAAGACACAGGTTAAATAATTTAAATAAAATGCTGTTCCCAAAAAAAGTAAAATTTAGAAAATGGCAAACTGGCCGAGAAAACCCTAAAAAAGTAGGGAATGAAACAAGAGGAACTCGTGTTTCTTTTGGCTCTTTTGGCTTAAAGGCAATTTCTGCTGGTCGTTTACGATCACCTGAGATAGAAGCGGCAAGAAAGACTATTTCTCACTCTTTAGGTAAAACTGGTAGACTTTGGACAAGGATTTTCCCAGATCGTCCATATACTCAGAAGCCAGCTGAAGTGAAAATGGGTAAAGGTAAAGGTGACCCTCAGGGTTATGAGGCTGTTATAAGACCTGGCCGAGTTTTGTTTGAAGTTGATGGTATTACTGAAGCCGCGGCTAGAGAAGTATTAAGGAAAGGAGGGACAAAGATTCGTGTAGATACTAAAATAGTTAGCCGAGAAATAGTTTAATTAAAATAAATGGAAGACCTTAAGAATAAAACAGAAAAAGAATTGAAGAGTATTTTGAAAGATAAGCAAGAAGCTCTTAGGGTTTTTAGATTTGCTTTGTCTGGTGGTAAGACTAGAAATTTAATGCAAGGGATGACTCTAAAAAAGGATATTGCCAGAATCATGACACTTTTAAATAATAAGAATAAATAATAAATAAAAATACTTACCCCGTTAGAAATTCAAGGAAATCAAGTATAATAATAAAAAATATATGGAAGATAAAAACAAAAAAAATATAAGCGAGAATAGTCAAATTTCTTTTGAGGTTAAAAAAGAAGAAGGAAAGGTTTTTTCTGGTAAGATTGTTTCCACTAAAATGAAAGATACTGTTGTTGTTTTGATTGAGAGATATACCAAACACCCAAAATACGGTAAATTTTTAAAGAGACAGAAAAAGTTTAAAGCTCATGATGCCGGTAATAAACATAAGGAAGGGGAAATAGTAGAAATTATTGAAACCAAGCCAATTTCTAAAGATAAGAGGTTTGTAATTTTACCAGCCCGACAAGATCATTCTGGCGGGGAAAAATAAATAAAATTTATGATACAACCACAATCAATAGTAATAATAGCAGATAACACTGGAGCCAAACTTGGCAGAATCTTTAAGATACTTGGTTCATCTAAGAAGAGATATGCCCAGCTGGGTGAGTTAGTCGTTCTTTCTGTCCAGAAAGCTGAGCCAAGAAAGAGTGTTAAGAAAAAAGACATACTTTATGCTGTTGTTGTTAGACAGCGCTCCCCTTATAGAAGAAAAGATGGTTCTTATATAAGATTTGATGAAAATGCTGTAGTAATAGTCGATAAAGTAAAAGGTGAGCCGTTAGCTGGTAGAATCTTTGGTCCAATTCCTAGAGAAATAGCAGAAAAAGGTTTTCAAGGAGTAGCTTCAAAAGCACCTGAAATTGTGTAATTTAAATATATGAAAATAAAAAAAGGAGACAATATAATAGTGATTACTGGTAAAGATAAAGGCAAAACCGCTAAGGTGGTTAAGGCTTTACCTAGAGAAGATATGGTTATTGTGGAAGGGGTGAATATGAAGAAAAAGCATGAGCGAGCTAGAAAATCAGGATCCAAAGGACAGATAGTTGAGAAAGCTATGCCTATCCATGTCTCAAATGTTATGCTTCTTGAAGATAAAAAAAGAGTTAGAACAGGTAAAAAATTAATTGGTGAAAAGAAAGTTCGTATTAGCCGAAAGACAGGTAACGAAATATAAAAAATGACAAAGATTTTAAATACAAAAGAAAAACAGGCCAAAGCTTATGAAAATTTGAAGGAGGCAATGGGTTATACCAATATAATGCAGGCACCAAAGTTTACTAAGGTTACTATTAATGCCGGCATTGGTTCTCTTAAAGATAAAAAGAAAATTGAAGTTATCGTAGACAGAATGACTAAGATTTCCGGACAGAAGCCATCTCTAAAAGGATCAAAGAAAAGTATTGCTGCTTTTAAGGTTCGTGAGGGAGATCCAGTCGGACTAGCCGTAACTTTAAGAGGAGAAAGAATGTTCGCCTTTATAGATAAGTTGGTTATTGTAGCTTTTCCTCGAACAAAAGATTTTAGAGGTTTAGCAAAAAAAGGGATAGATGAGATGGGTAACTATTCTATTGGTATTAAAGATAATACTATTTTCCCTGAAACTTCCGATGAAGATTTAAAAGATGTGTTCGGTATGACTATAACGGTCGGCACTACTGCTAAGAATAAAAAAGAAGCAGAAGCTTTTCTCTTATATATTGGTTTTCCTTTCAAAAAAGATTAAAACTATAAAATATTCCTTTTTTAGCACGATAGAAGCACTTCGTCTTATAGTTTGTCTTCGCTCGGATAAGATATAAAATCTGAATTTTCTATCTTACTCCTCGCTAGCCAAAATAGAAATTTTCTCGTCACAAAATTTCTTCCCTACCCATACTGAATGGTACATTCGGGATGGTCTGCTCCCTCATTTTTTTACTAAAAACTTCAGTCTGTAAGGCACGAAAAAGCAATATTTTATAGTTTTTATGTTATATGTTATAATTTCTGGATGAAAAATAATTCAAAAGTTTTTATATTTCTCGGACGAAGTGGTTGTGGTAAAGGAACACAGGTAAAACTTTTAATGAAAAGTTTATCTAAAATTAGTAAGAAAAATAAGAATATACATGTTGAAAGTGGAAATTTAATCAGAGAATTTTCTAAAGGTAAGACTTATACCGAGAAAAATACTAAAGCAGTAATGGAGAAAGGCTTACTTATTCCGGAAGCGGTGATCGTTTCTCTTTGGATGGGTTATCTGAATGATAAGTTTACTGGTAAGGAGTATTTGTTTTTTGATGGTACACCACGGAAACTTCGTGAAGCCCAATTGTTGAATGATGCTCTAGAATTTTATGATATTAAAAAGCCAATTGTTGTTTTAATAAATGTAAGTAAAAAGTGGTCAGAGGAAAGATTAATGGGACGAGCTAGGAAGGATGATAATCTAGCTGCTGTAAAGAAGAGGTTAGCTTGGTATGAGACTGAAGTGGTTCCGACCATAAAATATTATAAAAATAGTTCTCATTATCATTGTGTTAATGTAAATGGTGAGCAATCTATCGAAGATGTTCATAAAGAAGTACTTACTAAATTAGATTTGAAGTCATAAAAACACCAGATATAGCTTTTTCTTAGCACGATAGAAATTTTGTCGTCACAAAATTTCTTCTCTACTCCCTCGCTTTCTTACTAGAAAGCTCAGTCCGTAAGGCACGAAAAAGCAATATCTGGTGTTTCTTGCGTTTTAGTCCTTAAACCTATAATATTTAGAAATGGCGATAACCATTAAGACTAAGGAGGAAATAGAAATACTCAGGGAAGGGGGCAAGAGATTAGCCTTTATTTTACAGGCAGTGGCAAATGAAGTGAAGGTTGGAGTCTCTACAGTAGATTTAGATAATTTGGCTCGGAAATTAGCCTTGGAAGGTGGAGATGAGCCAGCTTTTTTGAATTATAAACCCGCTGGTATGAAGCGTTCTTATCCAGCTTCTCTTTGTGTGTCCATAAATGATGCTATTGTTCATGGTATACCAAATGAAATTCCTCAAATAATTAAAGAAGGAGATATTGTTTCCTTAGATATGGGTTTAAAACATAAAGGACTTTTTACTGATTCAGCCATTACTGTGCCAGTAGGTGAAGTGGATGAAACCGGTAGAAATTTAATTGCTGATACTAAACAGGCACTTATGGAGGGTATAAAAGTAATAAAAGATGGTAAATATATTAGGGATATAAGCTATGCTGTTGAGCGTTACGTTCGGCCAAAGCGTCTAGGGATAGTAGAAGAACTTTGTGGTCATGGTGTTGGTTATAAAGTTCATGAAGATCCTTACGTGCCAAATTATTGTTTGGAAAGTAAGGGGGAAAAGCTAAAAACCGGAATGGTCTTAGCTTTAGAACCAATGCTCAATGAAGGTAGTAAAAAAATCAGGTTAGACGATGATGGCTGGACTTACCGCACCGCTGATGGTAAACGCTCTGCTCATTTTGAACATACTATTGTCGTCACCAAGGACGGCGCAGAGATCTTGACTCAATTGTAATTTTACTATTTTTTGAATAAATTTGTGTTATAATTCTCTGTAATGGAAACAGGGATGGAAAAAATAGAGCAGAAATTTAGCTCACCACAAGAGGAGCTTGATTATTTACGTGAGCAAGTTGCTAGACATGAGAAGACTTTAGCTGAAAGAGGTGAAAGTGTGCCAAGAGAGGAGATTATTACTGAGAAAATTATTGATTATAAAGCGGTAAAATCTGAAGAAGTTCTACAAGAGGAATATCAATTAAAACCCAAGGAGGTAGAGTCTATTGTTTTAGACTTATCACCAGAAGAACATGATACTAAGATAGAAGAATTGGTTAGTATATTACAAACCAACGGGTTGATGAATGTACTCATGGTGGTAGAAAAACTTAAGGATGCTCATTTAGATGATGATTTTCATCGTTTCCTTGTTCAATATATTAAAGCCGGTTTACCTGTATCTAATAATCAAGAAAAAAACCCACTATTTAGGGCTCTAAAAATGACTTTATTTGAAGTAGCATTACCGCAGTCTGATATAGAGGAAAATAAACAGAAGAATTTGAAGGAGCTTATTTCCAAAATGGAGCAGTTTTATGCTGGGATGCTCTCTGTTTCAGCTGAGAAAGACGGACCAGATTATTTTACGATCGAGATTGCTAAGGCAAATAAAAGTGAAGAATTTATTTTCTATATTTCTGTTTCAGATACCAAAAAGGGTCTATTTGAAAAACAAATCTTATCTATTTTCCCCGATGCTAGAATAATAGAGAAGAAAGATGATTATAATGTATTTAATGAGCAAGGTGCATCTGTGGGCTCATACGCCAAGCAAGCAAGTAATCATATTTATCCACTAAAAACTTATGAGGCATTTGATTATGATCCCCTAAACGTTATTCTTAACAGTTTTTCTAAGGTGGATAGTGTGGGTGAAGGGGCAGCAATCCAAATTATTTTTAAACCAGTTGCTGAAAAATATACTAATTTTTATAAAATGGCTCTAAAAGATTTCTCTAAAGGGATGAAGCTCAAAGAAGCTATTGATATGTCTCGGTTGACATTTTTAGGCGGTACTAAAAAGATTTTAGGTGAAATCGTTGATAGTTTTGTTAATGGAAAGAAGGATAAGGAGAAGGCGAAGGGAGCCGCTGATCAGAAGTCCCTTGATATGGATAAAAAGATAATCGAGAATTTAAATAATAAAATCAGTACTCCAACCGTTGAGATAAATATCAGGATTGTGGCTTCAGCCAAGACGGAAAGTGAAGCGACGTCTATTTTATCAGATCTAGAATCTGCTTTCAATCAATTTGAAAATACCGGTAGTAATAAATTAACCTTTGAAAGGTTATATACTAAAAATTTACGTAAATTATTCAGGGAATTTTCCTTTAGAGTATTTCAGGATAGTCAGAAATTGCCTTTAAATCTTAAAGAAATAACAACTATGATTCATTTGCCGGAGAATAAAATTCAAGGAACGTCACAATTAAAACAATCTAAAGCTGGTACAGCTCAAGCGCCGTTAGATTTACAGAAAAGTGGTATATCTTTAGGTAAAAATATTCACAGAAATGTGGAAACAGAGATATTTATGTCACCGGAAGACCGCTTACGCCATTTTTATATTATTGGTCAGACTGGTACTGGTAAAACTACTTTATTAAAGAGGATGATCCGTCAGGATATTTTGAATGGTGACGGAGTTTGTATGATAGACCCACATGGTTCAGATATTCAAGATGTTCTTTCTTATGTACCCAAGGAGCGCTTAGATGATCTGATATATTTTGATCCAAGTTACACCGCGCGGCCAATGGGTCTTAATATGCTCGAATATGATATTCGTTTCCCTGAGCAAAAAACTTTTGTGGTAAATGAAATGCTCTCTATTTTTAATAAACTTTTTGATATGAAGGTGGCTGGTGGCCCAATGTTTGAGCAGTATTTCAGAAATTCAGTCATGTTGGTCTTAGAAGACCCAGAAAGTGGAAATACTTTACTTGACGTTTCCCGTGTTCTTTCTAATAAACAGTATCGGGATATGAAAATATCAAAATGTAAAAATCCTTTAGTGGTGCAGTTTTGGAAAGAAATTGCAGAAAAAGCTGGAGGAGAAGCATCTCTTGCAAATATTGTACCCTACATTGTAAGTAAGTTTGATGTCTTTCTACAAAATGACATTATGAGGCCAATTATTTCTCAAAAAAAGTCAGCTTTCAATTTTCGGGAAATTATGGATAGTAAGAAGATACTTTTGGTTAATCTTTCTAAAGGGCGTCTGGGGGATATTAATGCTAACCTTATTGGTTTGATTATTGTTGGAAAGATTTTAATGGCAGCTTTATCAAGAGTGGATTCAATGAATCAAAATCTGGCCCCATTTTATCTATACATTGATGAATTCCAAAATGTTACCACAGACTCTATCTCCACTATTTTCTCCGAAGCCAGAAAATATAAATTATCTTTGACCGTTGCTCATCAGTTTATTGCCCAGTTAGATGAAGATATTCGTGATTCAGTTTTTGGAAATGTTGGCTCTATTTCTGCTTTTAGAGTTAGTTCTGACGATGCTGAATATTTGGAAAAGCAGTTTGCACCAGTTTTTTCTGGCAAGGATTTAATGAATGTTGATAATTTGAATTGTTATGTTAAGATGTTGTCTTCTGGCCGGTCGGTGAAACCATTTAGTATGTTTATACCGTTTCCGCCTATAGGGGAAAGTGGTCATATAGCTAAAGTAAAAGAACTTTCTTATTTGAAATATGGCAAGGATAGGGAGCTGGTGGAGGCTGAGATTATGAAGAAATATGAGAAAAAAGAAGTTCCACCACTAGCTGCACCATTTAAGATTTAATCCCGTTAGAGATAGGAAATAATCAAATTATTTCCGTCGGTAGCGAGGTAAAATTTGAATTCGTCATTTAAAAATTATTAATAGATATAGCGGTAATTCATAACGCTAATATCTCTAACGGGATGAAAAAAGAAAAAACATTTGTGATAATAAAGCCAGATGGAGTGCAAAGATCTTTAATTGGTGAAGTTGTTAAAAGATTTGAGAGGATTGGTTTAAAATTAGTTGGTTTGAAAATGCAGGTGCCGACTGCTGAGATGGTAGAAAAGCATTATACCCTTGATCCAGAATGGCTGAGAAAAGTTGGAGAGAAGTCAATAAAGGGATATGAATCAAAAGGCCAAACTCCACCTTCAATGGAGCCTGTAGAAGTAGGAAAGAGAGTTCTTGATGTTTTGATAAAATATATGAAGTCTGGGCCAGTGGTTGTGATGTGTTGGCAAGGAGCGCATGCTGTGGGAATTGTGAGAAAAATTGTGGGAGGAACTGAACCTTTGACATCTGATGTGGGTACTATCAGGGGTGACTTCGTAATAGATTCATATCAGATTTCTGATACAGCTGGCCGAGCAATAAGAAACCTAATCCATGCTTCTGGTTCAGTGGAAGAAGCAAATAATGAAATTAATCTCTGGTTTAAGCCGGAAGAAATTTTGAATTATCATCTGATCCAAGAGGCTATTCTTTATGATGTAAACTTAGACGGTATTCTCGAATAAATAGTATTTTGTGTCATAACTATTTTTGATATTGTTTTTATTTTTAAAGGAGTATAATTAGACTAGGAGTTATTTAAGGTATTTTCTAGCTTAAATAATTTTTAAGGGAGTCTAACTTTTGCTACACTTTGGTGTAGCATCGAGGACACCCACCTAGAATAATTTCTGGGGAATACCTCAAGGTAACTCCTATAAAGAATCTGTACTGTTTAGTACGGATTTTTTATTTTGCTACACACTTTTCAAATGTTATACTATAAATATGTTAAAAATATTTAAACAAAAACCTTTTCCTTTTTCAATGTTGATTTTAGTAATACTAGTCCTTCTCCATGTATTCGGATCTCGTTATTCTTTATATTGGACATATCCTGGTTTTGATATTTTAGTCCATGTTTTTGCTGGCCTCTGGATCTCACTCTTAGTATTATGGTTAGTTTCAATTTTTGGACAAATAAATTCTTTGAAGGAATATAAAATAAGAACTTTCCTAACCGCTTTATTTACCGCTGTTCTTTTTGGAATTATTTGGGAAGTAGTAGAAAATATAAGCAAGATTACTTTTGTGACTGCAGATTTATATAGTCAAAATACTGCTCTGGATATAACAAGCGATGCTTTTGGTGGTATTTTAGCTTATTTATATTTTATAAGGAAAAAAAGACAAAATTGTGATAAAGAAGAAGTTCTTCATTCTTTTTATAATAAAACTGGGATAATTAAAAATTAAATTAATATGTCTAAGCTAACTTTTTACGGTGGTGTGGGGACAGTAACAGGGGCAAATTTTTTATTAGAAATTAAAAACACTAAAATGTTGGTGGATTGTGGTATGGTTCAAGGTAGTAGATCAGCTGAAAATCTAAATCGTTCAGAATTTTATTATAGTCCGGAAGAGATAGACTATCTTTTTGTTACACATACACACATTGATCATATTGGAAGGATTCCTAAATTAGTTAAGGATGGATTTAAAGGCCTTATTATTAGTACTCCAGAAACTAAAGAATTAGCAGAGCTCTTACTTATGGATATGGCTAAAATAATAATGTCCGATGCCGAACGTGAAGGAATATTGCCTTTATATGAAGCTGACGATGTCCCTAAAGCTTTAGCTTTATGGGAGACATTGCCATACCACACAAAGAGAGATTTGAAAGATGGGATTAGCGTCTATATTAAGGATGCTGGGCATATACTTGGTTCTGGGATGGTAGAAATTTCTAAGAATAATAAGAAGATTCTTTTTACCGGTGATCTTGGTAATTCACCATCTATTTTACTTAAGGATACTGAGTGGGTCACAGATGAAAATTATATAGTAATGGAGTCTGTTTATGGTGATCGTAATCATGCCCCAAAGGGAGAAAGAACTAAAAAATTGAAGCAGGTTATAGAAGATACCATTAAATACAAAAGAACTCTTATTATTCCAACTTTCTCTATTGAAAGAACTCAAATGATCATATATGAAATGAATGAATTGTTTGAGAAAAAAGAAATTAAGCAGTATGTCCCAGTTTTCTTGGACTCCCCTTTAGCTATTAAAGTCACCGAAGTTTATAAAAGATATACAAAAAATTTTAATGACAAAGCTAGGACAGATATTTCAGATGGTGATGATATTTTTAATTTCCCCGGATTAAAATTTATTGTTCAAAGTGGTGAATCTAGTATGATTAGAAAAGTACCGAATCCAAAGATAATTATGGCAGGATCTGGTATGTCCACTGGTGGGAGAGTTATCTATCATGAAGAACATTATGTTTCAAATCCAAACGCGGAGATATTGTTTGTTGGTTACCAAGCAGCAGGAAGTTTAGGCCGACAACTTCAAGATGGGGCAAAAAAAGTGACAATTTTTGGTGAGGAAAAAGATGTTAGAGTTAAAATTGATACTATTTCTGGCTATTCATCCCATAAAGATTCTGATCATTTGGTAGAATTTGTGGAAAAAGCTAATGAAACTGGAGTTTTGAAGCAGGTTTTTGTCGCTATGGGTGAGCCAAAATCTTCCATGTTTTTAATTCAAAAAATCCGTGATAATTTAGGGGTAGATGCAATTTATCCTGAGTTTAAGCAAACAATAGAGATAGACCTATAATCTTTCGTGTTATAATATCATTATGAATAAACAAAAAATTCTTGTCGTTGCTAACTGGAAAATGAATCCGAGGACTATTTTGAAAGCTAAAGATATTTTTAGTGGCACAAAAAAAATAACAAAAACTCTTAAAAATACTAAAGTTGTAGTGTGTCCACCTTTTGTCTATCTTTCTGATTTAGAAAAATTAAATGATAGTCCTGTTGTTTTAGGAGCGCAGGATGTATTTTGGGAAAAAGAAGGATCTTTCACTGGTGAAATAAGTTCAGGAATGTTAAAGCAGGAAGGGTATGTGATCATCGGTCACTCAGAGAGAAGAGAGCTAGGAGAGACTGATGAAATGGTATCTAAAAAAATAATCTCAGCCATTAGAAGTGGCTTGAAACCTATCCTTTGTATTGGGGAAAAGGAGCGTGATTATCATGGTGAATATTTACATTTCTTACGTACACAAATAATAAATTCATTAGGAAAATTACAAAAAAAATACTTAGTTAACTTATTAATTGCTTATGAGCCAATTTGGGCTATTGGTAAAAAAGAGGGAAAGGCAATGAAAGAAAGTGATATTCATGAAACCTCCATCTTTATAAAAAAAGTTTTAGCTGATATTTATGATAAAAAAAATGCATTATTTGTACCTATTCTTTATGGAGGTTCCGTTGGTAAGGATAATGCTAGGAATATTATAAAAAAAGGTGAAGTTCAAGGTTTACTTGTCGGTCATGAAAGTCTAAGTGTAAAAAAGTTTTCTGAATTATTAAAAAATGTTGATGATTAAAAGGAAAGATTATTTTTGGGGCATATTTCTTTTTGCTTTTTCTTTTTTTTTACTAATACAGTTTCAACTTTAGACAATAATTTTGTATCTAAACTTTTTAGAGGAGACTATGCAGGGAGGATTGTTTGAAGTGGAGGTGGATACAATGAGTAAGCAAATTGAAAAATAAATCTTAAAAAAGTTTTTCTAAATAATTATTTTCAAATAGAAGAAATGAATTAACTATTTATCTAAATCAGGATGTGGCATTTTATCTATATCCTCTTGCTTAGTCCAACCACCAAGAATATGTAAATGTAAGTGGTTTATTATTTGACCACCATCGCGACCGACATTAAAAACAGTTTTATAACCTTTTAGACCCGCCTTTTTTGCATCATCTCTCGCTGCTAAAAACATTTGACCAACAATTTTTGCTTCCTCTTCTTTTAATTTAGACACTGATTCTATATGTTCTTTAGGAATCACAAGGTGGTGTATTGGGGCTGACGGTCTTATGTCTTTCATAACGACAAGATCAGAATCCTCATAAAGGATTTGGCCTGGAATTTCTTTTGCTATTATTTTACAAAAAATACAATTTTTATCTTTCATTTGCTAATTTTAACATAATTGAATTTATTATGCCTCCTTTACTCAAAATGAATGGCTTCGCCCTCTGATTTTCGGTGGGTGAGTTTTGTTATGAGCAGGGGATATTGGGACAGGGTTTCGTCTTGGGTGAGGAGGTATTCGGCTTCCGCACGGGCGGCTTCCACCATTTTTAAATTACGCAAAGCTTCCATACCAATGTCGGAAATACCCCATTGTTTATTACCAGAAAGTTCACCTGGACCACGGAGTTTGAGATCAAATTCCGCCAGTTCAAAACCATTGGAAGAATTTTTAAAAGCTTTTAATCTTTGAACGGTTTTATCAGTTTTAGAGTCGGCAAAAACGTAACAGTAAGCCTGATCGTTGCTACGGATGACGCGACCACGGAGCTGATGAAGTTGGGCTAGGCCAAACCTTTCTGCGCCTTCTATTATTATCACGGTGGCATTTGGCACGTTCACACCCACCTCTACCACGGAGGTGGCGACGAGGATTTTTATTTCACCCTGCTTAAATTGATCCATCACATATTCCTTGTCGGCTGGAAGCATTTTACTATGAAGAATTCCAATTTTATTTTTATATTCTGGAAAGATATCTCTCTCTAATCTTTCAGCCTCCTCAATCACAGACTTGGCAATTACTGCCATTTCTTTGGCTGGATCAGGAACATCAATTCGTGGACAAATCACATAAGCTTGGCGACCAGCTTGTAATTCCTTTTTTATTTTTTCATAAGTATTTTCACGTTCACCCGGTAAAACTATTTCTGAAATAATCGGTTTTCTTCCAGCGGGCATTTGATCCAGCAAGGTCAAATCCAAGTCTCCGTAAACAGTCAGGGCCAGAGTGCGGGGAATAGGTGTGGCGGTCATGGAAAGTAAATGCGGATTAAGCCCCTCCTTTTGCATCAGTTTTTTTCTCTGGGCCGTGCCAAAACGGTGTTGCTCATCAATAATCACATAAGCCAAATGTTTGAATTTAACAGATTTCTGAATCAGGGCGTGCGTGCCAATCAGTATTGGCACTTCACCATTTTCCACCCATTTTAAAAGTTGAGCACGAGAAATATTTGTCCATTCCTTTGGATTTGTTTTGGAGGGGAATTTTCTACATTCTTTTCCAGTAATCAAGCCTATATTTATACCGAGATATGTAAAATATTGGATAAAGGATTCGAAATGTTGTTTGGCTAGGATTTCTGTTGGTGCCATATAAGCAACTTGTAGGTGACCATAATTTTGTTTTTTTGGTTTAGAAGTAATTACTGAATAAGCGGTAGAAGCAGCGACAGCTGTTTTGCCCGAACCTACATCTCCTTCAAGTAAGCGGGACATAGCATGCCCACTATAAAAATCAGTCATAATATGTCCAATTGCTTTTTTTTGGGCATCTGTGGCAGTAAAAGGAAATCTTTTTACAAATTGTTCTATTTCTTCCGGAGTTTTCTCAATTATAAATGATGGTTCTTTTTTCCATAACAGTTGATCTTTCTTTTTTTGTAACTGAATAAAAAAGACTTCTTCAAAAGCGAATCTTTTTCTCGCTGAAAGAGCATGGTCTTTTTTTAATGGTGCATGGATCCATACTAGGGCCGTGGAAAGAGAGGGGAGATTATAGGTTTTTAAAATATAGCTTGGGATCGGATCAATAATAGAATCTAAAATTCTACCAGCGAAGATTTTTTGTATGGCATGATATAACCAATTTGAAGTTAGACCCTGGCTTTCTGGATAAACGGGATATAAACTATGAGCTTCTCCTTCTTCTCCAAAAAGTGAATCACCAACCCCGGTTGGTAGTTTAGATATTACTTCAATTTTGGGGTTTATAAAAGACAGGATTTCGGAACCTCCTAAGGATGTTCCTAGAGAGCTCCCTAGGACCGTCCTAGGGTTTTTCTTTTTTGATACTTTTCCTTCTACTCGAACTAAGGCACCATCATGAATCATTTTAGCAATATATGGTTGATGAAACCAAATCACTTTTATTTTTCCAGTCTCGTCCTCAATATAACCTTCAGAGATCGGAGTTCTTTTTATAAAGGCCTTTCCTGTCTTTAGACCAGTTATTTTTCCAAAAATAACAGCACTTTCACCTGATATAAGACTACTGATGTTTTTTATTTCTGAAGTATCACCATAGCGAGTGGGGAAATGGTAGAGCAAATCTTGTATTGTTTTCAGACCAAGTTTTTTTAGGGCTTTTTTCTGGGCTTCCTGTAGTCGGAAATCTTTTTCTATTAAATCATTAAGTTGCATTAGCGTATCATACCAAAAAAGTGCTATAATTAATATTATTAATTTAAATAAAATTATATGGAACTTACAACAATAGATATCTTGATTCGTTTAGTGGTGGCCGTGTTGCTAGGTGGATTAGTAGGTGTGGAGAGAACCCTAGCTGGTAAAACCGCCGGTATGAGAACATACGCTCTTGTTTCTATGGGCTCAGCTTTATTTGTAATAATTTCTCAAATTATTTCCACTCAATTTGTAGGTTTAATCAACTTTGATCCCCTTCGTATGGCCTCTCAAATTATTGTTGGTATTGGTTTTATTGGCGCTGGTTTAGTTTTTCATAATAGTAGAGAGATGAGAACTTCTGGACTTACTTCAGCTGCTGGTCTCTGGGTCTCGGCTGGCATTGGTATAGCCTGTGGTTTTTCTCTGTACACTGTGGCTATTATTTCAGCTTTACTTACCTTGTTAATATTTACTGTCCTTTGGTATATTGAAAAAAGTTTTAAGAAAATTTCCTATTCTGATGAAAAAGAGGAGGTTGAAAATTCTGAAAGATTGCACGAATAGGTATTTGGCGGAGACGGCTGGATTCGAACCAGCGGGGGCGATTAAACCCCACCTCTTTAGCAAAGAGGCACATTAGACCACTCTGACACGTCTCCTTATGGGTAAATCTAGCATAAAATTATTAATTAATCTAGAAACTTGCTATAATCTATTGATATAAGCTAATTTAATAATAATATGAATAATACATACAATTGGTATTCACAATTAATAAAACCAGATTGGGCACCACCATCATGGGTTTTTGGTCCAGCTTGGACATTTTTATATATTTTGATAGCTATTTCTTTTGGAAGAGTTTTTATGCTTTTGTGGCAAAGGAAAATTGCTTTTATGGTTGCTTTGCCTTTTATTTTAAATCTAATTTTTAATTTTTCTTTTACTCCACTACAATTTGGTTTACAAAATAATTTATTAGCCGCTATTGATATTCTGCTTGTTCTTGGAACTTTGATTTGGGCAATATTCGCTATCTATCCACATGCTCGCTTGATCGCATATATGCAGATCCCTTATTTGCTTTGGGTTTCTTTTGCTACTGTCTTACAGATCACCATTACTTATTTAAATATATAATATTTTTTTAGTGAGCTAAAGCAAAACCACGAATTTTATTTAGACTAATGCCGGCAGTTTGAAGTGTACAGAAGGACTCACGCATTGTTGCACCGGTAGTGATAACATCGTCAATTATAATAAAAGAATAATTAGATATTTCTCCTTTTGGTAAAACTTCCAAATTTACTGAAAAGGTATTTTTTAAATTTTCTAGTCTCTTTTTTCTATTACTTACTTTAGTTTGGTGAGGAGTATCAACTTTCTTTAATAAAAAATTTTCTAACAAATAAAAATTTTTCTCTTTTCTTTGTCTATCTATCCTTATTAATTCACGGGCAATTAAAACACATTGATTAAAACCCTTCTCTCTTTGTCTATTTTTTGATGAGGGAATGGGAACCAAAATAATATTTCTAAAGTTATTAAAAGTCTCTAAATCAGCAAGTTCTTCAATAATGTATTCATATAAGATAAGACTGAAATCCTGAATAAGTTTTCTGTTGGCACGGTATTTAATTTCCCAAATTGCCTGACGGCACAAGGTTGTTTTGTAATTAAAAATCGCCTTTATTTTATTTGTCTCAAAATCAAAGTTATCTGCTCTTGGTATCATCTCAAAAAGACCATTTGAACCTAGTCCCTCTAATTGTCTAATCTTTTTTTCTTTTGGTAGCAAAAAATCTGTTATAATTAATACTAAATTTCTTAAAAAGTTAGTAATATATATCGTTGTCCTGTTATTCATTTGTGATTATGATATAATATATTCTATAAATAGTATATAAAATGGCAAGTATTCTTGATTCTATAAAAAATATTTTTTGGGGTGATAAAAACAAAAGTGTTTTAGGTATTGATATTGGTCCTTCTTCCATAAAAGTAGTTCAGCTCAAAAAGAAAAAAGGACGAGCGATACTTGAAACATATGGCGAGCTTTCTTTGGGACCTTATGCTGGTTTAGAGATTGGTCGTTCTACTAACTTATCGACGGAAAAATTGGCCGAAGCAGTAGCCGATGTTTTAAGAGAATCAAATACAACCACAAATAAATGTGGAATCTCTATTCCTATGGGTTCTAGTTTGGTGTCATTTCTTAAATTACCAAAAATTAATGAGTCTCAGTTAGCCCAGATGGTTCCACTTGAAGCAAGGAGATATATCCCGGTACCAATATCTGAAGTTAGTATTGATTTTATGGTAATACCTAAGAATGAAAGTATTGCTTCTGAATATCAGAATAGTGTTGAAAAACCAGAAGAAAAAACCATCGATGTATTATTAGTGGTTATTCATAATGATGCCATGGCACGGAATAAAGAGATAAATCGTTTGGCAAAACTTGATACCAGTTTTTCTGAAATTGAGATTTTTGGTTCCATGCGTTCAGTTTTGGAACCAGGCACTGCACCTCAGATGATTATTGATTTTGGTTCTGGTTCAACAAAAATATATATAATTGAGAGAGGTATATTAAGAACCTCACACATGATTGGTCGTGGTTCACAAGATATTACCTTAGCCATTTCTAAGTCTTTAGGTATTAGTGTTGATGAGGCCGAAAAAATTAAAAGAGAAAGAGGTCTTATCCAAAAGGAAGGAGGGCAGATGGATATTGTTGAAGTAACTTCACTGACCTTAGATTATATTTTTTCTGAAATTAGTAGGGTTCTTTTGAATTACCAAAAAAAGAATGAGCGTAATGTTAGCAAAGTGTTTTTAACTGGGGGAGGTGTATTACTTCGTGGTTTTAAAGAAAAGGCGGAAGCTAGTTTTAATGTTCCGGTGGCTATTGCTGACCCTTTTTCCAAGGTTGAATACCCCGCTTTTCTGGAAGAAGTCTTAAAGCAAGCTGGTCCCCCTTTTGCTGTAGCTATTGGCCTAGCTCTTAGAGGTTTACAAGATATTAACTAATCTACACTAATTTGGTAGCATTTATTTATAGTTAGTATTATAATATAATAAGAATATGGAAGTAAAAATGCAAACATCTTTTATACCTAAGAAACCTATTATTGAAAATAATTCGCCTAGTTCTGGTATGAGTTTATTTCTTCTTCTTTCTGTAATTATTTTTATTGTTGTTATTGCCTTAGCTGGTGGTGTTTGGCTTTGGCAAAGTAGTCTTGTTAAACAGATTGAAAAAGATAAAATTGATTTAATTGCGGCCAAGGCTTCATATGAGGAAGATACAATCAATCCATTAATTAGACTGGATGACAGGATAGAAGAATCTAAAAAATTATTAGCTAACCATTTAGCTATATCACCTGTCTTTACGATGTTGGAAAAAAATGTTTTGAGGAACATCAGATTAAAGAATCTAAAGTTTTCTTTTACTGAAAGTGATAAGATCCAGATAGATTTGTCAGGGATCGCCACAAATTATGATGCTTTATCAAAACAATCAGACGCTTTTGGTGGCGAAACATTAAGGAAATTTATTTATAATCCTGTTGTTTCTGATTTTAATCCGACTCCTGATGGAAGTATTTCTTTTAATTTTTCAGCATTAATTAATACGAATTTGGTTTCTTATAAAAATACTTTAGTTTCAACAGAATAAAAACATGAATCTTATAACACCAATCATTTTAATAATTATCTCCATCGCTACTTTTTTTGGTTATATTGACCCAGCTTATCGGGGAACTGATTTAAGTGATGGGGTACGCAGTGTGCAAAGCTTGCAAGCAGAACAAGCCGAATATCAGAAAGCTCTAAATAACTCAAATGAGATTAGGAGAAAAAGAGAGTCATTGGTACAAAAAAGAGGAGAGATAAATCCTATAAATTTAGTTAAACTCCAAAAGCTTTTACCAGACAACATTGATAATATAAAACTGGTAATAGATATAAGAAATATTGCAGAAAATCATGCTTTAACCTTAAAAAACATTAAACTAGATACAGCTGTCAAAGAAGAGACAAATAAATTAGGCCAGGATAATAGTAAATATGGAACTGTGGGATTGTCTTTTTTGGTCACTTCTTCATATGATAATTTTCAGAATTTTCTAACTGATCTTGAAAAGAGTCAAAGGTTGGTGGACGTTACTGATTTGTCTGTAATCGGCAACGATACTGGTGTTTATGATTTTTCAGTTGGTTTGAAGACTTATTGGTTAAAATAAAATTATTAACATATGAATCAAAAAACAAAACAAATTATAATAGTAATTATTCTCATAATTGTGTCTTTTGTTGGCTATAAGATGTTTTTCCCGGCAAACAATTCTATTGATTCATTGGTCGAGGACCAGTCTGAGAATGCTAATTTTGTCGACGGCCAAACTATTTTGGTGCTATTAAATAAATTAAACCAAGTAGTTATTGATGAATCTATTTTCTCTAACGACATTTTTGTTAGTCTCGTTAGTTTTGAAAGGCCAATAGCTGAACAAGTCGTGGGTAGACCTAATCCATTTTTACCAATTGGTGTTGATAGTTCAAGCGCTAGTTTTCCTTTAAGTACTTCTACTACAGGAACAATATAAGCTTGGTATTTTAAATTTAATATGAGTATATTAGACATCCTGGCACAAAAGGAAATAATTAAGAGAGGAGATGTTGGCCGGATAAAGGCTGAGGCAGAATCGGCCGGTATTTCTTTGGAACAGATTTTAATTAAAAAAGGCGTGAATGAAGACGCTATTTTAGATGCTAAAAGTGAATATTATAATATTCCAACTAGAAATTTGGAGGGACAACAGATAGCTTTTTCTATTCTAAAGAATATTTCTGAGGATTCTGCTCGCCATTATAACTTCGTACCAATTGGGGTAAAAGACGGTTTACTAGAAGTAGGAATTGTAGACCCAGAAAATATTGAAGCTCGAGACGCTTTAAACTTTATTGCTAGTAAGGTTGGTATGCCTTATAAAGTTTATTTGATTTCTATGTCGGCTTTTGAAAAAGTATTAGATGATTATAAAGGTTTATCTGGAGAGGTGACTAAAGCTTTAACTGAACTCGAAACAGAATTAACAGATGATTTAGATAAAGCGAGTTTAAGTGTGGATTTGGTTGAAGAGGATCCCTTAGAGACAAAAATTGTCGAAGACGCACCGGTGACAAAAATCGTCGCTACTATGCTCCGTTATGCCACAGAGGGGAATGCTTCAGATATCCATGTGGAACATATGAAAGATAAGATTCGAGTTAGGTTTAGAGTAGATGGAGTTTTAAATACAAGTTTGCTTTTACCAGTCACTGTTCATTCAGCGGTGGTGGCTAGAATAAAGATTTTATCTAACATGAAGTTGGATGAGAAAAGAAAACCTCAAGACGGACGTTTTTCTGCTAAGATTGATGGGCGTAAGATTGATTTCCGAGTTTCAACTTTTCCTTCTTATTTTGGTGAGAAAGTGGTGATGAGAATTTTGGATCAAGAAAAAGGAGTACAAACTTTGGACAAAATCGGTTTATCTCCAAAAAACTTGGGGTATATCCGTGATGCTATAAAGAGACCTTATGGTTTGATTTTAATCTCTGGTCCTACTGGTTCTGGTAAGACCACCACTCTTTATTCTATGCTCGGAGAGATAGATAAAGAAACTTTGAATGTGCTCTCACTTGAGGACCCAATCGAATATAATATTGATGGTGTTTCCCAGTCGCAAATTTTTGCTGATATTGGGTACACTTTTGCTACTGGTTTAAGGACAACCTTAAGACAAGATCCAGATGTAATCATGGTGGGTGAGATTCGAGATAAAGAAACAGCGGGTTTGGCTGTTCAAGCCGCTTTGACTGGACACTTAGTGTTAGCTACTATCCACACCAACAATTCTGTCGGAGTTATTCCAAGGTTGATTGATATGGGCGTGGATCCATATTTAATTGCTCCTACTTTAATTCTTACAATGGCTCAGAGACTTGTTAAGACTTTATATCCTGGGACTGGTACGGCTGTGCCAGTAGAAGGTAGTATTAAAACGATGTTAGAAAAACAATTCCGAGATTTACCAGAAGGGTATAAGAATGAATTGCCAAAATTTGAAAATACTTATGAACCTGAGGCTACCGCTGAATGTCCATCAGGAACCAAGGGGCGAGTGGCCGTTTTTGAAGCCTTTAAAATGAGTAAAGAAATAGAAAAGCTTATATTAAACAATCCGACAGAAACATCTATTTTTGAATTTTTGAGAAAAAAAGGTATGCTAACGATGAAAGAGGATGCTATTATTAAAGCTTTAAATAAAGAAATTCCTTTTAGTGAGGTAGACACCTTAAGCGTGATGGAGGAGGACAATTAGATTCTTTTATTAGTTATTAATTGTGATATAATATATTTATGGAAAATAAAAAACCTAAAGTATTAATTGTAGATGACGATAAATTTTTACTAAATATGTATTCTCTTAAATTTAGTAAAAATGATTTTAAGATAGAAGCAGCACTTTCTGGTGAAGAAGCAATCAGTAAAATCAAGGAGGGTTATATTCCTGATATTATTTTGTTGGACATAATTATGCCTGGGATGGATGGTTTTGGTGTATTAAATAATCTAAAGAAGGAAAATCTTGCTCCCGAAGCCATGATTATTATGTTAACTAATCAAGGTCAATTATCAGATATTGAGAAAGCTAAGAGTTATGGAATCAATGGTTATATTATAAAAGCTACCACTATACCTTCAGAGGTTGTAGAGGAAGTATCTAGACTCTATAATTTAAAAAATAAACATGAGTGATTATAAAACAGCTTTAGCTGAATTAATTAAAATTGTAGTGAATGAAGGAGCTTCAGACCTACATTTGTCCGAAGGTCGTCATCCAACCATCAGAGTTTCTGGTATGCTTTTACCTTTGGTTAAGCACCCGGATTTAACAAAGGAAGATACTGCGGGATATTTAGATGAACTTTTAACGGAAAAAAACAAAGAGATGTTTATTAATAGTAAAGAGATAGATTTTTCTTATGGTTTTGATGGGGTTCGTTTTCGAGGAAATGCTTTTTTTCAACAAGAGGCTGTTTCAATAGCATTACGCCTTGTCCCAAAGAAGATTAAGACTATTGAAGAACTCAATTTGCCGGATATTCTAAAGACTTTTGCCGATAGACAGCAAGGTTTTTTCCTTGTCGTTGGTCCTGTTGGACATGGTAAAAGTACTACTTTAGCGGCCATGATTGATTATATAAATTCCAACAAAGCAGAACATATTCTCACAATTGAAGACCCAATAGAATATATTTATGAGCAAAAGAGATCAGTAATTGACCAACGTGAGGTCAGGATTGATACCAGTGATTTTTCAAGTGGGCTTAAAAGTATGTTTAGACAAGATGTGGATGTAGTTTTGATTGGGGAGATGAGAGGTTTGGAGACTATTTCTACTGCTGTTACGGCTGGTGAGACTGGACACTTGGTTTTTTCTACTTTGCATACAAACTCAGCCTCGCAGACTATAGATAGGATTATTGATTCTTTTCCACCCGGACAGCAGGATCAAATCCGGGGTCAGCTCTCGAGCTCACTCAATGGTATATTCTCACAACGTTTAATTCCTAGAATATCAGGTGGTCTTATCCCAGCTTATGAATTATTAATAAACAATAATGCCGTTGCTAACCTTATAAGAGAAAAAAGAACTCACGAAATAAATACTGTGATAGAAACTGGTTCTCAAGAGGGAATGGTTGATATGAACCGTTCTTTGGCGGACTTAGTAGCTCGAGGAGAGATTACGATTGAGAACGCATATCATTTTTCATTTAATCCTAAAAGTTTAGAGAGATTGTTATAGTGTTAATTTTTAAAAAGAATGATTTTTAAGTATAAAGCAGTAGATAATACCGGTAGCACAAAGGATGGTACGATTGAAGCCATCAGTATTGAGGTGGCAATTAGTTCCCTGCAGAAGAGAGGTCTAGTTTTGTCCAATATTGTCCCAATTGAACAAAAGTCTTTTTTAGAGAAGAACATTTCTTTTTTTGATAGGATTTCAAGTAAGGATATAGTGATATTATCTAGGCAGATGGCGACTCTTTTTGAAGCTCAAGTCTCAGCCTTAAGAGTATTTGAATTACTTTCTACTCAATCTGAAAAACCAGCGGTTAAAAGAAAATTAGCAGAAGTAGCCAGTGATCTTCAAGCAGGAAATACTATTTCTGAAGCTTTGGCTAAACACCCGGAGATGTTCTCAGATTTTTATGTGAATATGGTTAAGTCAGGAGAGGAGTCAGGTAAGCTTGATCAAACCTTGCTTTACTTAGCTGATTATTTAGATCGAACACATGAGGTTACCTCCAAAGTAAAGAGTGCGTTAGTATACCCAGCATTTATCGTTTTTACTTTTGTGGCAGTGATGGTCCTCATGCTTACAGTAGTGATTCCTAAAATAAGCTCAATCCTAACAGAATCTGGTCAGGATATACCGATATATACCAAAATAGTTCTAGGAATCTCTAGCTTCTTTGTTTCATACGGAGTATTCTTTTTAATTTTACTTGTCGTTGGTGGTTTTTTCCTCTGGCGTTATAGTCGGACTGAGGCGGGGAGATACACTTTTGATAGATTTAAAATTTCAGTACCAGCAGTTGAGGTTCTTTACAGAAAACTATATCTTTCTCGTATTGCCGACAATATGAATGTTATGCTTCTATCAGGTATTCCAATTGTTCGTGGTTTGGATCTAACCTCAAAAGTTGTGGACAATAAGATTTATGAGGATTTATTAAATCAAGCAGTAGAAGATGTAAAAACTGGCAGTGCTATTTCTGATGCAATGATGAAGTCTGGAGAAATTCCTGGAATATTTATAGCGATGATTAAGATTGGAGAGGAGACCGGGCAGTTAGGTAATATTCTAAAAACTCTAGCAACTTTTTATCGACGTGAGGTTATAAATGCTATTGATACTTTGGTTGGTCTGATTGAACCAGTGATGATCGTCTTCCTTGGATTTGGTGTCGCCTTCCTTTTGGCCTCAGTTCTTATTCCTATCTACAATATTTCAAGCGCAATGTAAGCGTGATAAATGTTTTCCACTAAACAGTGTATTGTTCTTTATATTTAGTATGTTATACTATCTTAGTAGCTAATTATTTTAAATTTAGCTTTCCGAAAAAAGGTCGTCAACCTGGCACGTTGCCACAACGTTCAAGGTTGACGGCATTAAAATGTTTTTGGTCGATCTCGTTTTTGTTACTATTACGTAAAGTAATAAAAGAGTCAAAAATATTTAGGAATTTATAAGAGTTTAATAAAATTAA
>JBFZBC010000029.1:0-14709 GCA_041308645.1 bacterium
ATGGTACTAGTTACTATACAATGATAGAAAACAAAAAAGTGGTAATAACAGCACCTCAAGCTGAACTCGATGTTATAATTGCGATTGGGACGACGACTGTGGCAGAGGGTGGAGAAGAAGAAATAGATTATACTTGTGGTGATGCCTCCGATCCAGATTGTTGGTCCGATCAGGGTCCTGGTACTTATGCTTGGGGACCGATAGCTACAACAACTAATATCAATAGTTCTACTGACGGTAAGGCAAATACCCTCGCTCTCGTCGCTATTGCTGGTAGCTATCCCGCAGCGGAATACTGTAATGCTTTAACCGAAGACGATGTCCCCGCTGGTACCTGGTATTTACCAGCAAAAGATGAATTATCGGCTGGTCGGGCAGCTATAGGTTACGGAGGTTTCCCAAGTGAATATTACGGCTCTTCTACTGAGAGCTCGAGCAATTCAGAGGATTATTGTTGGGGCATGTACGCAGACTCCGGCACCCCTTGGGACGGTTGGAAGTCCAATGCTCACGCGATCCGTTGCCTCCGCTAGCATTCTTTCAGCATTTCTTCATCTCTTTATCCTCTCTAAAATGGCTCTGGTACTCCAGAGCTTTTTAGAGAAGGAGTATTTTAAATTATTTAATTATAAAAGCCCGTGGTAATCCACTGGCTTTGTTTTTATCCTTTTATTACAAAAAGTCTATGGTATAATTGATTGCATAGATTCCATTAGAGATAGGAAATAATCAGATTATTTCCTATATTAGCGAGATAATAGTAATTAATCATTTAAAAATCATAATTAGATTATTGTAAAAAATCATAACACAATGATCTCAAACGGGATGAACAATGAAATTGAGAATATTAAAAAGTTTGTGCGCGCCACGAACTATTTATCAGTCGGTCAGATTTATTTACAAGATAATTTTTTATTAAAAGATAAGTTAAAGTTCGATGATATAAAATCTCGTTTGCTTGGACATTGGGGCACTTGCCCAGGTATCAACTTTGTTTATGCTTGTTTGAATAATCTGATTATAAAAACTGAGGCTCAGATGCTTTTTGTACTTGGTCCTGGTCATGGTTTTCCTGCTATCCAGTCAAATATATTTTTAGAAGGCACTCTCGGTAAATATTATAAGGAAGCCCAATTGAATAATGAGGGAATTGCTTATATTACTAAGAATTTTAGCTGGCCTTATGGTTTCCCATCTCACTCTAGCCCAATGACGCCTGGAGTTATTCTCGAAGGAGGAGAGCTTGGTTATTCACTTTCTACGTCTTACGGTGCTGCCCTTGATAATCCAGATCTAATCGTCGCTTGTTTAGTTGGTGATGGTGAGGCAGAAACAGCTTCATTAGCTACTGCCTGGCACTTGAATAAATTTATTGACCCAGCTAAAAATGGAGTGGTATTACCGATATTACATTTGAATGGTTATAAAATATCTGGTCCAACTATCTTTGGCCGGATGAGTAATAAAGATTTGAAAGCTTTATTTACTGGTTATGGTTATGCTCCAATTATTGTCGAAGGAAAAGGGGATAAGGTCTATGAAAAAATGGTAGTTGCTTTAGATACTGCTTATGCCCAAATCAAAAAGATTAAAAATGAGGCGAGGGAGAATCCAAACCGTAAGCTCGATGATTATTTACGTTTCCCAATGATTGTCATGAAAACCCCTAAGGGTTGGACTGGTCCAAAATATTTAAAAGGTTTTAAAATAGAAGGCAACGGTGATAAAATCGAGGGTAATGCCCTTTCCCATCAGGTAGTAGGAAAGGAAAGCAAGACTAATAAGGCCCAAATGAAAATGGTAGAAAAATGGATGCACTCCTATAAATTTGAAGAGCTTTTTAATTTACAAACTGGTTTTACAAAAGATGTTTTGGATTTAATACCAAGAGAAGACTTAAGAATGGGAGATAATCAAACTGCTTTTGGAATTAAAAAAGGTGACACTAGTCGTGATTTAATTCTACCAAATATAGATGGCTTAGAAATTAAAATTGATGAGGCTGGTACTGTGCCGACAGGGGCCATGAAAAGAATCGGTGAATATTTGGCTGAAGTCGTAAAACTTAATCAGGAAAAAAGAAACTTCCGCTTATTTTCTCCAGATGAAACTTATTCAAACCGTTTGCAAGATATGTTTAAAGAAACCACTAGATGTCTGGTGGGTAAGATAGAGGAGTGGGATAAGGATATATCACGAGATGGAAGAATTATTGAAATGCTTTCAGAAAATTCACTTCAGGGGTTAGCTCAAGGTTATACTTTAACCGGAAGGTTCCAATTTTTTGTTTCCTATGAAGCCTTTATCCCGATAGTTTCCAGTATGGCTGATCAATATAGTAAGTTTCTAAAGATTGCTCGTAAGACTGCATGGAGAGGTGATGTACCTTCATTTAATTATATTCTTTCATCTACCGGTTGGCGCCAGGAGCATAATGGTTTTTCTCACCAAAATCCAGGATTTATTGATAGTTTGCTACAAAAGGGTCATGACTTTATAAACATTTATTTTCCAGCGGATGCAAACGAAGCTGTCCTTGTTGCCGAAAAATGTTTAACTTCAAAAAATGAAATAAATGTAATAGTTTCAGAAAAAACTATTGAGCCAATATGGTTAACACCTGATGAGGCAAAGCGCGAGGTGGAGAACGGTATCTCAATTTGGAAATTTGCTTCAGATGAAAATCCTGATGTGGTTTTTGCGGCTAGTGGGCAGTATTTGGTAAAAGAGGCTTTAGCTGCAATTGACCTTATAAAAAAAGAAGCACCTGAAGTGAAGACTCGTTTTGTTAATGTGTTAGAGATTTCTCCAAACACAGTGGGCAATGATAATCAAATCAGTGAATCTGATTTTGAAAAGTATTTTACTAAAGATAAACCAGTTATTTTTAATTTCCATGGATATTCTGATACTTTAGAGCAGACCTTATTTAGGTTTGTAAATGAACTAGGTAGGATTTCTATTCATGGTTATATAGAAAGTGGTTCCACCACCACTCCTTTAGATATTCACATTAGGAATAAGACTGATAGATATAATTTGTTTATTGAGGCTGTTGAAAAGGTGGCAGAAGATGGAGTAATAAATCAAGAAAAAGCTAATCAACTTGTACTTAAATATCGGGCTAAAATTAAAGATCATAAGGATTACATAATGAAAGTAGGTGATGATCCAGAAGAAATATTAAATTGGACATGGTCTCGTTAGAGATAGGAAACAATCTGTTTTCTTCTTTAGGAAGATAAAATGTAAATTTATTATTTAATTATTAATGCGAGATATAGTAATAATTCATAAAACTAATATCTCAAATGGAATGGAAAAAAAATATTTAATTGTAAATAGAGGTAGTGCTTCAGAAAAGTATGCAATTTATACAAAAGAAAAATGTTTAGGTTTTTTGCATATGGAAAAATTAGAAATAGGGGATGGGTATCTTGGAACTTTATATATTGATGGTATAAAAGAGGAAAAATCTATTACGAAAAAGGAGTTTCAGAATTCCCTAAATTATGCACTAAATATCTTCATAAATAGTCAGATTATTTCTAGTAAAGCTGATATTTCTGGCATTGGCATTAGAATTGTGGCCCCCGGTAAACATTTCCAGGATGATAAGGTGATTGATAAGGTCTATGAACAGTATTTAAAAAAAATACTTCATGATGCCCCTCTGCATATTTTACCAACCTTTAAAATGATTCAAGGTTTAAAAAAGATGTTTAAAGGTGTACCGATCGTGGGGGTATCTGATAGTGATATTCATGACACCATACCTGATAAGGCAAAATATTATCCTTTACCATTTGCGTTTGCTGAAAAACATGAAATACAAAAATATGGTTATCATAGTATTTCTATTGAGTCTATTTTACATAGGTTAAAAGCTGAAGAGGGAAGAATTCCTGGAAAATTAATCATCTGTCATATTGGTAGTGGAGTGAGTATCACTGCGGTTAAGGACGGTAAAAGTATTGAAAATTCTATGGGTTACACACCGCTTGAGGGTCTAATGATGGCCACACGAGCTGGAGATATAGATCCGGGAGTAATCACTTTGATTTCTGATAGTTTTGGTTTTTTTAAAGGAAATAAATTGAAAGAATATTTAAACAAGAAGTGCGGTTTGTTTGGTGTGAGTGAAAAAAGTTCTGATATTCGTGATTTAATTAAATTAGAAAAAGAGGGAAATGTTCAAGCTAAATTAGCTCTGGATATGTATGTTTATCGAATTCAAAAATATATTGGTTCATATTATGTTGCACTTGGAGGTTTAGATACAATTATCTTTACAGCAACGGTTGGCGAAAGATCATTTGTAATGAGAGAAAGAATCTGTAATGATCTTGAAGTTTTAGGTGTAAAGATAAATAAGATTAGAAATAATCAAAGTGAGGGAATAAATGCCGAAATCGAATCAGTAGATTCAAAAGTGAAAATATTAGTTAGAAAAACTGATGAAGTAGAACAAATAGCTCGTGATACTGTTCGTGTTTTGGGTCTTTAAAGTCTATTAATTAAACTATCTTCTATTTTTTTTATACGGTTATCACTAAAGCCATGTTTACTTTTATTTTCTTTCAACCACTTGATTCTCGCCTCGATTTCAGTTTTTTCTAATCCTTTTGGGTGAGTACTAGTTCCCGGCATGTTGAAATCCGGAGCAAAAATCTCATCGACCTTAGCTCTTTCTCTTTTATTAAAACCCTCCATATAAAGTTCAGACTTAGCTTTTTTGTATTCTTTGCTAGTCACTCTTGGCTTTGATGAACTGCCAAATAAAATATCAAATAGTCCCATATATTTGTCCCCGTGGGGATAATTAATTAATAATGTATATTATATCAAATAATCAAGCATAGGAGAAATACCCTTTATTTTTTGAATATATTTTGCTACTATAGTAAAAGTTCTTTAAACAAAAGAATAATATTCCGTGGTAGTTGAAATGCGAATACTTGGAGCATTTCAAAGACGGGAATAAAATATATTCCGTGGTAGCTCAGCGGTAGAGCGATCGCCTGTAGGAGAGAGTTCTTGCAGCTTCCTAAAGTAATTTAGGAATGAAAATAAGGTTAATTGCTGGAAGCCCAAATTCATATTTTGAATGGGTAATCAGCAGCCAAGCTTGTCAATGTTGACATGAAGGTTCAGAGACTATCCCTTTATGGGAGTACTTTCCGATTTGTTCGGACAGGAAACGCCTTATATCCCACTCATAAATGTATGAAGGATAATGATATAGTCCATACCAAAAGAAATTTTGGATAAAATGTAAGCGATTGGTCGTAGGTTCGATCCCTACCCACGGAGCTAAAAATCATTTAGACCCTTTCGAGGGTCTTTTTGATTTTTTGAGCTCGGTGGAGTAAGGTGTGGGACACCTTACGTGTAGGGAGCGAAGACCTTGAGTATATTTATGAGGATGTATTCATCTGAAGAAATACGAAAGGTGTACAGTTCCTGTAAGGAAAGATATCCCTACCCACGGAGCAAATTAAAGAAGTGCCTAGCGGCGCTTTTTTAATTTGCTCCGTGAGCAAGGTGTTTGAACACCTTGCGTGGTAGGGTCGAAAAGGTTCTCCCATATTTTTGAGTTTTTGCTAAAGCGAAAAAATGGGAAACCTATACTGTTCTCGTAGAGAAAGATATCCCTACCCACGGAGCCAAGTTTAAGATATTTCTACCTTTATTTTATAAGGTTATTTTGCTGTAAAATTTGTAGGGTAAAGTAATTTCGAACTTTGTCTATGTTTTCAATCATAAATATTTCTGTATAATTATTGTATGACTATTGTCCATATACATATCGAACGTACGGGGGGTGTTTTTCTGCAGGACTTATATAAGAAGAAATATAAGGCATCCCGTGTTATTTGGTACAGCACTCGTGATACTTTGTTTGCTCCACTTGATGTGGGGCCAGTATCTAGCACCGTGAATTGGAAACTAAAAACGTATGCCTTTATAGCAGAAAGACTCCCAATTGTGCGACAATTTCTTCTTAAACTACGAACATGGAGACGAAAAAATAATGAGACAAAAACAGAGGACATTTCAAAAAAAGCTAGTGTTGTGATAGGTCATTTTTCTGTTGCACAAGTACTTCCTTTTTTATCAGCTAAAGAAAATTCATATAGAACCGTAATTCGTGAACCGCTTGAACGAATGTGGTCTCACTATTGCTATTGGCGTAAACATAAAGGAGATATCGGACACAGGGTAGTTCCGGTTTTTAGAAAAGACATGACGTTTGAAGAGTTCGCTCTTTTACCCGAGCTAAATAATTACCAAACGGGAGCTGTGGGCAAAGATTTATCAATATACGAATATATAGGGACGACTGATTGTTTAAGTAAGTTCATACTTGACACGAAATTATCAAATTCATCTGATGAATTACCACCAATCAACCACTTTAGTAGTAAACTGCCTAATCTGAGCGCAGGTTTCCTGCAGATGTTTAAAAAAGTTCACAAACAAGATTATAGGCTGTATAATCAAATTAAAACCAAGAGTACAAAAGCATTATAAGATAGACACTAGGCCAACTATGGCAGTGTTGTTTGTCTCCTTTTTACACCAAACTTAATAAATGAGTTATTTCTCTGTTAATAACCTCCAAATCACCTATAACATCTTGCCATTTAAAAGTTCGAAAGCTGTCCTGCCAAGCGAGCAAATTAAAGAAGTGCCTAGCGGCGCTTTTTTAATTTGCTCCGTGAGCAAGGTGTTTGAACACCTTGCGTGGTAGGGTCGAAAAGGTTCTCCCATATTTTTGAATTATTCTCATAATGAAAAAATGGTAAACCTATACTGTTCCTGTAAGGAAAGATTCCCTACCCACGGAGCAAGATATATAGCTAGTTTTAAATGTGGATAACTATTGTATCTCTTTTTAAAAGGTATATAATTAGGTCAGTTATTTTGAACTAGCTCTTAGTTCTTTTATTAGTTTTTTTATAATTATATGAATAAAAAAATATTTTTGTCAGTTGTTTTATTAATATCGGTCTTTTATTTGTCATTTGTCTATTCAGCTTTTGCGGATGCTCCAACTGCCGAGCCAGTAACTCCTTTAACAGACAATTTAATCGGAGCTAATGACGTTCAGTGGATATTTTCGGCCACAACTACTGCCGAGTTGGAACAAGGTGATGCCGTGCAATTTATTTTTCCTTCCATTAATAATGCTCGGCGTTTTAATATTGATGGGGTGACCTTGGTGGCGACCTCTAGTATTGATCTTTATTCTAATATTGACCCCTTAATTTCTGGTGTTGAGAGACAAACTCAAGGAGATATTCAAACAATCGGTGGTTTTGTTAGTGAAACAATTGCTTCCGGCACGGCTTTTACAGTAACTTTGGGTGGAATTAATAATGCGGCCGGTCAGCTGTCTATGATGAATGGTTTAACTTGGACGGTTCGGGCTGGTGCTGTTGGTGATCAAGGACCAGCCGGTAATCTTTCTAATATAAAATTCAGTTCCAGCACCGTTGCTGTTAGTTTGGTTCGAGCAGGTGGAGCGCTTTATTCCGATTCTAACTCTGGTATCACAGCCAGTTCTAATGTGGCTGGAGCGTCAGCTTCTTATACCTTTTCCATTACCGCTACTACCACTGTGCCAGTGGGTGGTAAGGTGGTAATTAATTTTCCGGCCGAATTTGATCTACTTAATGCCACCGCTACAACTCAAGTAATTACTGCTAGCGGAGCAACAGTTGCTAATGGTGCAATTTCTACCAGTACGACTGATGGGGGAGATAATAAAGTACGATTAACGGTTAGTGAGGCGACGATCAAAGCGGGCGAGGTGGTGACGGTAACGATTGATGGTCTTACCAATCCAGCATCGGCTGATGTTTATCGACCATTTTTCGTCTATACCACTAAAGCTAATGATGGTTTGATTGATGGTTCGTACCAAGGTTTTGAACCTGGTGATTACGGTGGTGGTCAGCCTTCGCCTGTTGATACTATTCACATTGGTGGTCAGAATACTTTGGTTGTAAATGTTCAAAAACAGAGTGGTGCTGGCACAGCCGTATTATCTGAAGCGGAGCGCGGTATGGTTAAGGTGATGGTTGGTTGTCCTGATAAACAATTTTTTGTCGGTGAACGTTGGTTAGACGCTAACTCTACAGCTCGATTTGAAAATATTCTGGATTGTAATTATATTATCGGAACAATGCCTTTTGACGAGAGTGATAACACTTTCTATGATACCTTTTTACCACCGGGAATGAAATCAGCCCAGTTACTCGGGGGTGTTACTTCTACTTCTACAATTATTTTTGGTGTACCTAATGCCACGACGACTATTCAATTAACTGGCGGTGTGTCTGAAAAGGAAGCGTATGTTGAAGCGTTTAGTAGTGATTTCCAATCTTTTAGCCCAGTGTTTACTGATACTAATTATGAAACAAAGGGTTTTGCGGCTAATGGTGATGGTTTTGTCAGTTTGAGGACTAGGGCTGGTCAAACCTGGAACTTTACAGTGACGGGGGGAGAATCGGGTGGTGATACTGGTAACTTTGTTGATGGGAGTGGAAATAAATATTGGCCACCATCAATCCCTTCTCATATTCCAACAGCGGCAAGCACCACTGATATTGGTAGTTTTGCTTACGTAGCCGCCGATAAAATTCTTAATGTCTCACTTCTTAAAAATGGCACTGATACCCCGGTGACGGAGGCTTGTGTTGGTGTTAAACGAAGTGGTGGTGGTTTATTTATGCCCTCTCAAGACCAGATTTGTGGACCAAACAATGGTAACGAATATCAATTTAAGGTACCACTTGGTGCAGTGACGATTGAGCTAATGATGAGAGGTAAACCAGAGAGTTATCCGGTGGCTATTAGTGGAGACACTACTAATAAGACTATTTATATTTCAGCACCAACTTCTTATATCGCGGTTACGGTGCAAGATAGTAATGGTATTCCGATCAATGGTGCGCCAGTATTTGCTAATGGTTCCAATGGTTTTGCTAATGGGATGACCGGATCAACTGGGACGACGACACTTTATGTTCCTCCAGGTACTTATCGCGTGGAGGGTTTTGCTCCAGCCTTTGGTCAATTAACCGCTCAAACTGGCAAAGAAGTAACTGATAGTTCTAATCCATCAGTTACCTTTACGGTTGATACTAGTGCCCTCAAAACAATAAGTGGTCAAGTGACTCAAGGCGGTAGCGGTTTATCAGGCATTCAGATTGGGGCGCACGGTCTTGATAATACTACCGGTGGAAATGGTACCGAGACTAATAGTGAAGGTAATTATACTCTTTATGTGCCAGCTGGAAATTATGAAGTTGGTGGCTGGTCACCTAATACTGGTGGTTTATCGCCTCAAGTAGTAGATGTCTCTAGTGCCAGTGAATCAGATGTTGATTGGGATTTGGGGGCTTCTGGAACATTAACTTTGACTATTCAAAATGGTTCAACTCTTAATAAGATTTTTGCTGGTGTTTTTGATCCAGCGACCGGTCGTGGTAATGGCACTAATGCTTGGACAACCAGTGGAACTTCTAAAGTGGCATCCATGACCTTGCCAGCCGGAACTTATAATGTTAATGCTGGCTCGCCATCTATCGGCGAAATTGGTTTTGAACAAAATGTCGTTATTGCTGGTGGCGAAACTACCAGTGTTACTTTCAATGTCTCGGCTAGTACCACCTTGGTGACTTTGAGTGGTACCGTGACGACTGGTGAAGCCGTTGCCGTTCCTAATGCTAATGTTTGGGTCAGTCGAATCAATGGTCCGGGTTTTTTCTCAACCCAAACTGATGCTTCTGGTAATTATTCTATTGTTTTGCCTGATACGCGAACTTATCGAATGGGTGTAAAAACTCTTGGTTATATTGCTGATCAAGGTGATGTGGAAGTGACGATGGCGGGTAGTGATACTCAAGATTTTACTTTGACTTCAGCGGGAGC
This sequence comes from bacterium, assembly GCA_041308645.1. Classification (GTDB taxonomy): domain Bacteria; phylum Patescibacteriota; class Minisyncoccia; order Phycocordibacterales; family GWA1-40-21; genus CAIJXO01. The sequence goes on from JBFZBC010000029.1 coordinate 9,946, forward strand.
AACGATTACTGGTACAGTGACAGCTGGTGGTAATAGTTTAGCTAATGCTTGGGTTTCCGCTAAAAAGATTGTTGGTGATACTGAAGTCTGGACTGGTTCGCCAACAGATGCCTCTGGTAATTATTCTCTAACAATTGATAGTGGTACTTGGACGGTTTATGGCGAGGGTCCATGTTATTTGCGATCAGCTGGCCTCTCGGCTGTGGCTGATTCTGCCGATAATGACATTGCTTTAACAGCCAGGAGCGGTTGTACTGCACCAACGCCACAAATTCAAGGTGTGACGGCGGCTTCAGGTGGTCAAGTGGCTAAAGGTAATATGATGATGAATATTCCACCTAATGCTTTGGGAACGGGAAATTCTACAGTCAGTGTTTCTGTTTCCGATGCTCCATTAGTAGTTTCTACTACTAATGCCTCACCACTTAAGGGTTCCGTTCAAAGAATTTTAGCGACAGATTCTACTGGTTCCTCTATCTCCCAACTTAATACTGATGTCACATTAACCATTAATTATGACGAAGCTGATTTGCCAAATGGTTTTGATGAAGCTGACCTTCAATTGGCCTACTTTGATTCTACGGCTGGCCAGTGGGAGCCAGTGGAGGCGACGGTGGATACTGTTAATAATCAACTAACGGCTCAAGTCAGTCACTTTACTGATTACGGACCAATTTTGCCGGGTGTACCAGATGCGCCAACCGGTCTTACCGCCACAGCAATTTCAGCCACTCAAATTGATTTGGCTTGGACAACGGTACCAGAAGCTAATAGTTATGTAATTTATCGTAGTTTGACTGATTCAGACTTTACTACGCAGATTGCGACGGGAACTGCATCTACTACTTACAGTAATACCGGTCTCTCCGCTTCAACACAGTATTATTACAAGGTAGCTGGTGTAAATAATAATGGCGAAGGTTTTAATTCTGCTTCGACTAATGCCACAACTAGAACCTCTGGTGGTGGAGGAAGTAATACGGTTACAACTTATACAACTACCGATGATGCTGTGGCTACCACTACTGCTACTACAACCGCTACTACTACAGTATCAGTAACGGCCACCACCACCGCTTCAACGACGATTTCAATTACTCCAGTTTCGAGTAATACTATGTCCATTCGAGATTTTATTAATCTTCTCATTACTATTGGTGTTATCACCCCAGATAGGATTCCAGCGGTGAATGCTTATTTAGCCACGATTGATAATGTAACACCTGTGGTTTATACAAAAACATTAAAACTTGGTTCGGAGAATGATGAAGTAAAAAATTTGCAAACATATTTGGCTCTCGATCCAGCCCTTTATCCTAAAGCTTTAATTACTGGATATTATGGTCCATTAACAAAATCAGCTGTTATTAAATTTCAGAAAAAATATGGAATAGATCCAATTGGAATCGTCGGTCCTCTCACCAGAGCCAAATTGAACGAACTCACTAAATAATAGAATCTTCTATACTTCACATCCTAATAACAGGTTCTAACTTCGTCCAACATTCGGAGCAAATGAAAACCCCTCGAAAGAGGGTGTTTTTATTTGCTCCGTGAGCAAGGTATTTGAATACCTTGCGTGGTAGGGAGCGAAAAGGTTCTCCCATATTTTTGAATTATTCTCATAATGAAAAAATGGGAAACCTATACTGTTCCTGTAAGGAAAGATTCCCTACCCACGGAGCCTCAAAAATAATCTTATTTTACATAGGTATTCTTTGTTACCCAAGATAGGATTCGAACCTTGATTTGTTTATGATATAATTATTATATGAAAAAGAAAATTATAATTTTAGTTTTTTTTATTATTATATTAGCAATTTTAAGTGGTTTTTATTTTTTTAAACAAGATAAATACATAGATTTACCAGAAAATATAAAAAACAATATTGAGAAAAATAATCAGTTAAGTAATGAACAAATACAAAAAAAGCTTATAACCGACGATTTTGAGATTACCCTTCCTATGGGTTGGGAACAAACAGTGCCAGCGATAGGAACATCCGCTATGGCTATTAATAAAGAAGAAAAATCCGATGATCCAACAATTCAAAAAATTAATTTCAAGAGTTATTTCGCGGTAAGTTATGATATACTTCAAGGAAAGAATTTAAATGGATATTTGCAAAATATTAAAAATACACTTTCGCAGACGATCTCCAATGTTGTCTTTACTAATGAGCAGGACTTACTTGTAAATAATAAGTCTGCTCGAGCGGTGGAGGCACAATTAACTCAACAAGGGGTAGATTTCAAAGTTTTAATGATTGTGATTGAGGGACAAGAAGATGATGTTTGGGTAATATCCTTTAACACAACAGAAAGTTATTGGGATAATTATAAAGGAATTTTTTCCGATATCGTTAAAAGTTTTATTTTAAAAAAGTAATTATTTAATTTTTTAACATTATGAAATATAAAAATATAGTTCTAATCATTTTATTTTTGTTTTTAGTTTCTCCTTTGGCTTTAGCTCATGAACAATATCAAACTTATTCAGGAATTAACCGATTTACTGATAATGTGAAATTGTTTTTCTTAGGGGGAGACAGTAAAGTCAGATTAGCTTTGGAAATAAGAGAAAGAGAGGTAAATTCCGCATTGGAAAATACTAAAAACGGCAAGGTTGAAGATGCAGTTAAAAACCTTGAAAGAGCTCAAGATAAACTAAAAATTATTCAAGAGAAAGTATCATTAAGTACCTCTAAAGAAGTAAAAGAGAGTGCTGAGAAAATAATAGAAAAAATTAATGATGATAATCTGCTAGAAGAATTTAATTTGTATAAATTAGAAGAAGAAAAGACAGAACAGATAGCTGAACTCACAGAAAAAACTTTTGAATACTGTAGAGAGTTAGCAAATGAGGGATATACAGAGATGTTAAAGGAAGAAATTTGTAATCCTAACACCGCCCAGAAGGGACTTGAGGATAGACTGACTGAATTAAGGGATATTCAAATAAAAGCTTTTGTTCAATTGATGCTAGATATTAGAAGTTGTATAGATGATCCTGGAACCTGTAATTGTGATGAGATTATTGATCCAGGGCAGAAAACTTACTGTAAACAACTGACGGCTTTAGCAATCAAATGTGAATATTCTGATGACGATGCTTCCTGTAGTAAACTGGAAGCGATGAAACCAACCCCAGGTGATGGTTTTGCTAAAAGTTTCGTCCCAGATTTTTTAATGAATTTATTTGCCGATAAGCATGATATGGTGGAATATAATATAGAACCGTCAGACGGAGTACCGGAAGAATGTTGGGACGAGAATGATAAACCCGAATGTAAACAATACGCAAGCTTAAAAGAAACTCGTTTAGACTGGGATGAATACGGGAATTTTATTGGGACTCATAGAGGTAGAGGTATTCAGGAACCTGCCCCATCAATGCAAGAATCCATACCCCAATGTTATGATGCAGGGAATAATTTTTTGTTAGAAAAATGTGGAAAAATAACTCTCGTTAGAAATAAAGAAGGATTAGTAAATTATATTATTGAAAAAGAGGTTGATAATATTATAGATAAAATTGAAAATGATATAGAACAACAGACAGTTGATGAAAATGGTCAAAAAGGACAAACCATGATTAATGATTTAAAAAATGAAATTGATAATATTGAAGGTCAAATAAATGAAAGAACTTTTGCTCCAGGAACGCAAGATACCGGAAATCAAGAAAATAATATTCAGAGTAATGTAATAAAAGAAGGTAATAATGAAAACGGTGACAATGGTTTAAAGATGGAGGTTAAAACAGACATGGAGGGTGGAAACAATGGAGATGATGGTTTTACACCTGAGGTTAAAACTAGTGTTGATTCCGGTAGTAATAATAATGAGGATAGTGGTTTAAAAACAGAAGTTAAGATTAATAATGATAATCTCAGTCCAACTTTAAATGGAACAAATATAATTGATCCATAAAAATCTTTATTATCATTAAATATGATATAATTTAATGGTGAAGAAAATACTAAGAAATATTTTTTTTCTTATTTTGACAATTTTTTTACTAATTGTTGTTTATTATTTATATCAGCTTTATATTGTTCCTAAGTTGGCCAAACTAGATATTCCAAATTCATATCCACAACACAGTGTAACTTATAGATACAATATTCAATCAAACGGATTAATTGCCCTGTTTGGTGATAAAAATATGCCAGCCCAACAAGTTACTACAGAATTAGAAAAAGATATGCGGGCTATTAAGGCCGTAGGATTTGATGGTATAAAGTTGAGCTATAATTTTAAAGTAAGTAATTATTTGGCAAATAGGATTGCTTTGCGGGCATCACAGGAGGGTCTCTATCCAATTGGTTTATTACAAGGCCATACGGCGAAACCTAAAGACCGGGCTTTTACTGCTGATGAGATGATAGACTGGCAAAAGTATGTGAGAGAGGAGGTTGTGACAAATAAAAATATTATTTATTTTTGGGAAATATGGAATGAGCCAGTTGTTAATTTATTTTATTACGGGACTCCAGAAGAATATGTTGAGCTTTTGAAAAAAACTTACCCAATTATTAAAGAGGAAAATCCTAATGCCAAAGTTATTGTTAATTTAGATACTCACGACCAAAGTAGTGCAGAATTTTCTTATAGAGCAATGGAACTTGGAGCAGGTGATTACTTTGATATTTTAAGTATTCATCCTTATGGTGCTAATCCCTATATTAGAGAAAACATAGTAAAAGATTCAATTGCTAGTGAAATTGTTTTGGCTAAAAAGTATGGTAACCGTTGGCCGAT
>JBFZBC010000030.1:0-22529 GCA_041308645.1 bacterium
TTAATATTTTTTCTGGAGAAATATCCTTTTTAAAAACTTTATTATAAATATCATGAACTAAGGTCATATTGGTCACCAATAACACCGTATCGGCCGAGGACATAATAGCTGCAAAAAAACCAGCCAAGATCAAACCAAACAATCCCGTTGGTAAAAAAGTTTTTAGCAAATCAGAGATAATAAAATTTGAAGAAGAATTTGGTAGAAGAATGTGTCCATAAACGCCAAGTAAAACCGCCATAATCATAAATAAAAGGGTGAGAATACTAGAGATGATCATAGAAAGTCTAACAACTTTTGTTGTCCTACCAGCATAGGCTCTTTGCCAGAGATCAGCACTGGTTAAGGTGGCGGCACCGAGGAAAAAGAAAGCTAGAATCATTACTGGTAAAGTGGCAAAATCAGTGCCCATTAAATATTCAGTTGGTAAACTAGCTATGACACCGAAACCTCCGCCCTTAATTATTATTAAGGGTAGAAAAACCACTAATAACAAAATCATTATTAAAAATTGAAAAATATCAGTTCTAATATCAGCTCGTAGACCACCGACTGTGGTATAGACAATAACAATCAGACCACCAATTATCGTTGCAACGATCGGATCAATACCAGAAAGAATGGAAACAAAAGTTCCAATGGCTAACATTTGCAATGCGAGAAAAAGAGACCAACTGATCAGATTAACTAATGCTCCAACTAATCTGACAGAATTTGAATATCTGATCTCAAAAAAGTCTGGCAAAGTATAGGCTTTGTATTTATCACCAAATTCTTTTATTTTTGGAGCGAAGAATATTGAGAAGATTAAAAAATAGACAAAGTAAGATCCACCAACGACAAGGGTCATCAAACCACCACTGGAATAAGCAATGCCAGCATTTCCTAAAATAGCTCCAGCGCCGATAAAAGTAGAGAGTGAGGTAGCTATCAAGGCAAAAAGATTGGTGTTTCTATTATTTACCCAATAATCTTCCAAGCTTAATTTCTTTCGTTCATAAATCCCAATACCAAAAATAATAGCAAAGAAGATGAGGACAATAATTAAATCGATTGACATGGTTATATTTTATAACATTTTTAAATAATAAAAAAGAGCACGTCATCGCTGACGTGCTCAAGAACCAGACTTGGAATGTTTCATCCCTTTCCCTGGGAGTGTCTGCTAGACTCCACAGCCTCAGGCTGTCTATCGTTTTCCACTTTCGTGGAAGCCAAGATCCCTGTTCTTAGGGGGTACGATAGCGATTCCCTAAAAAGTAACAGTGAATTAGGGTCAGCCACCATTAATTTATAATTATGCTATACTCAGGGGATGCCAAGAATAGAAAGAGTGGATGTTGGTAATGAAATATATCATGTGATCAATAGGGCGAATGCCCGAGTCAAAATTTTTGATGATGATAAAGATTACAAACTTTTTGAGGATATTTTAAAGGAAGCGGTGGAGAAGTTTGAAATGAGACTATTGGCTTATTGCTTGATGCCGAATCATTGGCATTTGGTGCTTTACCCTAAAAATGATGGCGAACTTGCAAAGTTTATGGGTTGGCTGACAAATACTCATACCCGGCGTTATCATGTAGAGAAAAAAACAATTGGACATGGACATTTGTATCAAGGGAGATATAAATCTTTTTTATGCGAAAAAGAAAATTATTTAATTACTCTGTTGCGCTATGTGGAAAGAAATGCCAAGAGAGCAAAGATGGTCACAAGAGCAGAGGATTGGCGATGGTCTAGTGTTTGGTATAGAAATAATAATTTAAACCCAAAAAGTAAATTTTTAAGTCCGTGGCCGATTGAGTTGCCGGTAAATTATCTAACTTATCTAAATGAGCCGCAGACAAACGAAGAATTAGAGACGATCAGAAAATCAATAAATAGAAATATTCCATTTGGTAGTGATTTCTGGGTAGGGAAGATGGTGGATACATACAAACTGGAGCAGACGACAAGAAGGGTTGGAAGACCAAAGAATGGTGGCTGACCCCATTTCCGCTCTAAGAATTCCAGAAACGTCCGAAGATTATAAAAAAGTTATTGAGTATATTAGAGCCTATAATTATTTTGCAAAACCATTAAAATCTGTTTGGTTAATAAAGACAAATAAATCCGTGTCTGATATTCGAGACGACCTAAAAGTTCTCTCTGATAATAATGATGGAATCCTTGTGATTGATATTACAAATAAATACTGGGCTACAGCTGGAATAGATAAAGAAGTCACAGAATGGATGAAGTCTAATATTTAAATTTAAGAATGGAAGAAAAAACTACAAAAGAAAAAATAATTGAATTTTTTAAGACACTAGAGTGGCCAGAGATGGTTTTTGGGGATAAAAAAATCTCCTGTCCCGCCGGTGATGTTGTCATCTTTGAAAAGAAAGATTTTTTTATTGAATTCTATTATTATAATAGAATTCAAAATAAATACGAAAAGAGAGAAAATAGACAAACCCTTATTTTATCAAATAAGATTGATCCAGTAACCGTTTTAGGTATTAGGCGTGGGGGTCTGTATGATATTAAATGGTTTGATTATATTAAAAAAATTATTAACATAGACGATACTTTTGAAAAAATAAAAATTTCGATAGATAGCAAAAAAATACTTAAAAAAACATCAGAAAAGGTAATACAGATACCAGTGTCCACTTTTGTAGAAATGGCCGAAGACTCATATGAGGTTTTCAAAAAAGGTAAGTCTAGCAGAAACAGACTTGAAACATATTTAATAAATAAATTAAAATTAAAGTATACAAATAAAATACCAAAAGAAACAACTACCATAGCTAAGGGTGATTTTTCCTTTATGATCGAACGCTTCAACTTGAAAAGTAAAAACAAGAAGAGAGATTACGAAAATTTTCTTGATCTTGAAGATACTAGGAATCTAGAATATTTTACTGAAAAATTAATAAAAGATGAGGTTTTCTCTCCTGATTTTCTTCGTTCGCTTGATGAATATTTTATAAAAGAAAAATTAAAAGACATTATTTTAATTGGTAGAGAAATCATAGATTTGGGTACTAGCGATATGTCCACAGCCAAAGCAAAAAAGGTGATATCAAAAATAGTTGAAAACCCAGAGGATATAAAACAGTTAGAAACCTTATGGCAAAGATTTTTTGAAAAATATCTACTTTATCTAGTCTTTTCTTATAAAAAAATATACCCAAAAATTGAATTTAAGGATTTGGAAGGTGATAAAAAGTACCCTGATTTTATTGGAATTAATCATTATAATGGTTTAGATGTGATAGAGATTAAAACTCATCTAAAAAATGCTGTTACCTGGGATTCTTCACATAATAATTTTAGTTTTTCTTCTGAATTAAGTAGGGCCGTTATCCAGACGATGAATTATATGGATGCTGTCGTCCAAAAAAGGTTCAAAAATGATCCTGATGAGAAGAGAATTACTAACACAACAGAAGAAGAGAACCTGTTTCATCCTAGGGGTATAATAATTATTTCCTCAGACAAAAAGCTCTCAAAGGGAAACTTAAACAAAGCAAAAGAGAGATGTCTTAAAAGAGATTTTACTAAACTCAGAAATTCCTTGCAGAATATTGAAATTCTTACTTTTAGTGAAATACTTCAAATAGCAGATGATTATATAAAAAATATTCACACCCAATATGATTAGATGTAATAAATGTAGTTCAATTTCAGTAAAAGTCTGCAATCTTAATTTTGCCAAAAGAAAGGTGGAAGGTTGTCCTTCTTCGAAAATAGTGTCAATTGAGAAGCAGTATTATTGTCAGTCTTGTGGTAATGCTTGGTTTTATAATCCAAAATGTGATGAATTATATGCCGAATATTTAAAACTAAAACCAGAGACAACCTTAGTTGCCCACATTGTTAAACCCGGAGGAACTTATAAAGCTCAATATATTGATCCAAATAAATTAATAAGAAGAAATGAAATTGCTAAAACACTTGTAGACTCTTATCAGCATGTTTTAAACGTAGATCCAGGAGAATGGTATGAATTATGTCAGGATGCCTTATAATTTAGTTCTATTATATTAGACAAATGCAAAATCAAGAATTCAATGAAGGGGAATTAAGACATATTGAACCAGATCGTCTTATAAAAGAGGACACAGACAGTGATTTAGATAATTTTTTTCTTGTCCTAGCTGTTATTTTTAATGATTTGAAAGGTATTGTCCTTTTTGAAAAATTAGTAACTGATAATTACAGAAAAGTACCGTTTGAGGAAATATCAGTTCATGCCGGTAATTATGGTGGTGTGTTTACCCAAACATATAAAATTTTAGTGGCTAACATACAGGAGTTCCTTAAATTTTTAAATGAAAAAAAGGATATATTAAATACATCAGAATTTAAAAATATCTTGGGTAAAACCAATAAGGATATTCAGGCTAGATGGGAAGATATAGTAAATGTTGCTTTTAATAAGACGGTACAAAATTCTGAATTTACCAATTATTTAGTTAGGGTAAGGAATAATGTTGCTTTTCATTATTATCAATCAGACAAGAATTTAAAAAAAGCTTTTTGTAATATTTTTCATAAAAAAGAAAAGAATATCAGAAATAGCCTAGCCTATTATTCTATTGGTGAAAATATGGAAAGTACTAGATTCTTTTATGCTGATGCCACCATAGAAGAATATTTAAGGTCAGGCGTAAGTGATGTAGATAATTTTGATATGAAGTATAAAGAAAAGGTTAGCAAAATGATTTTTGATATGAACTTTGCTATTTCTAGATTATTGAAAGAATATTTACGAAATCGACCTAAATAATTTTTGAAATGAACTTTCGGCTAGCTATCAAAATTCTTAAGAAAGAATTAAAAGATAAACAACCTAAAACATTCAGTAGTACTTGGCTCATAAAAGAAACTCCTTCTGTATACCGCTATGTTTGGAAAAACATTAAAAATGAAAACGGTGATATCGATTGGGACAGGGTTACTTGTAAACTAGATCGTAAATTTCAAAAACGTTGGGTTAGATACAGGCGTAAATCTGTTAAGGAATACGAGAATCAGACTGAGGTAGATCTAATCCTTTCAAGGTATAAAGATAAGCTATATACCCTTATGATTTCCACTAATTATAAGGATGATCATAACAGAGAAAGGATTATCATATCTTTAGTCCGTATTAGCCAAAAAGGCAACGTTTTGGCTCAACGAGAGCTAGTTACCTGGCTTATGTTTGTTGTTGAAGAATGGATTGAGCGACGATGGCAGATACGCAAGTGGAAGGGTTATACCGATTGTGTGGAGGATAAAATAAAAGGTTGTATCAGGTGTTATAAGTACACAGGAACTTTTCTTGGTTATTTATTTAGGACGTTAGAATATTCTGCTAGAGGTCTGAGACCGATGATCAAATATTCTCTCGACGATACTGTTTTTGACGGGGAGGAGAGTAAAATCAATTATTTAATTCATGACCAACAAAGCTTGTAAAATTACAAAATTAACCATAATATAGTCGTATGGATATATCACAATTAAATTTTTGGCAAATAGGCTGGGAGATTTTTAAGATGTGGAAACTTTGGTTACCACTTTTTGGTATGGGTATTTTACTAATTATTTTTGCAGTACTTTTTAGAAGGTTTGAAGATTGGTCTGATAATTTTTTGAATAAAAAACAGCGAGAAAGAAAATATAAAGATCTTAAAACTCTTGAAGATCTAAGAAATCTTACTGGTGAAAAATTTGAGGAATTTACTGCTCATCTTTTTGAAAAACTAGGATATAAGCTTACCCTTACCGGGGGATCACATGATGGAGGTATAGATCTTGTTGCAACAAAGGATGGGAAAGATCATTTTATTCAATGTAAAAAATATACTAATAAACAAGTGTCTGTTGGTGCTGTTAGAGATTTTTATGGTGCTATTTCAGATAGGATGAATGCTGAGGGTCATTTTATTACTACTCAGTTTTTTACAACTGAAGCAAAACAATTTGCGAAAGGGAAACCAATTGAACTTATTGATCAATTTAGACTACTTAATTTAATTAAAGTAACTAATAAAGAAGATGTGGCTAGTGATATTTGTCCTTTATGTTCTGGGTTACTTGTTTCTAAAAAAGGTAAATATGGTGAATTTCTAGGTTGTAGTAATTTTCCAAAATGCACTTATACTACATCTTTGGTGTAAAAAATATCTTTGTATAGTTGAACATTTTAAAATGTAGAAACCCTTATAATACAACGAAAGGTTACATCTATGTGTAATCTTTATACTCAATTCTGTGTCACTTTTGTCACTTTTTGACGTGCTCAAGTTGCGTCGATGTGATAATATGAAAGTCACTGAAACGGCGTTGTGGGGCTTGACCGATAAAGTTCCCAGCCCGTGACGGCCAGCCAACTTGAGCAAGGTTTACGCGCGCGAGTCGCGTTGAACGAAGCCCAAGGTCTAACCTGAGAAAGCAAACCCGCTGCTTGCCCGCCCAAAGCTTTAGCGAAGGAAGGAGAGCAGTATTCAAAACACAAGCCACCTATAAAAAGGTGGTTTTGTGTTGGATCATGGTTTTATTTATTAAACTTAGATTCATTTATGGGATTGAAAGAAGTCCTATTATCAACAGTTAATTTTTGTGATACTCTGGTATTACTATGTATAAATCATATACAGCTGATGAATTTAGAAAACACTGTGCCCTTCCTCCTGATTATGAGGTGGCTGGTTTTATCTGTTATGGTGCTTGGGATGATGAAAAGCATTTTAAAAATTTTGAGGATGCATTTAAAGATCTTGGAATAGAGTATAAAATAAGCACACTTGAATATAAGTTTCTCCAACATATTAGGGAACTAGAGATTAACGGCAAAAAATATTGGTTTACCATAGAATATGGCGGAGCCACATTATCTGAATATCTGCACCTAGCCTGTCTTTTTGGTTCCAAGAAAAACATTCACATTGGCAGTTGTGGTGGCTTGAATCCAAATTTGAATTCCCTTGATTTGATAGTTCCAAAATATACCTACGGTGATGAAAGCACCACTAGAATCTATGCCCGGGAAGTAAAAGATCACAAGCATTATTCTACGGAAAGTATTTCCCAAGAGTTAATAAAAAACACACCACAAAATCTCAAAATAGACACTGGTCCTATTATGGGTTGTCAGGCGATGATGGGAGAGACTTGGGAAGATGTAAAATCCTGGTCTGAAGCTGGCTATTCTGGTGTAGAAATGGAAACCGCTGTTTTCTTTGCAGTCTCTAATAACTTTAAAGTGCCCTGTGGAGCACTTATTTATATATCGGATAACCTAATTAAGGGACAAACAGTGCATGATGAAAGCCATAAAAATGAGAAGGTGCGGCGAGAAGAGATAAAAGCAGAAGTGTATAAGGTGGCTATAAAAACAATTCTAAATTAAAAATAAAGCATTTCTAGCTACTTTATTTTTTTCTCCAATTTAATGTATAATTACAGTATATGAAAAATAAACAAAAAGGTTCTGCCAAATTATTATTTATTAGTTTTATTGTTTTATTCTTCTTCTATGGAGGATATTATTTTTATTCGCAAAATAATAAAAATCTTTCCAGCTTAGCTGTTTCTCAGGCTAGTAAAAATATAGTGGGTACATGGCAGCGTGTGTCTGATTCTTCTGATATCATCATTTATTCAAATGATTATTCCTTCAAAAAAACCCAAAAGGGTAAATTTATAGACTCAGGAATTTGGAAGATAAGCCCAACCTTAATAGGTACTGTATATGAGGAACTTGATAATGGTGTGTATTTGTCAGAAATCTCTTCAATGGGGCTTACGCCCACTTTCTTTATTGTTTTAGATATTAGTAGTGACACTTTAGATTTATCGTATATTGATCAAGGTAATACCATTTCATATAAAAGGATCAATTAAATTTAAAAGGGTTTTATCCACTATTTTGACTCCTTTTCCAATTATCAACAATCAGCGCTGTGGCAATAGCCACATTTAGGGATTCGGCCCGCCCGTTTTTTTCTAGGGTTTGTCCATATGAAGGAATAGTTACTTTTTGACTAATTAATTTATCAAAATCGTGGCTAATACCGTTTGATTCATTTCCCATAATTAGTATCCCATTTTTAGGAAACTTTAATGTATGAACACTTTCACCGGTCATATAAGCACCAAATGTTGGTATTTTTGTCTTAGATAATAATTTAGGTAGGTCAGCATAATAAACTTCTACACGAGTAAATGATCCCTTGGTTGAGGAAATAACCTTTGGATTATACATATCCACCGTACCAATAGAAGCAATTATTTTTTTTATTCCATACCAATCCGCGATACGAATAATTGTTCCAAAATTCCCCGCGTCACGGATGTTATCTAAAGCTAAAACTATCTCATCACCCTTTATCTCTAAATCAGGTATTATTTTTTGTTTAACTATAGCTAAAGCAGAATTATTACTTTCCAATGATGTTACTTTCTCTATTTCTCCTTGTTCTACTATTTCATAAATTACTTTTTTATCTTTTATTAACTTTAGATATTTTGTAAAAAAAGGTTTTGTCACTAATAGGTTTTTAATTTCAAAATCTGAATTAAGAGTTTCAACCACACTTTTCTCTCCCTCTACTAAAAATAAGCCGGTCTTTTGCCGATATTTCTTTTCCTGAAGTGATTTTATTGTCGTAGCTTGACCTTTTGTAAACATATTTGCATCATAACATATAATTATAACTCTTTCTATTTTTCCTAAAATACAGTATCCTACTAAGTTATGGCCAAAGATGAAATAATATTGAGATTTGAAAAGGTCTCTTTTGGATATGGTGAAAATTATCCTTTGATAACAGAGGTGGATTTTTCTGTTAGACGAGGTAGTAAGACTACTATAATGGGGCAAAATGGGTCTGGTAAAAGTACTTTATTTGGTTTAATTACTAGAAATATTTTACCTGATGATGGTAAAATTAATGTTGTAAATGGTGTAACTATTGCCCTCTCTCGGCAGGTTATTCCCCGTAATGAGTTGGATCTTACCGTTCGAGATTTTTTTCAGAAATCTCTTACTGAAAAAAAATATGATATAGATCCTAGAATTGATGATGTTTTAGAGGTAGTAAATTTGAAGGGCCACAAAAAAGTTCATGATCGTATTGTAAGATCATTTTCCGGTGGTCAGCAAGCTAGATTACTTTTAGCTTCTGCTTTAATCCAGGAACCGGATATTTTGCTTTTAGATGAACCAACGAACAATCTAGATAAAGCTGGCATTACTCACCTTACAGATTTTTTAATTAAATATGACAAGACGGTAATTGTGATTTCCCATGATGCACATTTTCTAAATAGTTTTACTGATGCCGTGCTTTATTTGGATGTATATACAAAAAAAATAGAACAATACTCTGGCAACTATACTGATGTGCGAGATCAGATTATTGCCAGAATGGATAGGGAGAACAGAAAAAATACTTTACTCGCAAAAGAGATTCAAGAAAAGAAAGATCAAGCAAATGCCTTTGCTATGAAGGGAGGTAATTTGCGCGCGGTAGCAAAAAGGATGCGTGAATTAGCTGAAGACCTTGAGGAAGAAAAAGTAGATGTTCGGAAAGAAGATAAAACTATCCGTCCTTTTACTATCCCAGCTCAAAAAAATATTATTGGTGAACTTGTACATATTACAAAATTTAAGACTATCAAAACTCATAAAGCGTCGGTAAGAAAGACCGACATCAAACTTAGAAGAAATCAACATCTACTTCTTCTGGGTCCAAATGGTATTGGTAAGAGTACTTTACTAGAATCAATCGCCAAAAATGAAGCTGAAGGAACGTTTATTGCTCCTGATTTGACAATCGGATATTATCGACAGGATTTTTCTACTTTAAATTTTGAAGATACCGTACATCAATCATTAACTGAAGTTTCTCAAAAAATATCGGAGCAGGAAATGCGTAGTATTGCTGCTGGTTTTTTAATTACTGGTGATGTTATGCAGACAAAAGTGGGGAGCTTGTCCGAGGGTCAAAAAGGTTTGGTGGCTTTTGCTAGATTGGTTATTCAAAAACCTGGTCTTCTCATTTTAGATGAACCAACAAATCATATAAATTTTCGTCACATCCCTATAATCGCTGAGGCTCTAAATAAATACGAAGGAGCTATGATTATTGTAAGTCACGTACCTGATTTTGTTAGTAAAATACGAATTGACTATACTTTAGATTTGGAGAAGTAGCACTTGTATTTTTACTTGAAATAGTGTATACTATGTGTTCTTATTTATTAATTGGAAAAATCAAACATTTAATTTTTCCATAATAACAAAAAATAAAATGGGAGAATTTAGACAAGGTGGAGGAAGAAGTTTTGGTGGAAGCCGTGGTGGAGGATTTAGTGGCGGCCGGGGTGGCTTTGGCGGAGGTAGAGGTGGATTTGGTGGCCGTGGTGGAGACCGAGGTCCGGTTACTATGACCAAGGCAATTTGTGATGAATGTAAGAAGCCTTGCGAAGTTCCTTTCAGACCAACTGCTGGTAAGCCAGTTTATTGTAATAATTGTTTTGGTAGTAAAAAAGAAGTGGGTAGTGAAAGAGGTGGCGGATTCCCTAGGAAGACTTTTGGCAGTGGGGATTACAAAACTCCGGCTAGAACAGATTTTGGTAATGATATAAAAAAGGTTAGTGGGGAAGAAATTAAAAAGCAAATAGAAGTTCTAAATGGAAAGATTGATAGATTAACCAAGGTGATTGAAGTTTTGACTAATAATAAGCCAGTAGTAGAAGAGAAAGTTGAAAAAACAAAAAAGGTCGCTAAGGTTAAAAAAGTTAGCAAAAAATAATATGGCAAAAAGAGCCTCTCAAGATATAAAAAATAAAACTTCTCGATCTAAAAAGACCAAGAAGCGATTAGCTGCAAAATATGTAAGACTTGCTGTAAAAGCTGCTAAAAAAGGTCCCAAGAAAGGAAAGAAATAATTTTTCTAAAAAATTCGACCATTAGGTCGAGTTTTTTGTAGTTATATTTAGTGTGAGTAAATAATACTTATACCAATCTCTTTATTTAAGCCATAAAATGTCACTTAAAGAAGATGAATGATTCTAATGAAGTTATCCACAGCTATTCTCTTGACGGTGAACGAACGTTCACCTATACTTAATATATAACGTCGAACATTATTAAATTAATTAAACCCGCAAAATTTTTATTGGATAAAAATTTAATTGGGTAAGTATTATGAGTAAATATATATTAGAAAAAAGAGTTAAAATAGAGTTAAAGAAAATTAATGAGATTATTGACTCAAAGATTATTAAAGGTGAGCCTTATCGCCGTGAAGCCCTTAGACATCGCTTTTTATTAAATCGTCTAAGTGACTTACACAGGCTATCCAAGTTTCATTCAAACTGGTTTCAGCGCTCAGTTAACGTGGTGGCGACATTTCTGCTATAATTAAAATATGTTTAATAATTATAAAAACAAAATAATTTCCTTTTATAAGGAGAACAAGCGTATGCCGGTCTACACTGAGATAATGAAGCTGGTTGGTTTTAAGTCAAAGAATGCAGTTGCTAAGCTTATTTCTAAACTTATTGAAGAGGGAGTATTGGATAAGGATTCTAGTGGACATTTAATACCAAATAAACTGATTGGTGAAGTACCAATACTTGGTCTAGTAGAGGCTGGTTTCCCAGTCGCGGTGGAGGAAAATCTTTTTGAGACTATGAACATTACGGACTATTTAATTAAGAATAAGGATACTTCTTATCTTTTGGAAGTAAAAGGGGACTCTATGATAGATGCGGGTATTCATGAGGGTGATCTTGTAATTGCTGAAAAGAAGAGTGAGGCAAAGGATGGGGATATTGTCATTGCTTATGTTGATGGTGGCTGGACTATGAAATATTATAGAAATAGGAAGGGCTTGGTTTATTTGGATCCAGCTAATAAGGATTTCAAGTCTATTTATCCTGAATCAGAGCTCCAGGTAGCCGCCATTGTTAAAGGAGTGATTAGAAGGTATTAATTTGCTTTGAATAAAACCATTTTCTTTGATATAGTAAATAGATGAAGGAAGGTGGAATAGAAAATCTAGAGGGTTATGGTGAGGCTTTAAGCAAGGAAAGCCTAGAGAAGAAGCCTAAACAACACTATTTTTTTACAAATAATGATATTTCTGATAGACCAGTAGTTTTTGAATGCTATTCAGACAGTGATGAGGAGGCTGAAAAAGCGTATATTGAAAAAATGGGGAAGGAAAGAGATAAAAACTATATTGGTATTAGTATTGTTATAAAATAATGAATTTTTTAACAAATATTATTTTACCTTTTAGAAATGAATCACTAAATCATTTCTTTTTAATATTTACTAAACTAGGTAACTGGGAAACAATTATTTTTCTTTGTGTCTGCGTTGTTAGTTTGTTTTATTTTTTTAAAAAAAACAGTTTTATTTTACCACTTATGGTTACTGTTTTAGGGTCGGGAGTTACAGCTGTAATTATAAAATATTTAATTAATAGCCCCAGACCAGGTGATGGAGTTTCTCTTTATTTAGAAAATAGTCCATCTTTTCCTAGCACACATTCCACACTGATTTTAGCTTTTTTTGGCTTTCTAATTTATTGTATTTGGAAATTTAATTGGAAAAAATATACAAAAATTATTATCACCATAATTTTTGGTATTATAATAATATTAATTGGATTTAGCCGGCTTTATTTAGGAGTTCACTATCTGAGTGACGTCTTAGCTGGTTATTTGGCCGCATTTCTTTGGATACTTATCTCAATCAATATATTTAAAAAGGTTTATCAACCTAAATAACTATTGGCTCTAGGCTGGCTTTATCACTAGTATTAGAAAGGACATTGAAACTGACAGTTTGTCCACGGTTTAATTCACCTCTTATTATTAAGTCAGCCAGATGCTGTTCTACTGTGTCTTGGATAAGTCTATTCATTGGTCGAGCACCAAATGTTGGGTTGTAACCTCCAGAGGCAATAAAATCTATTAGTTGATCATCAATATTAATAATCATACCCTTTTCTCCAAGTTTTTTAGCAATTTTTTTTAGCATTAGTTTAGCTATTTCTGATAGATTTTCCTTGGTTAAGGGGCGAAATAAAATTGTTGCATCAAAACGGTTAATTAATTCTGGTTTTAAAATACCGTTACTAATTATTGTAGAAATTATTTCCTCATTAAAATCTTCAAGCTTCTTCCCACTCCTAACAATATCAAATATTTTTTCTGCCCCAGCATTGGAAGTTGCAATAAACAAGATATTTCTTGCCATAACTTTCCGACCAAAAACATCTGAAAAATAACCCTCATCAATTATTTGAAGAAATAAGTTCAAAACATCTTTGTTTGTTTTTTCAAATTCATCGAGTAAAAGCACCCCATATGGATTTTCTCGAAGCATATTTGATAATATTCCTTGGGTATTTGTTTCTTGTGAACCAATTAGGCGAGCTAAAGCTTCAGAATTTTGGTACTCTGACATATCTAGTCTTAGAAGTTTTTTCTCGTCACCAAAGAATGATTCGGCCAAAGCCTTTGCCGTTTCAGTTTTACCGACACCTGTTGGGCCAAGGAATAAGAAAGAACCAAGAGGTCTTTTTTCATTTCTAATACCAGCTCGACTTCTTCTGATTGCTCCAGAAATAGCAAAAATTGCTTCTTTTTGGGCAATAACTCTTTTCATCAATAAATTTTCTAAATTTAGAAGTTTTTCTTTTTCATCAGGAGTAATGCTAGCAATAGGAATGTTGGTTTTTTCTGAAACATATTTTAATACATCATCTCTGTTTATAATTTGAATATTATTTTCAGTGGCCCATGGGGAAAGCTCAGAAAGTAAATCCTCGGCCTTATCAGAAGAAACACCATCTGGGAAATAATTTTCAGCACTTTTAGCGATTTCTAAAATTGCTGGATAGGTATAAAATACTTCGTAGACTTTTTCAGCATTTAATGCTTCTCTAGAAATTATTTCAATAATTTCATCTAGTAAAAGTGGTTTAACCATAACTGTTTCAAATCTAGACATCATTGCAACATCAGATTCTATGAGAGTGTGAAAATAATTTGTATCTGATAGGGCAATAATTTGTTCTTCATTACTAATAAGATATGGTGCAAGTATTTCATTAAGATTTAAATCAAACTGCTTAGCTTGTAATATGAGTCTTGGAAAATTATCAATCACTAAAATAATATTTCCTGCCCTTAATACTTCGGTGAAGATAACTATTAATTTATTTGTGAAATCATCAGCGTTTTCTACTGCCCCCGTAAATATAGATGTCAGAAATAGAACAGGTTTTTTCCTAGTTAATTCTAGATTAATTTTCTTATTTCGAATTTTTTTACATAGACTCCAAATAACCTCCATTTTCTCTTGACCAGGTAAGCCAACCAGTATTATATTTGCCCCTTTAGATCTAGCTAATATTGTTTGTATTTGGTTGAGTTCACGCTCACGACCAGAAAAAGTTATAGCCTCAGAATTTACTTCTTTGTCTAGCAAAAGATTTTTACTGTATTTATTCAGTAAGTACGTTCGTCCAAATGACCAGTCAGAAGCTACACCAGGAGCTTTAGCTAGTTTGTCTTTTGTCCACCACTGTCTTTCATATTCTTTTGCTTCTATATCATAAATAATCCATTTCACGGTTGCTTGTAGATCTTTTTTTCCTAGGCCATGTAGAGCTATGGTATCTCGGAAATCATTGTGATTGTCGTAAATAAAATTTACAATATCCATGACCTTAACAAGTGGGATATTTTCAGTGTCAAAGAGTGGAGGATTTTTAACCTCACTTTGTTTAAGGAGAAGATTATTTGCTTCTTCCTTACTAATTCCTAGTCGATCAATAATTCTTCTCCCAATACTTTGTGATTTGAGAAGACCAGTCAATAAATTATCCCTCTCAACTCGGATTAATATTCGTCCGGCAGAAAAAGTATAAAGATCTTTGCTATTATATTTATTTTTAGCCACATATTCTAAATAATATATTGAACCAAAATAAGCCTCAAACATTTGCATTAAAATATACCCACCTAGACAAACCATTACAAGACCAATTAATTTTTTTATAATTAAATCAAAAATATTGCTAGGACTAGTGACATTAATATTACCAAAAAATACTGTCAAAATAATAATGATTGGTATAGAATATATTAAATATTTTGTTACCCTAATTAAAAGTCTCCTTTTTTTGTTTGAAAAATAATTTTCTAATACTAGGGCAGGATATAGTGGACTTTTTTTTAAAAATAATTCTGTTTTAGTCATTTTATTTTAGTATTATAAGAAACCCCTGGATAATTAGGATAAAAATAACAATAGGTAAGATTAGCCAAATAATTACAGCTAAGGGGTATAGTAAGGCAAGTAAGACGTAACATATTAAACCTATGATAATCAATAACGATCTCATAATTAGCCCAACTATTCTCATAATAAGGTTTGTTGTAAAAGTGTAGAAATATTCCTTTAAATTAATTTTTTTAGGATAATTATCTGTCATTCTCTTCCAAGGAGAAAAATAATTTTCAAAAAGTAATTTAATAGAAAAGTATTCAAAGATAAGGTATAGAAAATTCACCCATATATTTGATAATGAATATATGGCTTTTCCATAATGCCATCTTAAATAACCCAAAACGGTTAGCACAATTTTCATATATCTATTATACAATATAATGTGGAAATATGGTATAATCAAATATAATAATGATAAAATCACATAAAAATTTCAACTTGATTCTTTTGGTTTGTGGTATTTTTATTTTTTCACCAATAATAAAAGTTGAAGCATTTACTTTAGGTTTTAATCCTTTATCTTTTTTAGAGAAAACGGGAAAGCTTATAGTTATTAGAATTACTGATACTATTAATTACTTAATAATGCAAAAGCGTTATGTTTTTGATAACTATACTGACCCAAATGTATATATTTCTCCTGATGACACCACTAGTCTTGATAAAATTTTTCCTTCAGGAACTAATTCTGTGACACCCTTTGATATTTCGGACAAACTTATTTCTGTGGGAACATCAACACTTCCAGTTATAAATAATATTTCGACTTTATCAACTAACAAGCCACAAGGGAGTGTCTCCCCAATTATACCTGGAATAATAACTGAGTCTTCTTCAGATAATAGTAAGGTTGAAATGGAAATTTTTGATATTAATAGCGTTTCTCAGGTATTATTTTATACAAACAAAGAGAGGGGGGAATTAGCAATAAAGCCTCTTTCTCAAAGTAGGATTTTGAATATTATTGCTGGTTTAAGGGCTGATGATTTATTTGCTAATCAATATTTTGAACACACGTCACCTGATGGTAATTCTGTTTCTAATTTAGCCCTTAAGGAAGGTTATGAGTACTTTTTAATTGGTGAGAATTTGGCATTAGGTAATTACGCCAGTGAACAAGAGATTGTTAATGCCTGGATGGGAAGCCCTGGCCATAAGGCTAATATTTTGAATAGTAAATATACTGAACTTGGTGTCGCAATAAAGCAGGGTATATTTAATGGTGAAAATACAACTATTGCTGTGCAAGTTTTTGCTCAACCTGGTACATTTTGTCCTAAACCTAATCAAGAGATCAAAGCTATAATTGATAGTGCGTCAATTTCAATCAAACAAATGCAAGAAAAAGCTTTAATTATGTATGAGAATTTAAATTCTGTAAGCAGTAGCCTGGGAGTGGATATTCCTTATTATAATCAAAAAACCAAAGAATATAATTATTTTGCTAAAAAAATAAATGATGCTGTTTTAGCCTTGAAGGATATGATTGATATTTATAATATGGAAGTTATCATGTATAATTCGTGTATTAGAAAATAAATATTATGATTTTGTCAGTTCATGCTACATTTGGAGCGGCCATTGCATCACTCATCCCTACACATCCCATAGGAGGCTTTGCCTTAGGATTTTTGAGTCATTTTATCTTAGATGCTATACCGCATCGTGATTATGATCTTGCTTCTTTAGAAGTAGATTTGAAAATAAGAAATGACGTACTCGATGTTATTTGTAAAAAATTTAGATTAATAAAAGATATAGTCTTTGTTTCTCTCGATATTATCGTTGGTCTCTGCTTGTCTTTTATGTTTTTTTTCAATTCAGATTATCCCTGGATCTTTTTGATTGGAGTGATAGGTGCGCTTTTACCTGATTTATTTACATTCGTTTATTTTTTTCTAAAACATAAATCCTTAACTCTTTTTTTAAAATTTCATTCAGACTTTATCCATTCAAAGATTTTTAATAATATGGGACAAGTTTTTGGTATATTTTTGCAGTTTTGCACAATAACAATTTTGATTGCTATAATCTTTGGTCTTAGAAGTTTATATTAGTTTTAATCTTGTCTTAGGGGAGCGTTTTTGATAATTTCTATGATTTCATCTTCAGAATCAACAATTTTGTAAATCTTTTCATCATCGACAGAAATAGTTTTTTCAGCATCAAGAAGTTCTTTATGTATTAGATCAAGTAGTGGTTGCCAGAAAGATTTTCCTACTAAGATAACAGGGACAAAAGGAATTTTTTTAGTTTGAATTAGTGTAACTATTTCAAAAAACTCATCAAAAGTTCCAAAACCACCAGGAAAGTAAATATAAGTTTCAGCTGAAAAGAATAAGATAGTTTTTCGACTGAAAAAATATTCAAAATCTACATAGTCAGTCAAGTAATGATTAGCAATCTGCTCCTTAGGTAATCTAATTGTAAAACCAATTGATGTGCCACCGGCATCAAAAGCACCTTTATTAGCTGCTTCCATAATTCCACTACCACCTCCAGTAACAACAGTATAATTAAGTTCTTCTACTATTCTTTTTCCTAATGATTCAGCTTGCTTATAGTATTTATTGTCAGGCTTAAATCTAGCTGAGCCTAAAATACTGACTGATCTAGGATATTTTTTAATTAAGTCATAGCCACGAATAAATTCGTCATTTGCTGTATACATTTTATTTACTATTAATTGACTTATCTCATTAATAGTTATAGGGCCATCAGTTTTTCTTATTTTCTTTTTAAATAAATTTAATATATTCATCCTGTTAGAGATTTAAGTGTTATGTGTTTGCACTTCAATCAAATTATTATATGAAGCCTATTATAATTAGAGAACTCTAGGTTCTGAACGGAAATAATCTGACTATTTCCTATTTCTAACAGGATTCATAAAGTGGATTATATCATAAAATAATGTAATATAGTAAAATAATGTCTTTAAATTATAAAATACAGAAAAAGTTGATTGGAAAACTTGGACGAGTAGGTATTTTGGAAACAGCCCATGGTGTTATAGAAACACCAGCTTTTGTGATTGTTGGAACAAAAGCTACTGTAAAATCTCTTAATCCTGAACAAATAAAGGAGGCTGGGGCTCAAGTTGTTTTGGCTAATACTTATCACTTATATCTTCAACCTGGAGATGAGGCAGTAAAAAAAATGGGAGGTTTAGGAAAAATGATGAATTGGAAGGGTCCAACGATGACAGATTCCGGTGGTTTTCAGGTGTTTTCTTTGGGAGCGGCATATAAAAAGGGGATATCAAAAATTTTACATCCAGTGGATCCTTCACTTATGATTCCTGAGCGGTTTGATGACTCAGATGCACCAAGGTTGGCTAAGATTGGTCAAGATGGTGTTTCTTTTACTTCTCATTTAGATGGCTCGATACATTATATTACTCCAGAGAAATCAATACAGATTCAGCATAATTTAGGTGCAGATATAATTTTTGCTTTTGATGAATGTACTTCACCAACAGAGGATTTAAAATATCAGACTGAGGCATTGGATCGCACTCACGCTTGGGCCCGCCGGTCACTTGAGGAGCATAATAAACTAGAGGGTCAGAAAAAACATTCGCAGGTTTCTCTTCACTTAACGCGGACTAATCGTTCCGAGAATCCTCCGAAGGTTTTTTCTGATTCTCCACAATTCTTGTTTGGAATTGTGCAGGGAGGGAGGGAAGAATCATTGCGAAAAAAATCAGCGAAGTTTATTTCCGGGGTTGAGGTAGATGGTAAAGGATTTGATGGTTTTGGTATTGGCGGATCTTTTGCTAAGGAAGACATGTCCACCGCTGTGAAGTGGGTAAATGAAATTTTACCAGAAGATAAACCAAGACACTTGCTCGGAATTGGTGAACCAGAGGATTTATTTATGGGGATTGAAAATGGTGTGGATTTATTTGATTGTGTTTTACCAACAAGGTTAGGACGAAATGGCACTTTGTATACAAAGACTGGGAAAATTCATATTGAAAACGTAGAATTTCGCTTGGATACAAATCCTGTTGAGTTTGATTGTCAATGTTACACTTGTAAAAACTATTCACGGGCCTATATATCTCATCTGTTTAGGGGTAAAGAAATGCTTGCTGGCACACTAGCCTCAATTCATAATGTTTATTTTTTAGTGAATTTAGTAAAACAAATTCGCCAGTCTATTTTAGATGATAAGTTTGAGGAATATAAAAAAGAATTTTTAGGGAAATATAAAACATATGAGAAATAAACCCCTTCCTAACTCTCCCCTTGTCAGTGGCGGGAAAAAGGCAAAAGTTTCTGATTTCCCTTTAACAAGGGGAATTAAGGGGGTTTTCTTTTAATTTGCTTTTCCTTATAAAAAAGCTAATATAAAATCCAATGCAACATAAATTCAAATTAAAATCTAAATACAAGCCAGCGGGGGATCAACCACGGGCGATAAAAGAATTAATCACTGGGCTTAAAAAGGGTTATAAAGATCAGACGCTTTTAGGTGTAACTGGTTCAGGTAAGACTTTTACTATTGCTAATGTGATTGAGAAAGTCCAAAGACCCACTTTAGTGATTGCTCACAACAAAACATTAGCCGCCCAATTAGCTCAAGAATATAAAGATTTTTTCCCTGATAATGCCGTGCACTATTTTGTTTCCTATTATGATTATTATCAGCCCGAAGCTTATATGCCCATTACAGATACCTATATTGAGAAGGAAGCAATGATCAATGAAGAAATTGATCGTTTGCGTCACGCTTCTACTCAAGCACTTTTGACTAGAAAGGATGTAATTATCGTAGCTTCAGTCTCCTGCATTTATGGTTTAGGATCACCAACAGAATATGAGAAAGTAAATTTAAAGATTGAAATTGGTGAGGAAATTAGTCGTGCAGATATGATAAGGAAGTTTATAAATATTCATTTTGAAAGAAATAATACAGATTTAAAATCAGGAGAGTTTCGTGCAGTGGGTAATGCTCTAGAAATAATACCAGTAAATGAAAAAATTATTTATAGAATAGATTTTGCAGAGAATAAAATTAAAAGTATTTATAAAATAGACGCAATCACTAGGCGCTTGATCAGTGAAGAGAAAGTTTTTTTCTTATTTCCTGCCAAACATTTTATTACAAATGACCAGGAGAAAAATAGAGCCATACAAAGTATAAAAATTGAACTAGAGGCACAACTTAAATATTTAAAAAAAGTAGGGAAAAATTTGGAGGCAGAAAGATTAAAAAGAAGAACTAATTATGATTTATCTTTAATAAAAGAAGTAGGATATTGTAATGGTATTGAAAACTACTCCCGGCATTTTTCTGGTAAAGATGCAGGTGAACCACCAGATTCACTGCTTTCGTATTTTCCTAAAGATTTTTTGACTATTATTGATGAATCTCATGTGACAGTGCCTCAGCTTAATGGTATGTACGCTGGAGATGCTTCCAGGAAGAAAAATTTAATTAATCATGGTTTTCGTTTACCATCAGCTATGGATAATCGTCCATTAAAATTTTCAGAATTTGTAGAGCGCTTGAAGCAAGTAATTTATACTTCGGCGACACCAAGTGATTATGAGATTGAAAATAGTAGGGCTGTGGTAGAACAAGTTATTCGCCCAACTGGTTTAATTGATCCTCTAGTTGAAATCCGTGGAATTATTGAAAAGGAAAATTATAAGGGACAAGTCTATGATTTTATTCAGGAAACTCAAAAGGTTATTAAGGGTGGCCTGCCCGGCCAGGGTGGACGAGTAATTGCTACTACTTTAACTAAAAAAATGGCTGAAGATTTGAGTCGATATCTTAAAGATAAGGAAATAAAAGCAGAGTATTTACATAGTGATATTCAGACTATTGATAGAATAGGAATTTTGACTGATTTTAGGAGAGGTAAATTCGATTGTATTGTGGGTGTTAATTTACTTCGTGAGGGTTTAGATTTACCGGAAGTAGAATTTATTGGTATTTTGGATGCAGATAAGGAAGGTTTTTTGCGTTCAGATACCTCTTTAATTCAAATAATTGGACGCGCGGCTAGAAATGTGAAAGGGAGGGTAGTACTTTATGCCGATAATATTACCGGTTCTATTAAGAGGGCAATAGGAGAAACTAATAGGAGAAGAAAAATCCAAGTTGCTTATAATATAAAACACCATATTACACCGAAGACAATCGTAAAAAGTATTAATGACATTATGGAGAGTCTAAAATCTCCACACGATAAGGCCATTTCTGAATTATTATTGATAGATAAAGACATAATGATGAAGAATCCTAAAAAAATCATTAAGGAAAAGGAGAGACAGTTGAATGAAGCCGTGAGGACATTAGATTTTGAGACAGCAGCGATTCTTAGAGATGAAATGGTAGAGTTAAAAAAATATGCTATACTTGTAAACAAGAAAAAGAAAAGAAATGATTAGTTGGGAAATATTTATAAATATTATAGGTTATTGTTTAGTGATTCTATCTTTTGTTATTTTTTTCTATTTTTTTAATAGAAAGTTTGTCAGACAGATTATTGAAAAAGAAATATTTAAAAAAAGATCTGTCGAGTTAGAAGAAGCCGACTATACTAAACAAATTTTTCTAACAGCTATGTCTCATCAGCTGCATACTTCTTTGGTTGGCGCAAAATGGTCTATAGAAACTATTTTAAAAGATAAAACCTTTCCTCCTTACGAATTATTAGAGGAAAGTCATAACCGTATTATTAAAGCGATAGAGATTATTGATAAAATATTGAAAACAGCAGAACTGGAAGTAAACAATAAAAATATAAAACTTAAAAAAGATAAATTTGATTTAAAACAATTAGTTGATAAAATTATCTCTGGTCAAAGTTACCTAATTAAATCTAAAGGAATTAAACTCATTTTTGAAAGATATGAATCAGTGTTTATTGAGGGAGATGAAAAAATGCTGCACCTCTCATTGACCAATATTATTGATAATGCTATTCGTTATTCTCCACATGGTATTGTTAAATTTAATTTATTTAATATTGGTACCGATGTTTTTTTTGTAGTTGAGGACAATGGAGTTGGTATAGACCCTAAAGATTTGGAATTTATTACTTATCAAAAATTTTACCGAGGTAAAAACGCCATGAAGATAGACCCCAATGAGAGCGGTGTTGGATTGTATATTACAAAAAAGATACTGCAAATTCATGGTGGAAAAATTGGAATATCGTCAACTTTAGGAAAGGGGACCAAGGTTTCTGTGACTTTGCCGACAACCCATT
>JBFZBC010000031.1:0-22460 GCA_041308645.1 bacterium
CCCTAACATAGGATGAAGTGTTGATTTGTTTTACCTTATTATTAATACCGATAATCTTATTTACTAAAAAACCAATAAAAATTATATCCATAGCTAAAACAATAAGGAAACTAAATAGGGATAGAATTAGTATCTTTTTTGAATAATTTAATTTCATATTGTTGTTTTGATATTTATCGTAAATGGTATATTGCTATCTTTAGCAAAATTAGAGACTGGAGATTCAATACTAGTAAAACCAGCCTTAAACCTTAAATCATCAATATATGCGACTAAACCTTCTCGGCTCTCTGAAACCCCACTGATTAATAACTGGACCTGACCTACTGCAGGAATACTAAAAGATAATTTATTAATTTTAATATCTTTGTTTTTACTTTCAATAATTTTATTAAAATATCCTGATGAATTAACACTACTTTTATTATAAATCTCAACTGCCTTCATTTCACTCATGGCCCTATTAATCAAAGCTAAAATATTTGGTCCGACGTTTTCTTTATTTTCAATATTAATTACTGAATCAAACATTTGATTTACAACTATTTCTTTCTTATCTAAAGCTAAATAATAGGGCAAAACGTAAGCTAAAAAGAAGACGCCGAGTAAGGTAGTCGGAATAAAAAATAAAATAGAAATAAGCCTTATAATATACTCTTTTTTTACTACGTCTTTTTGTTTTTTAGTAATTAAATTAACCATAAATTAATATAAACTAAGACCATTTACCACCGCTAAATCTTCAGAATCAAGTCTGGAAATTTGGGGGATGAAAGTATTAATATCGAAATTATTTATCCAAATATTGGCAATTTCAACTTTTATATTAAGACTGGAGGTTAAATATTCTTCTAATCCAATAATCATGGCATCCCGTCCACATAAAATCACTCGCTCAATTTGCCCAACAACAAATTCTAACTCATTACAGAAAGAGATAAATTTATATAACTCATCTTTTATTGCCGAAACAGTATTTACTAAATACAAAAATATCTCAACTGAAAGGTCACTATCATTATATAACTTCTCTTTTTTTATTTTTTCTGCCTCAGCAAAAGAAACTTTAAAATATTTTGCAATAGATGAAGTTATGGTCGCACTACCAAAATTGATAGACTGGGTCTGGTAAACAACACCAAAAATAACCAGAGAGAAAACTATATTATTCTCTTTGATATTTACAACTACAATATATTGTTCGTTAGCTTCTTTTACTACTGTTTTTGCCACATTGTTGGATTCTGGACTAAAAAGTACTGGGGTTAAACCAGATTGGAGAAAAACCTTTTCTAAATCTTCAACTAAACCAAGAGAGGTAACAGAAACAATAATATCTAACTCTGACGCCTTTCTATTATTAGGAATAACTTCATAATCAAAGACGGATTCTTTCACAGACAAAGGCACATTTTCTTCTATTTTAAATTCTAAAATATCATTAATTTCTTTAGGTTTCAAATTTGGTAAATGAGTCTTAAAGATATAAGTTTCTTCCTCTGGAATAGAAAATCTAACAAAATCCACTTTTGTTTTTTTTCTTATATTTATTAATGCTTTAACAACTAAATCTTTTTTAACTACTCTCCCATTTGAAAATGATCCTTCTGGTAATGGTTCCAGACCATAAATATCCGGTATCAAACCTTTATCTGTTGCCTTTAGGGTAAAAAATGAAATTCCAGCTGAGAAAATACTAACGGAAACTGAGGGCATTTCTAAAAATCTTGGAGGGGTAAATAATTTTGGGTATAATATTTTGTGTGTCATATTTTTCTCATTTTATTATAACACCCTATAGTAATTTTTGATATATCAAAAAGACGATTCCTGTTTTATTTTGCCTGTGTTCCAGTTAAAACACTATCTTTTACTTCAAAGAGAGAGAAAGGTTCCTCCTTGCCCGCTTCTTTGGAGGGACCACCACCGACAGCCATAATCATTCCGTTACTTTCTAACCCCATCAATGTTTTCGGTTCTAAATTAGTGACAAAGGCACATTTTTTGCCAACTAAGATTTGTTCATCGGGAAAATATTTGGCAATTCCGGAGACAATTTGCCTCGGACCGGCCACTTCCGCAAAATCCACTGATAATTTTAAAAGTTTCTCGGATTTTTCAATCCTCGCCACGCTTAAAATCTGTCCGATTTTTATTTCAATCTTTTTCCAGTTGTCATAATTTATTTTAGGTGTATCAAAGATATTTACCTTATCCTCAGTTGTAATTTTTTGATCATTCATGTTTTTTATTTTTATCTAAGTGACTTTGTAAAATTATGGCCGCGGCAGAAGCATCAAGCATCTTATTTTCACCGGTAATCTGGCTAGCTTGGATAGAGGTCATAAATTCTGGCTCAAAGACAACCTTAAAACCTATTAGTTCGAGCTTTTTCCGAAAAGAATCAATCTCCCACATTATTTGATTAATTTGACCTTTATAATCACGAGACTCCCCCATTACCACCACATCCACAGCCCTTTTCATACATTCATCAATAATATTTTTTAACAAACTATCATCATTTGAAAAGACGGCTAAGGGAAAAGCTATCCGGCCATCTATATCTGAAACAGCGATACCCACCCTTTTGCCTCCGAAATCAATTCCTAAATATTGCATATTTTCAATATTACACTATTTTTTAAAAAAGTGGTATTATTATTTTTGTTATGACATCACAAACACTAGATGAATCCTTTCGTCTTTTTTTAGCAGAAAATCCATCGATTATTTTTTTACTAATATGGATAGTCGTTATAAAAGCTTTTGCTTTGTGGTATTCAGCTAAAAGAAATCAAAAAATTTGGTTTATGGCCATTATTATATTAAACACGCTTGGTATTTTAGAGACAGGTTACTTATTATATTTTTATTTTAAAGAAAAAAAAGAAAAGACTCAAAACACCAATGATTAAATTTAAAAAATCCACCAACCTTGGTGGATTTTTTAAAAAGATTTATTTTGACTTCTTTGGTTTCTTCTTTTCCTTTTGTTGTCGATTATTTCCTTTTGCCATATTTTGTTTACCAGCCTAAGTTTTTATTTATAAAAAATTAGTGGTTTAAATTAAATATTCTAATAATATAACAATTATATCATGAAGGTGTTGAGTTTGTTAAGTCTGCTTGAAATATAGCAAAAATTATGTAATTATTCCCTAATAATGGAGGAGTGCCTGAGTGGTTTAAAGGAACAGTCTTGAAAACTGTCGCGCTCGCAAGGGTGCCGTGAGTTCGAATCTCACCTCCTCCGCCCGTACAAAAACGCGCATTATTAAATGCCGTTTTTTGTTGGGCGGAGGCGAGTAAAGTATTTGAATACTTTACGTGTGAGATTCGAACGGCGAAACGATGTTTTGCTAGCAAACAAAACCGTGAGCCGGTGCCCAGGCAAAACTTTTTGACGAAAAAGTTTTAGCCGAGGGAGAAATTCTCACCTCCTCCGCATTTAAAAATCCGCTGGAAACAGCGTGATTTTTATTTTTTATTTTTAATCATGCCGTAATCACTGCATAAAAATAGTTAAATTTTTCTCATCGTCCTAATAAAACAAATGGGGTCAAGGCGATGTTTGCTTATATAAAATCTGGTTAATGAGTGGCAAAATTTTACTACTTTGATAAGATATAGACATGAATAAATTACGGGCAGCTACATTAGTTTTTTTAATTAAAAAAAATAACGATCTAATAACTGATATATGTTTAGCGATGAAAAAACGTGGTTTTGGGGTTAATAGGTGGAATGGTGTAGGGGGGAAAGTTGAAAACGGAAAAGAAACAGTGGAGGAAGCCGCAAAAAGAGAGACCAAAGAAGAAATAAATGTTGAAATACAGAATCTAAAAAAAATTGCTGAGCTATCATTTTATTTTCCCCATAATCCTACTTGGAACCAGCTGGTTCATGTTTACTTTGTAGAAGAGTGGGTAGGTGAACCAAAAGAAAGTGAGGAAATGAAACCAAAATGGTTTAAAGTAGAAAGTATTCCCTATCCTGATATGTGGCCAGATGATATCTTTTGGCTTCCACAAGTTTTAAGAGGTGAATTAATCAAAGCTACTTTTAAATTTAGAGAAAATGATGTAATCCAAGGTAAAGAAGTAGAAACTGTAAGTAATTTAGAATAAAAAAATAAATCTGATAGAATAATCACAACGTAGCAAGAGTTGGTATTCTTCAGTCTTTTGATTAGAGACGGTTATTTTAAATTAAGAATTGTCATCTGTATAAAATTTTAATAAAGTGCTATATTTACTGAATTATTAGCTTAATAAAGATATATGCAAACAGAACCAACAATTGAGGTAAGTAAAAATAGTAAGTATTATTTATATATTGCGGTTGCCTTTGTTGCTATCTTAATGATTTCCAATACAGTGGCAGTCAAGCTGATTGGCCTCGGCTCGCTCGTCTTCACTGGAGCTTTTTTTATCTTTCCTATTAGCTACATCTTTGGTGATATTCTCACTGAAGTTTATGGTTACAAAGCTACTAGAAAAATAATCTGGGCTGGTTTTTTTACTCAAATTTTGATGGTTTTCTGTTATTGGTTGGTACAAGTAATGCCTTCGGCCAGCGTCTGGCCAAATCAAGGCGCCTACGATTCCATCCTTGGTGTCGTTCCTAGAATAGTTATTGCTTCAATGATTGCCTACTTCTGTGGTGAATTCACTAATTCTTTCATTTTGTCCAAAATGAAAATCTGGACGGAAGGCAAATATCTTTGGAGTAGAACGATTGGCTCTACCGTTGTTGGTCAATTGGTTGATAGTATTTTATTTACCATTTTAGCTTTTGCCTTGACTGTCCCAACGAATATTTTACTTATAATGATTGCTGTCCAGTATTTTGGAAAGGTGCTGTATGAAATAATCCTTACTCCACTTACTTACTTTATCGTTAGAAAACTTAAACACGCCGAGGGTATTGATGTTTATGACCGAGGTATAAGCTATAACCCTTTTGGTCTAAAAGAATAATTTATAAAAGAAGCTATTGGGCAAAATCAAAAAGGACGTAATGTGTTGACTGACACAGTTTATTCCAAACCTCTTCATCTATGTTTGAAATTATTTTTTTGATTCATCTAAAATAGATTGAATATTTACATATAAATGGGCAGTTCCAATAAAGGCAAATTTTTTGATGCAACATTTAATTTAAGTAAAGAATGGATAGCGGGGATAAGCTTAAGTTTAGCTAAATCTTCGGTTACTCCTAAAATAACAAATACGAAATTCTTCTCCATCGTCTTAATCTTACTTTATCCACTTAAGGTTACAAGATTTTTTCTATGGTATCTGATATAATATATGAGTCATGGATGACTTATCACTTAAATGGTCCGCACCTGAGTATCACCACTATCAGAGAAGCACTGATTGGTTTTGGGCTGTTGGTATTATCACCATATCCACGACTGTTTTAGCTTTTGTCTTTAACAATCCTTTATTTGGCGTTTTGATCCTTCTTTCGACTACTATTCTTATCTTTTATGTTACTCGTGTTCCAAAAAATGTAGATTATGAAATAAATAACCGCGGTATTATAGTTGGTAAAGATTTACAACCTTATCTGACAATTGAAGCTTTTTGGATCGAGACCAGAGAAGGTGAACCAAAAATAATATTGAAATCTAAAAAATCTATCATGCCTTATATTGTCATTCCCCTTCATGATGACAGCGTGAGCCAGGTAGTTTCTGTTCTCCGAGAATTTTTAGAAGAAAAAGAACTTCAGGAACCTATGGCTCATAAAGTGATGGAATATTTAGGTTTCTAATTTGTCCCCCCGGCAGGATATTTTCCATTACAGTGGCAGCCTGCCCGAAACGACTGTTTCAGTCGGGCGGGTATCCGTGTTTGGATTTTTTTGGGTGTTCAGAAACTTCAAAAAATCTCAAACAGGCTTCAATTCCTGCACAAAACTACCACCCGGCAGTTTCTCAGGGAGACAAACAAAAATCGCTCTTACTGAGCAGATTTTTGTAATTGTCCCCCC
Organism: bacterium; assembly: GCA_041308645.1. GTDB lineage: Bacteria > Patescibacteriota > Minisyncoccia > Phycocordibacterales > GWA1-40-21 > CAIJXO01. The sequence continues at coordinate 6,004 of JBFZBC010000031.1, forward strand.
GCCAGGAATTGAACCTGGATTTCTTCCTTCGCAGGGAAGTGTCCTATCCGTTGAACGACGAGAGGAATTAAACTACAGTAACATAAAAAACCATTCGTCTCAAACGAATGGTTTTTATTTTTGGGCTCCAGCTTTTGCTAACATCTTAGCTAACCTGGATTTTCTACGAGCTGCGGTATTTTTGTGAATCATCTTAGTTTTGCAAGCCTTATCAATAGCTTTAAAAGCCACTGGCAAAAGTGCTTCTGCTTCTTTTATTTTCTTTGATGTTACAAATTTCTTAATCTTTTTTGTAACGTGAGAAATAGAGTCCTTTCTCTTTAGGTTAAAGGCGGCTTTGTGTTTTGAAGCTCGGAGAGCTTTTTTAGCTGATGAAGTTACAGGCATTGATTTAAATTAATTTGATAACTCAGTAAAACTACCACAGGGCTGTCGGAAAAGCAAGATCCTAGAGCTTTTAGATAAATTATGTATAATTATAGACATGATATCAAAAATAACTGGTCAGCTAATACACAAAACAGATAAATTTGTCATTATTGAGACTAATGGAATTGGTTATAAAGTTTTTGCTAACACAGAGTTACTTAGTCTAATAAAAGAAAATGAGAAGGTGAAAGTTTGGACCTACTTAGCAGTAAGAGAAAATGCTTTGGATCTGTATGGCTTTTCAAGTAAGAAAGAATTAGATTTTTTTGAACTTCTTATTACTATTTCAGGGGTGGGGCCAAAGACAGCTTTAAATATTTTAAATGTTGCCACAGTGGATTCTCTCCGCAAAGCCATCTCCTCTGGCGAAACATCCCACCTCACCAAGGTGTCTGGCCTCGGTAAAAAGATGGCAGATAAAATTGTTTTGGAATTAAAAGGTAAGCTGGGCTCTTATGAAGAAGTCGCCTTAGGTTTGAAAGAAGAAATAGATGCCCTGGAAGCACTTAAATCACTCGGATACACACATAAAGAGTCCCGTGAGGCTCTACAGGAGATTGATAAAAGTATCACAAGTACCAGTGACCGAGTAAAAGCTGCGCTTAAACATTTAGGAAAATAAAATATCACAAATGCTTCGAAAAATAAAAAAACTAATACCAATTAAAATATTTGAGTTTTTTCAACCGATATATCACTATTTTCTAGCTTTTTTAGGCGCCCTGATTTACCGCCTTCCTTCCAAAAAAATAAAGGTGGTAGCAATTACTGGAACAAAAGGAAAAACTTCTACAGTAGAGTTTGTAAATGCTATTTTAGAAGAGGCTGGTTTTATCACTGCCCTTGCTGGCACACTCCGGTTTAAAATTCGAAACGAATCAAAACCAAATATGTATAAAATGACTATGCCTGGACGCTTTTTCATCCAACGTTTCCTCCGCCAAGCTGTGGATGCGCACTGTGATTACGCGGTGATAGAAATATCTTCCGAGGCCGCCAAGCAGTACCGTCATAAATTTATTGATTTGGATGCGCTTATTTTTACAAATTTAGCCCCAGAACATATTGAATCACATGGTGGTTATGATAATTATTTAAAGGCCAAACTAAGTATTGCTCACGCCTTAGAAAAATCCAGCAAAAAAAATAAAATAATCGTGGCTAATATAGATGACAAAGAGGGGCATAAATTTTTAGCAATAAATATTGAGAAAAAAGCGCCTTACTCCCTAAAAGACGGTGAACCAATTGCTTGTCATGATAATGGAGTGAATTTTACTTGTGAGGGTCTAAAGATAGAATCTGTGTTACCGGGTCGTTTCAATATTTATAATATGCTGGCTGCTTATGCTTATGCTAGAGCACTAGGAATTAGTATAGATAATATAAAATTAGGCTTAGAAAAAGTTACAGAAATTAAAGGCCGGGCACAAAAGATTCCAAACGACTTAGGAATTGAAGTGATCGTAGATTATGCACACACCCCTGATTCACTCAAAGCTCTCTATGAAACATATTCAAATAAGAATAAAGTCTGTGTCTTAGGAAACTGCGGTGGGGGTAGGGATAAATGGAAAAGAAAAGAAATGGCAGAAATTGCTAACAATTATTGTAATGAAATCGTTCTAACTGACGACGACCCTTATGATGATAATCCAGTGGAAATTATAAATAGTATGGCCCAATTCATAAAAAACCAAAAACTAGAAATTATAGTAGACAGAAGACAGGCCATTTCTTTTGCTATTAAAAAAGCAATTGATCTTAATAAAAATGTAGAGAAAAAAAATACTGTTATACTCATTACAGGAAAAGGTACGGATCCCTACATAATGAGAGCCAATGGCAAAAAAGAGTTCTGGAGTGATGCGAAAGTAACTGAGGAGGAAATTGATAAAATAAAAATCAAATAATCAAAACTTTAAGCTAGGTGCTAGATATTCAATATTCGAAACAAAGCTACACCAAAAGAAACGGAAACATTCAGTGACTCTTTTTGGCCCAGCATTGGAATTTCTGCTATTTGATCTGCTAGTTTTAAAATATTTTTATTGACACCTTCTACCTCCGCCCCCATCACAAAAACTGTTTTATTATTTTTATCTAATTTTATTTTTTTATAGTCCACTGACTTTTCTGACTGCTCAATAGCAATAATTTGATAACCTTCCTTTTTAAATTTCTTTATTACTGGCAAAATATTCTTTTTATACTCCCAGGTTACACTTTTCTCCGCCCCTAATGACACTTTAGCAATATCTGCCCGCACCCGACCAAATCTATCTATTGGTGCTGGGGTGGTACCACCTAAAATAAGTTTATTCACCCCCAAAGCATCTGCTGTCCTAAAAATAGAGCCAACATTAAAGGTGCTACGAATATTATCTAAAACAACAATCTTTTTTCTTTTCTTTTCCATTTTTTAATATTACATGTTAAAATAAACGCATGCAAACATTTAATATTTTTCCAGAATTATTTTCTTATTCTTATTTAGCACCTTTAATTTTAAGGGTTGTTCTTGGTTTAGTTTTTCTGAATCTTGGAGTCCTAAAATTAAGTAAAGAAAAAGCTGGCTGGAGAAGTTCATTAAATGCTTTAGGTGTAAGACCAGCTAGTTTTTTTGTTTGGTTTCTAGGTCTTGTGGAAATTATTGGTGGTTTACTCCTTATCGCTGGTGCTTATACCCAGGTGGCCGCTCTTGTTTTAGTAGTTATTGCCATTAGTGAACTTTTAATTGAATATGAGGAAGAGTCTATATTAAAAAGAGATTTTGTTTTTTATTTATTACTTGCCGGTATTTGTATATCTCTACTTCTCACTGGCGCCGGCCTTCATGCTATAGATTTTCCAATTTTATAATAAGTAAAGAAAGTAAATTGGACATTTAACAAATTTTTTGTTATATTTTTTCCATTCCGCCCATAGCTCAGCTGGTAGAGCAGCTCCCTTTTAAGGAGAAGGTCGTTGGTTCGACTCCAACTGGGCGGACAAATAAAAAGAGTGCCAAAAGGCACTTTTTATTTGTCCGCCCAAGCAAGCAAACTGCTTTGCTTGCGTGTTGGAGTCGAACGCCGGAGTCTTGTTTTTTCAGCAGAAAAAACAGGCGAGCTGGTGCCCAGACAAAGTTTTTTGACGAAAAAACTTTAGTCGCGGACGAATGTGTACTCACTTCTCCAACTGGTTTTTGGATACCCTAATTGGAATCGAATTTATACATAAAAAAAGAGCGTGGGTGTATTTGCTTGCGCATTTACACACCACACTCTATTCAACCTATTTAGGTTGTTTGTTTTACTTTCAGTCCTCGCACAGTCTTTTCGACAAGCACGAAGATTGATCGCTCAACCAAACCTGCCAGAATACTGACCACTCCGCAAATCACCGGATTGAATCCGTAAACCTGCGAGATGGATAACCCGATTGCTGCACCGGTCATCGCTGCCATTCTCTGACTGGAGTTGATCATCTGGATTGTCTTCCAAATAACCTTCCCAAGCAAAACAGTTACTCCTTTGACAACGATTGCCAAATAGTAAGGAACGGCAATTAGTAACAGAATTCCAAACACAGAAACTGGGTTTTGGCTCAGAAAACAGAAAAAGTTTTCCGTAGCAACGTCTCTAACCTCGTTTCCGGTTAGTGGTTTTTCAAAGAACCGAGTCCACCTCCTGGCTTCCAGGAATTGACTAATACAACCGATTAAAAAAACAGAGAGAAAAGAGACTGCAGTCATAAAAACAAAGCCTGCTACATAAAGATTATACATATTATCTTTATTATAAGGAACCCTTGCTTCAACTATAATAGCACTTAAAACACCTAGCCCGACAAGCCATAGTCCAACGAGTAATCCGATGCTAGTAGCGTTAAGAACACGCCAGCCCCAGTTACTCTTGAATTCGCGGCCATCCATTACTAGACGCTTCTGTGCCTGACTAAAACTTTCAGCCCAGTTCACAAAGTGCACCGGTTTCTTTGTCCACCGATAGGAATGCTTGAGTGCTGGGACAATGGCTTCTTTCGCCACCCAGAGCCAAGCCACCACTGCGCCAATCGGTACCGAGAACCAGCCAACAACTTCCGGCCAGCCCAGATATCCAACCAGATATGTGTGACCAAGTAGTCGACCGATGAGTCCACCCACAAACCACGCCATTACGACTTCTATCCATCTATTCATACTGTCCTCCTTTCAAGGAACCTTTGTGGCTTTTGCCACTGTTTTGTACGTTATTGCCCACCTAAACTCTACCTATATTATACACAAAATCAATAATCTGTCAAATCTTTATGACCAACAACATTTCTCATCTCCCTTATATATCTCGCCTTCTCCCACCCGCCTAGTTGTCGGGCAGGCAACTCAGACACATAAGATCTATCACTTAAAATGGTTATAATAATTTCTAGTTGTGGGGACAAGGTAAATCTCGTTCAATTATAAGAGTTTTTTCTTGTGACGAGGATTGGAATCGAACTTTATGGATAATCGTGATATATTTATGTAATGGCAGAATTTGATGGAGTGAGGGCAAAATTATATAGTGAGGCACTTAAGGACTTTCCTAACGCAAGAAAGGGTGATATTGAGTTAATGAGAAAGTATTTATCTCCAAAATCTGGGGAGATAATTTTGGAAATTGGTGCTGGAAACGGTTTATTTTCTGGTTTCATCGCCGATGCCGTCTTACCAAACGGAAAACTAATTGTGACCGACCCATCGAAAGAACAATTATACGGAGTTTCAGAGCTAGGAAAGAATAATATTGAGATTAGAAATGAAGGGGCTGATACACTAACGATTGCAAAGGAATCAATAGATGCTATTTGGTCATTTGGTGCAATGCACCATGCCTTTAACAAAATAGACTCGTTTAAGAATTTTTCTAATTGTCTTAAAAAAGATGGCCATCTAATAATTGGGGACGTCTTTTCTGGTTCAAGTTTAGCTAAACATTTTGATGATAGAGTGGCTAAGTTTTGTGCAACAGGACACGAAGTATCTTTTTGGAGTAAGGAATACGCCAAAAGTCTGTGTTACTTGAATGGTTTTGAAAAACCAACCTTCTATGATTTTAATGCCAACTGGGTTTTTGATAAAAGAAAAGATATTGGAGATTTTTTATATAAATTACACGCGATGATTAAAACCACCCCTGAAGAATGTTTGAGGGGCGCGGAAGAGATATTAGGAGTATCAGAAAAGAATGGAAAGTTTTATCTTAACTGGCCAATGGTAATGATTGTTACTACGAAAAGATAACTCCACTCATCTCCCTCATATACTTCACCTTCTCCCACCCGCCTAGTTGTCGGGCAGGCAACTCAGACACATATGATCTATCACTCAAAATGGTTATAATAAATAGAGCGCCGTACCATTGCTGGTCGGCGCTCGTTGTTGGTCTTATCGATCTAGTCACATCTTCCCGAAGATCTCAAAGCCTTTCTTGACAGCTTCGATTTCGTCCGGGAACATGGCTAGTAGGCCGTTAGGACCCAACTGCTTCATACTGTCAGTGATTGTGACGAGGCTATCCACTTGTAAGGCTGAAAGGTAAACCAGCCCACCAGTGTCAGGATCAAGACGTACGAGATCTCGGATGAAGTCAATCGGAACCAATGTTCCGAAGGTGATCACTTCCTTGTCTGCCGTCTTTGTTTCTATGAGAACCTGACCGTGATAGCCGAGAACATAATCCTCAGCGAAATTACCGCCAAGCTCCTCCCGTAGTTCACGAACCAAAGCGTCATAGAAATCTTCTCGATCTTCCAACTTGCCATGACAGGTCACTTGCAGACAGCCCGGAAAGTTTTCTGGTGCCATCTTTTCGTGATTGAAAGACCCACGACGTTGCAGACAGGCCATCACCCGATGACCGACCGAAGCACTCTGATCCGGCATACGAACCATAACTACCAAACCAACGGATCTTTTCATCCTCTTACTCCTTTCAAGGATCACTTGTGGCTTTTGCCACTGTTTTGTACGTTATTGCCCACCTAAACTCTACCTATATTATACACAAAATCAATAATCTGTCAAATCTTTATGACTAACAACGGTGCTCATTTCCCTTATATACCCCACCTTCTCCCACCCGCCTAGTTGTCGGGCAGGCAACTCAGTCCTACTGGGCAGATAATATTAAATTAAAGTTCCAAAATAAATCTTTCCATAGCTACTGCAAAATCTCTTTCTCCTCTATGCGCCTCGTGGTACATTTCAAAAAGCTTTCTAGACAATTCTTTTAATTTTTCTTCACTTGCCCGCTCTGAAGGGCCGTAATTCTTAGCATAATTTTTTGATTTAGAAAAAACATACGGATTAAGCCCTGCTTCAGTGGCGTCTTTTGATCTTAAAGCGGAAAGCATTGCTTTTACCTGCCAAAAGAGTATTCCATGGACCTCTTCTGTGGGAACTTCCTCTGCCAAAGCATCCTGATACAAAGTCCATAAAAGTTTTTTGTTTTTATCACCAAAAGAGTTGGTAAACTCAAAAAAATCTATCTTCTCCCCTTTTTCCGCCAAGGCTTCTTTTTTTGTTAATTTTTTTTCTGTTTTTTTAAATTCTTCCACCTTATCGGCATTTTTTTTAAAAGCTTCTAATTCCTTCTTATTTAAATTATTTTCTAGAAATACAAAAAAGTTTGGGGAGGCTTTTATATCTTTTAGCTTTTTCAGTAAAACCTCAGAGACTTCATTCTCTTCACAGAGATTATCAGCAAAAACAATACTGGCTGAATAAAATAAACCCTGATTAGCAATCAATTCATCAATTTTATTTTCAGAAAAATTATCAAGAGTTAATTTAAAAAAGTTTGCGTCCTTATGCTTCTTTTTTGCTGCCGTCACCACTTTTTGGGCCTGACTTCTCGCCTTTATTTTATCTGTACCATAAAAAAGATAAATCATAAGTTAAGTGTAGAGTTAAAATCAAAAAGTGTAAAGTTTATCCAAACTTCTCCATCTCGCCCCAATTATCACCCACTTTGTATTCTACCTGACATACCACCCCTTTAGTTTCTTTTCTATCCACCACACTTTCCATTATTTTTTTTATTTTGGGTGAAATTTTTTCCACCAAATCTTCAGTGATTTCGTAAACTAATTCATCATGAACCTGCAAAAGTAAGCTTACTTTATCTAATAAATTTTCTTTAATTAAATAATCATTTACCTTAACCATCGCGAGTTTGATAATATCAGCCTCGGTCCCTTGAATTGGTGCGTTGATGGCCATTCGTTCAGCCATGGCTCGAATAAACGGAATCTTGGACTTTATACCATCAAAATAACGGCGGCGACCAAAAAGAGTTTCGGTATATCCTTTTCGCAACGTTTCAGCTTTTACGGACTCCAAATACCTAGCAAGACCATTAAATTTGGCAAAATATTCATCATAAAATTTCTGAGCATCGGCACGGGATATCTGTTCAGTCTTAGTAGAAAGATTTTGCTTTAAAGCCGACACGCCCATACCATACATAATACCGAAATTAATTACCTTCGCTCGACGACGCATTTCTTTATCAACCTTATCTGGCTCAACACCAAAAACTTCTACGGCCACGGCGGTATGCACATCCTCACCCTTTCTGAATATTTCCAAAAGTTTCTCATCACCAGACAGAAATGCCGCAATCCGGATTTCCATCTGGGAATAATCAAAAGCGACCAATTTATTTCCTTTGTCGGACTTAAATGATTTCCTCACTTCCATTCCCAATTCGCTTTTATTTGGAATGTTCTGCAAATTTGGATCTTGAGAAGACATACGTCCAGTGGTGGTTCCGGTCTGTAAAAACTTGGCGTGCAAACGCCCGTCCTCCGCTACCATCTGCGGAATATTATCAATATAAGTAGAAAGCATTTTCTGCAATTCCCGATATTCTAAAATCAGAGCAATAATGGGATGTAGATCGCGCATTTTTTCTAATTCACTTTCTTTGGTAGAAACTTTTCCACCAGCCGTTTTCTTTTGGTTCTTCACCGTTAAACCCATTTTTACAAACAGCACTTCCCCCATTTGCTTTGGTGAATTGATATTAAAATCCTCACCCGCTAATTTCCAAATTTTCTTCTCCAGCTCGGCCAATATTTTATGATTTTCTATTGATAATTTATTTAAAATTTCTTTATTTACTACAATTCCCTTTTCCTGCATTCTTTTTATTATTGGAATAAGTGGTTTTTCAATATTTTCAAAAACAAATTCTAATTTTTTATTTTTAATTTCCTGCAAAAAATATTTTTTGGCTTCATTTAAATCCTTCATACCAGACATATTAATAATATCCTCGATAGTGGGATTCGTAATGTTTGAATTAATCAACCATAAAGTAATTTGGATTTCTTTTAGTTCATCCTCAAACATGTCGCCTATTAAATTTGGGACCGGAGCACCAGCTTCCTCATTTGGCACTGATAGAATCTCTGATTTTCCATATACTACCTCCCTAAGTCTTGAACCGAGAGTTCGAAACTCCAATTCACTCCAAACTTTCATTATTTTTTCTTCGTTCAAATTTTCCTGCCAAGTTTTTTTAGGAATTTCAAAATCTATCGGGGCATCTCGTCTAATAGTCCCGAGCATTTTAGAAAATAAAGCTTCTTCTTCACCTTCCTCAAGTAAACCAATGATTCGATCGGTAATTCCAACTTTTTTAAATTCATCTTTCCCGCCCTTAGATTTTAATTTTTTATAAATATCCTCAATACCGCCAAAATTAATTATTAAAGTTTGGGCTGTCTTTTCACCAATACCCTTAATACCAATAATATTATCAGATGGATCGCCGCGTAAACCTTTATAATCCGGCAAAAGTTTCGGAGAAAAACCAAATCTCTCCACCACCGCTTTTTCATTATAAATAATCGTATCTTTTATTCCTTTCTTTAAGGTATAAACTCGTACCTTATCATCCACCACCAGTTGCAAAGTATCCATATCTCCTGAAGCAATCACCACATTACAAGAACACCAGGTGTCTTTCCCAGTTTTAGACACCTGGTGTCTGATAATAACTTTCTCCACAATAGTTCCGATCATATCATCCGCTTCGAAACCTTCTTTAGCAAAAATCGGAATATCTAAAGCCTCAAAAATTTCACGAGATTTTTTTAGTTGAGAAACAAGTTCTTCATCGGTTTTCGCTCGACCCGCTTTATAGTCTTTATAAGCCTCATGACGATAAGTCGGTTTGGGTAAATCATAACAAGCAATAATATAATCTGGTTTAATATCACTAATTATTTTTAATAGCATAATAGAAAGACCATACAAAGCTCCCGTCGGCACTCCTTTACTTGAAACAAATTCTGGTAAGGCGTGATAAGCGCGGTGAATAATTGCATGCACATCAAGTAAAACTAATTTTTTGCCTTCTTTTGCCATTTATAAGGAGATTATAACATAATTTTCACTAACTAAAAAATTATTTCCCTTTTAAATTCATCAATAAAATTAAATTTTATTTTGACTAGATCTTTTGATAATATATCCATCACCCGCTCTGGCCACTCTACCAAAATTAAATTTTCTGGATCTTTTGCTATCTCAACAAAACCCAAGCTTAATAATTCTTTCCCTGACTCGAGGCGATAAGCATCAATATGTATTAATTTCTTAAATTTCTTTTTTCCATTCAACAAATAGATTTTTTCTAAAACAAAAGTTGGACTGGTAACTGTTTCAGTAACACCCAACACCTTTGCAAGATTTTGTGTAAAAGTAGTTTTACTAGAACCTAAATCGCCAAACAAACCCACAACTGTAGCTTTATTTTTTTTATTTTTAGAAATTTTAGCTAAAAATTTTTTAGCAACTTCCAATGTCTCTTCATTATTTTTACTCAAATATTTCATCTCGTTAGAAATAGATCACGGTCTTCTCGTAAACTGAATTATTAATATTTATAAATTTTAAAAACATAATAAGATTATATCATTCTTTCGCTTAGTGATCGTGGCTTCTAATGGGATCATTTTATACTTTATCATAAAATTAAAAAGGACGCGCTTAGATGAAAATCTAAAGCGCGCCCTCCCCCCTTCTTATCTTGGAATCATATTTTGCAGACTCCAGGCTGATGGTGCCGGCGTAACATACACTGGCGAACCGTTATTATACCCACGATTATACTGATAGTTATAATTTCTATAATTATGATAGTTGTGATGGCTGTCATAATACTGAACAGTTCCTCGAGTTGAAGAACCAACATGAACTGTTTGAACTCTAATCGGTTCATAAACCGGAAGAGAGTTGTTATAATATCCGGTTTCGTGAATATAAACAGTTCGGACATAGGCATAATCCGTTGTCATACATCCAGTATTTATTATTACCAAACCAATAGCGATTAACAAAAAGAACTTTTTCATTCTTAACCTCCTTATTTATTTTAGAAATCAAAAAACGAACCCTGCTTAATTATACACCTAAATAACTTTATTGTCAAGCATTAAAATGTTTCTTAATAATAAAGAAAATGTGGTATAATATTTCATTATGGCAGACTTTTTAGGTGAAGAGAAACAGGAAAAGCGTTTGGAGGAACTCCGAAAAAAGGAAGAGGAGGATGTTATTCGTATTTTAGCCACAAAATACGGCTTAGATTTTATAGACCTGAAACAAATCCCAATAAATGCAGATGCTCTAAAAATAGTTAATGAAGATGTGGCTCGGGAAGCCAAACTCGCTGTCTATGATAAAGTAGACAAGAAATTAAAGATTGCTATTTTTTCCCCTAAAAACGAAAAAACGGCAATTATTATCAAGCAGTTGGAATATGCTGGCTATAAACCAAGTGTCGCAATGGCCACCACCGCCAGTTTGGAAAAAGCTTGGAGTAGATATAAAGATATTTCTTCATCGATCGCTTCTACCGCTGGAACTTTTGATATTTCTTCCGACCAAGTGGTGACTTACATGGATGGGATTAAGACGATTAGAGACGTTTCCTCTATTATTAAAGAAATTCTTTTTCTTAAGAAAGCTTATAAGATTTCCAAAATGATGGAAGCAATGATTGCTGGGGCCTTAGCTTTATCAGCGTCAGATATTCACATTGAACCAGAAGAAACATTTGTAAGAATTCGTTTCCGTTTAGATGGAGCTCTTATAGACGTCTTTGAATTTGATAGAGAGACTTATGAACTATTACTTTCTCGAATTAAATTACTTTCGGGAATGAAATTGAATATAAAAAATTCTGCTCAAGATGGACGTTTCAGTGTAAAAATACAAAATAATGATATTGAAATTCGTTCTTCTATTCTCCCCGGGGCGTATAATGAATCCGTGGTTATGAGACTTTTGAATCCTAAATCCATTTCTGTGCCGATTGAACAATTAGGTATTCAAGATCGAACCTTGGAAACATTACTCGAGCAAATCAGACGTCCAAACGGAATGCTTCTCATCACCGGCCCGACTGGTTCTGGAAAAACTACAACTCTTTACGCTTTCCTAAAAAAAATTCACTCTCCTGATATTAAAATTATAACCATTGAGGATCCAATTGAATACCACCTTCCTGGGATCGTCCAAACTCAAGTAGATGATGAAAAAGATTATACTTTTCTTTCCGGCCTTCGCGCTGCTCTCCGTCAAGATCCAGATGTAATCATGGTGGGTGAGATCCGAGATGGGGAAACAGCTTCTATTGCTATAAACTCAGCCTTGACTGGACACTTGGTTTTTTCCACTTTACACACTAACACCGCCGCTGGTGCTTTCCCCCGCTTGATTGACCTTGGTGTTAATCCAAAAATTGTTTCCTCTGCTATTAATGTAGCGATGGCTCAAAGACTAATCAGAAAATTATGTTTAGAATGTCGAAAAGAAGTAATTCCTAGTGAAAAAGAGAGAAAAATCATTGACCGAATAATTCAATCTGTCACTGATAAATCATATCTAGATGGTGTCCAAACTGAGAAAATCTGGCAAGCTGTTGGCTGTGAAAAATGCCATAATACTGGATATAAAGGGCGTATTGCTATAACTGAAATCATTCTATTAAAAAAAGAAGTTGAAGAGTCTATCGTGAACAATCCCTCTGACCGTGATATTAAAAAGGCCTCCTTGTCTCAAAACTTTTTAGATATGAAACAAGATGGAGTTATCAGAGTATTAAAAGGTATTAGCTCTCTTGAAGAACTTGGCCGAGTGATAGATATAGAAACAGAAGAATGACAAACTTCCCTACATCAGGTTTTTGTGTCTTAAAACTTTTCCACAGTTGCAAATTAAAAAAATAGTTCTAGTATAAAGATATAGAGATAAAGAGTATTATTTGTTATAATATCTACCTGCTTAGAGGCAGGTTCCAGACGATAAATCTCTAAGCAATACTTTTAATATTAGATACCAAAAGTTAAATAGTGCTTAAAGGATAAGTCTCGCAAAGCAACCGAAGTTGTGAACCAGACTGTCCTTCGAGAAAAATTCGTAAACCGCGCAAACGATCCAATTGCTTAGAGATTTATATTCTGGAAAGAAAAAAGCCCCAAAAAATACTATAGGCTTCTAAGAGTAGCTTAGCATAAAACAAAAAATATGTCAAGCAAAAACAAAGATTCTTTAACTAATTCCAAAAATAATCAAGAAATAAGCCAGAATAATGGCCAGCCTAATGATTTGGGAGGTGATGTAAATTTTCTTGACCAAACCCTTAGACCCACTGTCTGGAAAGACTATATTGGCCAGAAAAATATAAAAGATAATCTACATATTTTACTTACGGCCGCGGCCCAAAGAAAACATCCGCCAGAACATTTACTTTTTTATGGTCCGCCAGGACTAGGTAAAACTACCCTTGCTCATTTAATTGCTCATGAAACTCGAGCTCAACTCAAAGCCACCTCTGGCCCAGCGATAGAAAAAGTTGGTGACCTGGCTTCAATTCTCACAAATCTTTCACCGGGTGATATTTTATTTATTGATGAAATTCATAGACTAAACAAAACGATTGAAGAGGTGCTTTACCCAGCTATGGAGTCTGGTTCACTTGATATCATCATTGGAAAAGGTCCCTCTGCTCGCACAATCCAGCTCGACTTACCACCTTTTACTTTGATTGCGGCGACAACTCGTATTGCCCTACTCTCCGCTCCGCTTCGTTCACGTTTTTCTGGTGGAGTTTTTAAACTAGAGTTTTATACTGATGAAGAAATTGAAGAAATTATAAATCGTTCAGCAAAAATATTAAAAGTAGAAATTGAGGCGGAAGCTAAAAAAGAAATTGCCAAACGAAGCCGTTTTACTCCCCGTACTGCAAACTATTTACTTAAAAGAAGCCGAGATTTGGCTCAAATAAGAGAAAGTTCACTCTCAAAAGATACCGTGATGGAAGCTTTGAACTTACTGGGAATTGACGAGGCGGGCTTAAACCCTACTGACCGCGCCTTATTAACAATAATAGAGGAAAAATTTAATGGCGGCCCAGTTGGCCTTAATACCCTCGCGGCCGCCCTATCAGAAGAACAAGCGACGATTGAAGATGTGTATGAACCTTATTTACTTCAACTTGGTTTTATTGAGAGAACTTCGCGCGGCCGCACGATTACTGACCGCGCCAAACAACATTTAAAGTTGAAAAATTCACACGAAAAAAAATTATTCTGATAAATTTTGGCGGGTAGAAATAAATTATTATAAAACATGTCTGGACACAGTAAATGGTCAAAAGTTAAAAATAGGAAAGCGGTCACTGATAAAGTGAAGAGTAAAATCAACACCAAGATGGCCAAACTTATTTCTGTGGCGGTGAAAATGGCTAATGGCGATATTAAATCTGCTAATGTTCAAACCGCCATCAAAAAAGCCCGAGAAAACAACGTTCCAAATGACAATATTGAACGTGCTTTAAAAAAGAATGATAATTCTGTGGCGATGGAGTCCATACTATATGAAGCCTATGGTCCGGGCGGAGTAGCCCTCATAATTGATGTGCTGACTGATAATAGGAACAAAGCGGCGGCCGAGGTAAAACACATCCTAGCGGAAAGTGGTTCAGCCCTGGCCGCCCCCGGCAGCGCCTCTTGGGCGTTTGAAAAAACGATTGAAGGTTATATGCCAAAAACCATGGCCCAAATTTCGGAAGAAGACGGTGCAAAATTAAATAAATTAATTGAAGACTTGGAGGATAATGACGAAGTGCAGGAAATCTACACAAATGCTGAATAAAAAATAGTTAGATATTGCTTTTTCGTGCCTTACGGACTGAGCTTGCTAGCAAGAAAGCGGTGGAGTAGACCCGCCCGAACGTACCGTTCGGTACGGGCGGGGAAATAATTTTGCAACGGCAAAATTATTATCGTGCAAAGAAAAAGCTATATCTAACTATTTTTGTTATAATTACAATATGAAAATAATCGCGATTGATCCGGGATATGAAAGAGTGGGTGTTGCTATTTTGGAAAAAACTACGGGCAAGGAAGGTTTGTTGTTTTCTAAGTGTCTAAAAACTACTGCAAAGGAACCGCACGAAAAACGCTTAAGAATAATCGGGGAAGAAATAAATTCATTAATAAAAAAATACCAACCCGAAGCAATGGCGATAGAAACTTTGTTTTTTGAAACAAACGCTAAAACTGCTATGAAGGTTTCTGAAGCTCGTGGAGTGATTTTATATGAGGCAGGAATAAACAATTTAAAAGTAGCAGAATATACCCCTCTACAAATAAAAGTAGCGGTGACTAGCTATGGTAAAAGTGATAAAAATCAAGTTATTTTTATGGTCAATAAATTAATCAGTATCAACAAACCTATTAAATATGATGATGAGTATGACGCGATTGCCGTTGGATTAACCTTTTTTTCTTGTAATCGAACAGCTCGAAAGTAGGTTAGTATTTCTGGAGCACGGATATTTTTTTGCTAAAAAATTCCTCGAGTTCGGCTCAGCCAGCCTCACTAGTCTCCATAAACACTAACCTTCTTTCTCTCGTGATGCCAAACTAAAGTCAGGTAGTGTTTTTTTAGTACCTTACAAACTGCGGTCTCTAACAAAAAACCGAGGGGGTAGAAAATTATTCTTGTACTAAAAAAAGCAATACCTAACTTTGGTAAGTAGAGTTTTCCACAGGTCCTCTTTTACTCCCCTTGCAAACCATTTTGGGCGTGTTATTAATATAAAAAACACAAAAATGCGTTCCGTGGACACGAAAATTTTATAAACAAAAATAATTTTAATAATAAAAATGAAGAAAAAAAATAGTAAAGTAGAAGACGAAGAAGTAGTCGCTAAGAAAAAAAATGACGGGGACTTAGAGGAAGATTTACTTGGTGAAGAGGGAGTAATCGACCAAGCTATTATTGAAGACACCTTCACTGAAGAGTTTAGCGAATATAACGATGTTGATAATTTCTAATTAGTAATTTAAACTCCGCAAAATACAATACTAACCGGAGCACGCATAATTTTCTGCTGAAAATTTGCTCAGTCTCGGCTACCCGCCTGCGAAGCCTCCTCTAGCACTATATTCTTGCTACGTTTAATTACAACTTTATCTTACAATTACTCTTATAAATCTCCGCTTACCTATTTTATATATGCTAGTAGAAATTATTTTATAATTTGGATCAGTTATTTTATCACCAGTTTCTTGATTACTGACTGCTCCTTCTAACACCAAGCGCCTAAACTCTCCTTTAGATTTTACAACCCCTGATTTTAATGCAATATCAGAGATTAATTCCTGATTAGTAGCCACCACCTCTTCTATTTTTTCTGGCAACCCCCCCTCCTTAAAAGTCTTAATAAAATTTTTCTCGGCTTTGTCAGCCTCCTCTTTATTATGATAAATAGTCACTATCTCCTTGGCGAGCCGTACTTTTAAATCTTTAGGATTAGCCCCAGAAGCTAATTCCTGTCTAATTTTATCTATTTCTTCCATAGATACATCTGTGCTGATTTCAAAACCTGGCAGTATCATCCCATCTGTCCAACTCATTACTTTACCGAACATCTCGGAACCATTATCTTTCATAGTAATCATATTTCCAGTAGTTTTACCCA
>JBFZBC010000032.1:0-14495 GCA_041308645.1 bacterium
TAGTTAAGGGTCGTTTAGAACGATTCCCAAGTCTTTTAATCCGCGTATCTGGTGAGGAATATACAGCTATTACCCTAAAATCATCCCCGAACTCTTTTTTAAATTCCAAATATTCTTCCCAACTATAAAGACTCTCTACTAAAACATTTTGCTTATCTGTAAGCTCCTTAATTTTTTCAATAACTTTTTTAGCATAATGTAATTGACCGTATTGTTTTCGTAAGTCCTCCCTAACAAATCTCTCGTTCTTCTCATTAATATCTAAATTACGAACCTTCATTTCATCAAAAGTAACATCACCAAAATAAACTTTTGGCCACTTATATTTTCCCATCAAATAATTTATTACTTCAGTCTTACCAGATCCCGGAAGTCCCACGACGGCTAAAATATTTCTACTCATAATTATTTCATATTAGCATAAGTTACCACCGCCTCATTTAATAAAATATATTCAATCCCCGCTTCCTTGAAAAGATCAGCGGTTCTACCACCACCATGATAATAATTTTCAGAAACCACCCTTTTAATTCCGGCATTTATTATCATTTTGGCACAAGCATAACAAGGGGTCATTTTACAATATAAAGTAGATCCCTCAGTGGAAATACCAAATTTAGCGGCCTGAACAATAGCATTTTGCTCAGCATGAGTAGTTCTAATACAATGCTTTGATTGGGTACCATCTTCCTGAACTACCGTATGCATCTCGTGACCAACTTCATCACAGTGTTTACAACCAGCTGGAGCTCCAGCATATCCGGTGGAGATAATTCTTTTATCCTTAACGATAACACAACCAGCTCGGCCACGGTCACAGGTTCCTCGCTCACCCACCGTGTGCATTATATCTATAAAATATTGATCCCAACTTGGTCTCTTATATTCTTTATTTTCCATCAACTAATATTACTCTTTAAATATAATTTTGCAAAGTAATTTTATTCTAAAATACCATCCAGGTTTACATCATATAAAATAGCATCCTGAATCAACTTATAATTTAATTTTTCTTCTGATTGAAACCAGATATTGATTTCTTTATTAGCTTCCTCAACAGAACCAGAGGCGTGAATCAAATTTCTCACAGCCCGATCACTAATCTCTGCAATCTGATAAGAATCTAAAACGAGATCCCCGCGAATAGTTCCGACATCAGAAGTTAGTGGTTCTGTCCCACCAACAATCTTTCGAACAATTCCTACAGCATGGGATCCCTGCCAAATCATTATAATTACCGGTCCAGAAGTCATATATTTTACCATCCTTTTTAAGACCTTTTGTCCTAACTCTAATGGATCATTTGATGGTACCTTTAATCCCTTTGCTAAATAACCATCAATACTTTTTTGACCAACCTTTCTAATCCAATCTGGATCGATCGTATAATGCTTTTCAATCATTTCAGCAGTTGGAATTAAAAATTTAAGAGCAAGTAATTTAAGCCCTGACCTTTCAAATCTTTGAAAGATTTCACCAATTAGAGTGCGCTGAATACCATCAGGTTTTATAACAACAAAAGTATTTTCTTTCACAATATCATTATATAAAACTCTTTTCATCTAACAAAGTTTAAAGCTTATTCACTAAAAAAGCAACAAAAAATTGCCCCTGATTAGGGAGCAATTTCTCTGGGCGATGAAAGTTTATCCCTTCACTTCTACCCACACATACTTTTCTGCTGAAAAGTTGCGCCGGGCCCTTCTTACAGAAGCAGTACACCTTTCACATTTTGATTACAAAATATTCAAGGTCTTTCATTTAGGTCCTACCCAAATCTCAACCTCGGCTCGTCAGCCTCCGGCCGATAGAAGTTTATCCCTTCACTTCTATCCCCATGGATCGGCAAGAACCTTCAATTATTTTCATAGCAGCCTCTATATCATTAGCATTTAAATCAGCTATTTTCTTCTCAGCAATCGCTTTGCATTGAGCGCGAGTAATAGAACCAGCCTTCTTGACTAATTGTTTGCCCGAACCAGCCTCTACACCGGCGGCTTTTAGAATCAGGCCAGTAGCTGGTGGAGTTTTTAATCTAAAATCATAAGATCGATCTTCATAAACGGTAATTTCTACAGGCACAATATCTCCCATTTGTTTGGCCGTAGCGGCATTAAACTTCTGCACAAAATCACCAATATTTATACCGGCCTGACCTAAAGCTGGACCAACTGGTGGAGCAGGATTAGCCTTTCCGGCTGGAATCTGTAATTTTAATTTTTTTGTTATTTTTTTTGCCATAATTGATTTTATTATCGAGTCAGTCAAGATTTGTAAAATCATCACCCCGTCAAATAAATTTGATTTCGTGACAATAGAAGCAATACAAACCCTATCTAATCTCTGTGCACCTTATAATACCCATTTTCTACAATAAATCAAATTTAATTTTCTAAAAAAAATTATTTGATAGGGTAATCATTACACTACTTAAATTCTCTTGATTTGCAACATATCAAGCTCAACAGAAGTTTCTCGGCCAAACATCAAAACTAGAACCTTAACTTTACCTCGATCATTGTCGATCTCACTAACCTTACCTTCCAAATCTTTAAACGGACCATCAGTGATAATAACAGCATCATCAACTTCTAAGCCAGTATTATGTTTTACAGTGCCAGCATTCATTCTGGTAAAAATATTATCAATCTCTTCCTTACCAAGTGGTACTGGAAAAACTCCAGAACCAACAAACCCTGTTACTCGAGGAGTGTTTCTCACAACATACCATGAATCATCTGTCACTATCATATCCACCAATACATAACCTGGATATATTTTCTCCTCTTCTTCTACCCTCTTTCCTCCTTTGATTTTTATTTTTTTCTCAATAGGAACAATCACCTCAAAAATCTTATCATTCATGTTTAATGAATCAATTCTTTGTTTTAAGTTTCTGGCTACCGCGTTTTCATATCCGGCATAAGTGTGGATAGCATACCAATTTCTACCTTCTTGTATATTTTGTTTAGCCATTTTATTCTTTTAATTATTTATGAATAATTTTAAGATCATTGCAAAAATATAATCAAAAGTACCTAAAAAGAAAGCGGTGGCAAGTGAAAATACTACAACTATAACGGTAAATAAAATAGTTTGATTCTTTGTTGGCCAGTTAACATGCTTTAATTCACCTTTTGTATCCTTTAAATATTCTCCTATTCTACTCATATTTTTAACCCCATAAGGGCAAATTATTTTTTATTAAAAAACCCCGTCTCCGAGGTCTTTTAATACTACTATATTCTTCACCAAAAAGCAAGAGTAATTAAAAAAAACCCACTAGATATTGCTTTTTCGTGCCTTACGGACTGAAGTTTCTAGTAAGAAACTGAGGGAGTAGAGAAATAATTTTGTGACGACAAAATTATTATCGTGCAAAGAAAAAGGAATATTTAATGGGTTTTTAAAAAATATCTACCTTATCTCATAAGTAATATTGACGTTTGAGGTGATTTTATTTTCTCCAATCGGTACTTGTGGTACTGTTGCATCACCACCACCAATACCCAAAGCCATACTCTTATTCATCTCATAATAAATTGGATAATTTCCATTTTCTGAGAAGCTAGTAATTTTCACCAGTTTTACACCCAAACTCTTGGCCAAAGTTTTAGCTTGAACCTTGGCATCCGCAATAGCTAAATCTCGAGCCTGATCCTTTACTACGTCTTCATTATCAACAGTAAAAGTCAACCCGCTCACATCCGTTACACCAAATTCACCTACGCCAGAAAGAATCTCGCCAGCTTTAGAAATATCCCTAATTTTAACCTCCACCGTTTGAGAGACCACATAGGCCGCTAAAGTTTGCTTGCCGGTATAAGGATAAATTTGAGCTTGTAAATAATCGTAGCGAGGATAAATACTGTAATTAGTTAATTTAATATCTTTTTCAGCAACACCTTTCTTTTTTAATAAATCAATAATGTTATTCATTTTGGTTGTTGCCTCCGTTTGTGCCTTGGCTACGTCCAAATTTTCGGCTGAAACCCCAAAAGAAACCGTGGCAATATCTGGCTTCACTATCACCTCCCCTTTTCCGGTAAAGGAAATAGTATTTACTACCTTATCATTTCTCCATTCGTGATCGCTAAAAAACATTTTACCAATAAAAAACAAAACAATTATCAATAAAATTATCTTGATAATTTTATGCCCATGCCCAGCGGGACACCAACCAACTTTCTGACACATTTTAGAATAACAACACTGACCCACATTTTCACTTTGATTATTTTGCTCCATATTTTTAAAATTAATAAATAAAGACTAATAAAATCCCAACTGAATAAGTATAGCACAAATTAAAACCCCATACTTTCGTATGGGGCTGAAGTTCTACGCATATCTTCAAAGCGTTTTGTGGTGGTTATTACAATTTTTGAAACCAAGTTCAAAGTCTCAAGGACCAGAACTTAGTGACAAGCACCAAGTGCTACTTTCCGGACACCGCCGTCGGGTCGTTAACGTTCCAAACGTTCCCGAGCCGGCGGTAGTGCCAGTACCACTGATTGAAGTCCCAGTAGAGGTAACGGACATAGAGGTTGCCATCGGCGTTGCGGTAGATTGTCCCCCAGAAGAATACAAATTTCCCTTTCCAGTCTTCTGGAATGAGATGCTTGTTCTTCAGGTAGAAGTCCAGGAGGTTGACGTTGTAGACTGGCTGGTTCTTGAGCTCCAGGCGGAGAACATTACCACCAATTATGCCCTTCTTCTGCTTCCTGGACAAATAGAGTCCCACTTTCAGGGAATCATGCTTACACTTTCCACCTTTCTGGTGTTCTTCCACCTTCCAACCACTGGGCAGGAGGGGGTCGGCATCAAAGTCAAACAGATAATCCACCGGTTTGATCTCTAAGCGACCAAGAAGAGCTTCGTGAACCTGGGTGAGGAAACCCTTTCGCTCACAGAGGATTTTGATTTCCTCATTCGTCCATGCTCCCTCGCGCCGAAACGCTATTTTCAGTTCATTCGCCTGTCCAACGTCGAGCATTAGTTCGCTCATAGTTGACTCCTTTCTGGGATATGTCTTTTTAGACGCATCCACACTGTTGGGCTAAGCATTTTGCTTTCGCCACAGCTTTTAATCAATTTTTACAAACAAACTAAAAGCTATAGCGAATTTATCGATTTTTTAAAGTACTTTAAATCTTTAGCAAAAATACACCCTTTTATTATAAAAGTCAAAATCTATATAGATAAATACCAGAATAGCTTTATTTTAAGATATTATTCTGCCTCTCAAACGCTTCTATTAAATTTTGAAATAATGACGCAACGGTCATTGGGCCTACCCCGCCAGGCACGGGTGAAATTGCCGAGACAATATCTTTTACTGAATCAAAATCAACATCACCATAAACTTTTTTTATACCATCTTTTTTTATAACTGAGCTTATACCCACATCTATCACTACCTGCCCTTCTTTTACATAATCCGCTCCAACTAATTCTGGTTTACCAACCGCCACAATTAAAATATCGGCCTTTATAGTTTCTTCTTCTGGATTTATAGTTTTACTATGACAGACGGTTACGGTGGCGCCATTATTTATCATTAAGGTTGCAATTGGCTTACCAACCAAAGCAGATCGCCCCATCACTACTACCTTTTTACTTTTGACTGGAATATTATAATAATTTAAAAGTGACAAAATTCCCCTAGCAGTAGCTGGAATTATTCCTGGCTTATTATTTTGTAAATTTTTTACATTAACCGAACATAAACCATCAACATCTTTTTCTGGAATTACTTTTTCTACAGCTAAGGACCAATCCAATTGATCAGGTAAAGGTGATTGAATGATTATTCCATTTACAGATTCATCCTTATTAAGTTTTTCTACTCCAGCTAAAAGTATTTCCTGTGTTATTTTTTTTGTATTAGATGATCCTAAATCTACAATAAAAGCATTTACACCTATCTTTCGAGCAAAATTAAGTTTATTTTTTACATATATATCAGAATCAGGATTATCACCGATCTTAATAATGGCTAAATTTGGCACTAAATTAAAACCATTGATTTTCTTTTTTAAATCAAACATTATCTTATCTCTCACAATTTTACCATCTAATATTTTAAACATAATTAATTATTCATAGCGCAAAGCCTCCATTGGACTCTTTTTTGCTGCTTGATTAGCAGGATATAAACCAAAAATCAAACCCACCAAACTAGAAACTACTAAACCAAGAATAGCGGCGACATAAGGAAAAGTAAATTGCCAATTTAAACCACCAAATTTACTAATTAATATTGAAGCAAAAAAAGACAATGAGGAACCTAAAATAATTCCGATAATTCCACCAAAACCAGTTAAAATCACTGCCTCAAGTAAAAATTGAGTTAAAATATTTTGATTAGTTGCTCCAATTGCCTTACGCAAACCAATCTCTTTTGTCCTCTCAGTCACAGCCACCAACATAATGTTCATAATTCCTATACCACCCACAACAAGAGAAATTGCGGCCACGGCGGCTAAAAATAAGGTGAGTACGCTCATGACTGAGCCGACCATTTTCAAAGCATCCGCCTGGCTACCAAGACTAAAATCATCATCTTCTGAATTAGTAATGTTGTGAGAATTTCTTAGAGTTATTTTAATATCCTCTATTGTTCTTAAAACATTTTTCTCAGAATCAGCCTCGACTACAATATGTTGAAAATATTTTTTACCAGATAAATATTGCTGAGCAGTAGTATAAGGAATAATAACTACTGTATCAAAACTAATAAGTCCCTGTCCTTTTTCTGGTAAAACACCAATTACTCTAAAATTTCTACCCTTAATTTTAATCTTTTCTCCAAGAACTTTATTTTGATCAGTAAAAAGTTCTTCTTTTACCTTGCTTCCAATAATAACCACATCAGCAAAACCCTTAACCTCATCATTAGTCATAAATCTTCCCTCTACTGGGATCATATTATACATCCCTGTAGCTAGTTCAGTCATACCATAATAAGAGGCTGAATAAGTTTCACTACCATAAGTTATAGTCTCACTACCAACAACGAGGGGCATTACTCCGGTTATGGTTGGGGCATTAGCTTTTTTACGAAGGGCATCAACATCCTTTTGTTTTAAGGAATCTAAAAACATTATACCCATCATATCACTAGGACCTTTTGGTTCTTTTCCAGGACGAATCTCTATAACTCTTGATCCCATTGTTCCTTGTATTTCACCAAGTATTAAATTTTTTGCCCCATCTCCAAGTGACATAACAATCATAATAGAAGTGATACCAATCACAATACCCAAAATAGTTAACGCTGAACGTGATTTATGTGTCCTTAAACCATTAGTTGCGGTTTTTATACTATAAATAAATTTCATAAATGTTTTGATAATTACTTAACGAAACCTTTACCATCCAACTTTCTATTCTCAACTTTTTTATCACTCTCAATTTGACCGTCAAGCAAGCGAATTATTCTTTCGGCATATTCAGCTGTATAGGTTTCATGAGTAATTAAAATAATTGTATGCCCTTTTTCCTTATTTAATTTTTGTATTATCTCAATAATAATTTGCCCCGATTTAGAATCTAGATTTCCCGTTGGTTCATCAGCAAAAATTACTTCTGGTGAAAGAACTAACGCTCGAGCAATGGCCACTCGTTGTTTTTCACCACCAGATAATTGATTTGCTTCATGATTTATCCGGTGCATAAGACCCACCTCCTCCACGGCTTTAATAGCCATTTCTTCCCACTCTTCTTCAGGGTGATCAGAGTACAATAATGGTAATTTAACATTTTCTAATACTGTAGATTTTGGTAAAAGATTAAAAGCCTGAAAAACGAAACCCATTTTACTATTTCTTATGTTAGCAATTTCTTCTTGATTATAATTTTTAATATTTTTATCAAGAAAACGATATTCGCCGTGAGTATGATCATCAAGTAATCCTAGAATCTGAAGTAGGGTAGACTTTCCAGAACCAGATGGACCCATAATAGCAACAAACTCTCCTTTTTTAATTTCTAAGGATACTCCACTTAAAGCGTTGGTTTTTATTCCATCATTATCATAAATCTTACCTAGATTTTTGACCTGAATGATATTCATTTTTTATTTAGTAATTGAAGTCACCACTAAATCTCCTTCATTAAGACCAGACACAACTTCAACATTACCATCTAAACCACGTAAACCAGTAATAATTTTCTTTTCCAAAATATCACTTGTGTCTGTAGGATTAATAACAGAAACATACCGGTCGTTATTATTATTTGTTATTACTCGACCAGGAATAATTAAAATATCATTTTTCTGATTTGTTAATATATCTATATTAGCTGTCATACCTGAACGTACTCTTTCATCCTTATTAATAAATTTTAATGTTACCTTATAGGTGGGTACACCATCAATCACCGTGGCAGCCGGGTCAACTTTTGTTACCACCGATTCAAGAACTACGCCTGATCCATATGCATCTAAAGTGGCTTTTGCTGTATTACCAACTTTTATTTTAGCAATATCTGCCTCAGGAATAAAAGACTCTATTTCATAGTCACCATATGAAATTACAGAAACAACCTCCTTGTTAGCTGATACAATCTCCCCTAACTTGATACCAAGATTTGTGACAACTCCATTGATAGGAGACTTAATTATTGATTTTGCTAATTCAGCCTCAGCTGAAGCCACACCAGCTCGAGCCTGCTCAACTGATACCTCTTGAACAGAAAAATCACTCTCTGCGGTCCTCAGAGCCAAGATTGCTGTTTGATAAGAATCAAAATTTCCAACTAAGGCACTAACAGCCAAATCAATACTACTTCTCGCAGAAGAAATATTTAATTTCCATGTATCAATTTGAGTTTGAGTAAGACCATCAGATTCAAACTTTAAACCATTAACCGCCTCGGCACATTTATCAAGTAGGGTTTTGATAGAGAATAAATTTAATTTAGCGGTATTATAATAAACTTCTAAATCAGAAGTGGATGTTAAATTATTTAATGACCGATACCAAGAATCAAGAGTGTCACTTATTGTGTCCTTACCGTCTTCTATATCCTCCTGAAGAAAGGTGTCTGTAGTAAAATTTAGTCTGGCATTATACTTTATCGGATCAGAAAAAAGCGAATATATTTTATTTCGCACCGCATCATCAGCTTTAGTAAAGGAATCTTTTATAGAATTTATAATAGTAATTTTAGCTTGCGCTAAATCCAGGGTCGCTTTATCCACCTTAGCGTTTTGGACTTCAAGAGTATTAGTTTGTGTATTAGTCTGAATATTACCTAATTGGATTTCAGCAATCTTTAAATCAGCCTTAGCCCGATCAAGACTAGCTACTAAATCAGCATTTGAAATTGAGGCTAAGGACTGGCCAGCATATACTTTTTCTCCAACTGAGATACTCAAATTAGATACTCTCCCACCTCGCTCAAAAGCTAGGCTTACTTCAGATAATGGCTTAACATTTCCAGTAACACTAACAACTTCAGATACGGCCCCTCTAGTCACCAAGATAGTTTCATATTTAATGTTCTCTGAACTTTTTTTATAAATAGACCAACAAATTAAGATCAAAAACAAAAAAACAGTGCTGGAAGCTATCCTATGTTTTTTAATAAAAGCAAAATATGATTTATATTTATTTCTCATAAATATAATCCTAACACAAAAATAGACCTATATAAACCACCGAGAAAAGATGCCTGCGGGTAAAAGACGTCCAGATTTAGTCTCCTCTATAGTCAGTTCACCACTCTCAATATTTCCGCCAAATTTACTTGATAAAGAAAGTAGACTATTTTCATAAGCGATAGCGGAATAACCAGAAGAATATCCGTTCACAATTATAAAAATTGGTTTATCAGATAAAATTTGAGTACATAAATTAAGTAGTTTGATAAAATCATCTTCAATTTTCCACAATTCTTTATTAGCACCATGACCAAAAGCTGGTGGGTCCATCACAATAGCGTCATATTTGTTTCCCCGTTTTATCTCTCTCTGCACAAATTTACGGGCGTCATCTTCAATCCAGCGCACCTTTTTATTATCTAGTTTAGAAACCTCCACATTTTGTTTAGCCCAGGTAATGGCACTTTTTGAACCATCCACCTGAGTTACTTCTGCACCTACTGACAAACCAGCTAAAGTGGCCCCACCAGTGTAGCCAAAAAGATTTAACATTTTTATCGGCCTGCCTGCTTTTTTAATTTTTTCCTTAATCCAAATCCAATTTGATTCGTGCTCAGGAAAAAGCCCAGTATGTTTGAAAGCAGTTGGTTTGATTAAAAATTTTAAATCCAACATCCCTATCACCCACTCACTAGGTAAATTATCTTTAATCCGCCATTTAGCATTATCACCTTCACGTAAAAAAGAGGCGTTGGCTTTTTTCCACTCTTTTTCATCTAAATTTTTTTGCCATAAAACTTGTGGATCGGGGCGTCGTAAAATATACTCCCCATATCTCTCAAGTTTTTCACCATCACCAGAATCAATCAATTCATAATCTTTGCTTGGTCTGGTTGTTAATATATTTATCATATTATTTTATCTTTACAGCTCCCTCCCTAAGTACTTCTATCTTATCATCATTTATTCTCACCAAGGTAGAAGGTAACGAATCAAGATTACCTGAATCTTCATAAAAATCAACCTTATCCCCAAAATACTTTTCCGCTTCAAAGATATTTTTTGCTGGTGGTTGGCCTTCGGGGTTAGCACTAGGTGCCACCAATGGACCAGTTTCATTTATCAAAGTCAGCAAATCAGCTTTATCAGGCAGGCGAAAAGCGTATTTTTCGTTAAATGCCACACTCACTTTTCCAGGCCAAAATTTTTTCAGAAAAATTTTGGCCGTTTCAGATAGTTCAATACCAAAAAATTTTAAATCTTCAATATTAGAAATAAGCACAACAAAACCTTTTCCGTCTGCTCGATTTTTTATTTTAGAGATTCTTTCTACCGACTTTAATCTGCTAGCCTGACCAACTAATCCATAAATAGTATCCGTAGCAATCACACCCACCCCACCTTCTTTCAAAATTTTAATATTTTTTGAATTCACTTTTGAAATATTTATATATGATCCTCAGTATCCGCTTCTGCTTGTTCCTTGGTTTGATGTATTACTCCATCTTTATGATGTGGTGGCATATAGATAGTATAAAGCTTCATAGATTTATCCGACATTTTATTTATAACATTATGATGAGTACCAGCTGGTATTACTACTGCTGATCCATCTGAAATAGGAAATTCTTCACCGTTCATTATCACCAAACCTTCACCTGCTTCAATTCTAAAAAATTGGTCAGTTTCTTTATGAACTTCCATTCCAATTTCCTCATTCGGTAAAAGTGACATCACTACTACCTGACCATACTTTGAAGTAAAAATGACTTTTCTAAAATTATCATTCTCTAAAGTTTCATGCTCAATATTTTTTATAAATCCTTTCATTTTTTATATTTTAGATAATTAACTTAATAAAAAACACCTCTATTTATTATAGCACAACACTAAGCTAGTTTTTTCTTTTAAAATAAAGAAAAATGATAAAAATAAAAACAACAATAATTATAATTAATTTAATAAAGGTTTCTATGGGAGCAGTTTTTGACACAAAAGCAAAAGCTACCGAAGTGCCTACATAACCTAAATATATATAAATAAAGTTACGAATTAAAGAACCAATAAAAGTAGAGACCAAGAATAACCTTAATTTAACTTTTAAAAAACCACCGCCCACCGAAATAAGAGAGCTGGGAAAAATAGGTAGAGCCCGAAAAATAGTTAAGATAACATAGTCCCTAGGTCCTTTCCCTAAATGACTACCAAAATATTCTATTTGTTTATGACTAATACTAATATATTTACCAAATCTGGTAGAAAGTATGTCCTCTATTTTATCCATAATAAAATATATAAGCCAAGCACCAAGTGTTTTGCCGATCGTTCCGATTATGCAGATTAAAATTAAAGCTGGTAGTAAATAACCTTTAATCGAAGAAAGAAAACCAGATATTATCATAATAGAAGGTGAAGGAATGGGTGGTATAACCTCTTCCACAAAAGAAGCAAAAAAAGTAAAAAATTCTAAAGGAATTTTTTCTGCTATCGCAAGTAAAATCGTTTCAAAATATGAGAACATAAAAATATTTATTAAATTTTAATATTGACCCATATTAGCCAAATTATTTGACTGTGCTGCGGAGACAAGCAAAGCCTGCGCGGCGGCAACATCAGCTGGATTAGCTGCCCAGCTTTTCAAAGCAGGATTTTGTATCGCTCGACCATAAGAAAAAGTAAGTGGCCAAGGTAATTCACCATACTTATGCATTTCATTTAAATTCAAAGTCGCTTCCTCATCATTTTGTCCTCCAGACAGAAAAACTATCCCTCCAATATCAGCTGGTACATGCTCTCTCAAACACTTGAGAGTAAGCTTGGCAACCTGTGCTGGTTTGGATTGTGATTGAAAATCTTTACCAGAAATAACCATGCTAGTTTTTAAAATAATTCCCGGAATAAAAACATTAGCTGACTTTAATTCGGAAAAAACAATATCCAGATTCTTGGCAGTAATCTCATAGCACTCCTCGATTGAATGATTCCCGTCAATCAGGATTTCCGGCTCAACGATTGGCACTATATCATGTTCCTGACAGGCTCGGGCATATTTAGCAAAAGATACAGCATTGGCTTTCTCGCATTCTTCAGACGGGGTTTGTGAACTAATATTATAGATCGCCCGCCATTTAGCAAAAGTAGCCCCCATCACTTTATATTCTTTAAGACGATTAGATAAATCATTCAAACCACTAGTAATCTTGTCACCTGGAATAGCTCCAAAATCTTCCGTACCAGTATCTACCTTTATCCCCACCTCTATACCCTTGGTTTTCATTACTGAAACAAACGACTCGTTATTACGTGTAGACTGCCTAATAGTTTCATCAAAAAAAATATAACCGGAAATATATTTTTCAATACCCGGTGTCGTAATTAATAAATCGCGATATTCCCGTCTTTTTTCTTCTGTCATCGGCACGCCGATCTTTTCAAAACGCTTGTT
The DNA here is from genome assembly GCA_041308645.1 of bacterium. Classification (GTDB taxonomy): domain Bacteria; phylum Patescibacteriota; class Minisyncoccia; order Phycocordibacterales; family GWA1-40-21; genus CAIJXO01. The sequence goes on from JBFZBC010000032.1 coordinate 13,056, forward strand.
GCAAGTATTTACACTCTCATCTATCGCTAATATACCTTTAGGTGAAGCAACTAATCGAGCAACGGTTTTAATTAAGACCTCTTGGTTAAGGTTATTCATACTGATAAATATACCACAATTCTAGTTTTCGATTAAGTATCAAATTTAGACCTTGTATATTAAGGTTAAAAATCGTGGGTGGCTAGAGAGAATTGAACTCTCGATACAGGTTCCACAAACCTGAGTTTTACCACTAAACTATAGCCACCATATTTCTCCTATTTATAACTAGGAGCAGTCTCATTTATACCAGATTTAAAGGCCTCCTGTCTAGCTAAAGCGTACAACAAACTCGATAAGCGGTTAAGATATGATAAGGTACTTGAAGAAACTTTTACCAACCCCTCCTCTGACACTTCTACTACCCGCCTCTCTGCTCGGCGAACCAAGGTTCGAGCAAAATCTATTTGAGCTGAAATTTCTGTTGCGCCAGAAATAAAAAAGGTTTTTATTGGCGGTAATTTTTTCTCAATAGTATTAATTATTTTTTCTATCTTTAAAATTTCCTTCTTATTTATTTTTTTTGACGCTCCGGACACTTCCGCCTGAATGATGAATAAATTTTCCTGCATCTTCTGTAGAAAAGAAGATACATCCGAATCAATCAAGGGTTCACCTTGATTGATTTTTGCTTTTATCACACCCAAAAAAGAATTCACTTCATCAAGGGTCCCCAAAGCTTCCGCAACTATGGAGCTTTTGGATAAGCTTTGTTTACAGTGAAATATTTTTGTCTTTCCTTTATCACCTTTGCGTGTGTATAGCATATATTAATTATAACATTTTTTGTGCCTGGGAGAGGATTTGAACCTCCATAGGATTACTCCCGCTACCACCTCAAGGTAGTGCGTCTAGCCAGTTTCGCCACCCAGGCATTTGAGGTTTAAATATAACTCAAAAAAGTTTCAAATTCAATAAAAAAAACCCCGCCATCAGATGGCGGGGTTTTTAATTTTATTATTGAGCTGGAGTTTCAACAATTTCTTTCTCTGGTTCAGCTAACTCTTTAGGTTCCTTTGTGTTAATAATATGTTTCATTTTTCTTCGAATTTCCTTAGCTGCTTTATCTCTAATATTATAAAGCTTTGAGCGGTGAGTTTTAGATTTTCTTACTGGCTCTATTTTATCAATATTTGGTGAGTAAAAGGGGAAAATTCTTTCCACCCCAACACCATCAATAACTTTTCTGACAGTTAAAGTACCGCCAGCTTCATTACCGTGTTTGCGAGCAATAATCATTCCTTCAAAAACCTGAATTCTAGACTTACCACCTTCCTTAATCTTCTGGTGAACACGCACAGTTTCACCTGGCCTTAGGTCAAGTTTCTTCCTTTCTTCAATGTTTACTGATGAAATTTTCATCTCTGTAATCTAACACAAACGATCATTTTTCGCAAATTT
>JBFZBC010000033.1:0-5113 GCA_041308645.1 bacterium
GACGATAAGGCCATTATTAAATTATTAAGGACTCCGTCCTAGTCACAAGTCAAAGTTTTCTAGCTTTGCTTGCTGACCCCTTCTCGCGCCGTCGCGCTCCGATCTTGCAATTTGGGTCACATATAATTTTCTGTTGAAAATTTACGCCGACCCCGACTCCTTCACCTTCGTTCAGTCCGTCTTTGAATTTGGGTACCAACCCAAATTCAACCCTTCCCAAATTTCAACCTTTCAAAGGCTCCGTCCTAATCGATAGCCTGCCCGCGGACGGGCTTTGACGGCCAGGGACGATGAGGCCAATATATAAAGCAAAATAGCTTTATATTAAAAATAATATAGCATTTTTTACTAAAAATTCAAAATAAAAAAAAGACGCTCAGCTACAAGTAGCGAGAGCGTCTTTTGTGAGGGAGGTGATTAGGTCAAGCCATTGAGCTATTCTGATACCACAGCTTATTTTTTATCAAAGGATGAGATTTAGGAATAGGAGAGAGAGGCTTAAGCCGTGCCTGCCTTCTTTTATTCTTTTCACGCCCTCTTGTTTCTATCATCAAAATTGAAATTTGATAGAATAGGTCTTCGTCGTGGATTTTATATTTCTTAAATACTTCATCAATTATCTTTATTGTTTCTATAGTAATTAATTCAGCTTGTCTTTTAAGACATTCTTGAAGCAATCTTTCTTTGTTCATTCGGACCTCCTTTGAAATTTTATTACGTTAAAGAACAATTGTATAGGAATTAGTCTATAGCAATTATACACTACATATATGGAAATTGTCAAGTACAAAATTGGGCTAGTTAAATAGGCTTTCAACCACTTCTTTTACATCATTACCGTCTGCCTTACCTTTAAATTCCTTCATTAGTGAACCCATAAATTTACCTAGACCAGCTTTATCTGTAATATTCATTTCAGCTTTCTTAGATATGGCAATTTTCCTTATTTCATCCTTACTCATAGCTTGTGGTAGGAAGGTCTCCAAAATTTTTAATTCGGATTGCTCAACTTCTACTAGGTCCATCCTATTTCCTTTAGTAAATTGATCAATAGAATCTTTTCTTTGTTTAACAGACCTTTTTATGACATTTATGGCAATATCATCAGTTACTTCATCTTGTGGTTTTTTTCCTTTCGCCACCAGCTCATTTGTAAAGCCGGCTAAAAGACCTCGGAGAACAGTAAGTCTAAGTGTATTTTTTGCTTTCATTGCCTCCTTAATTCCATTTTGTATGACTTGTTGTAGTGACATATATATTAATTTAATTAGCTTTTAATATATTAATACTACCATATTTTTATTGGGGCTGGTATAATGTCTGCATGAATATAATTTTAGTCGTAGTTTTGGTAGTAATTTTAATTATCAATGGTTTTTTGGTCTGGCTTTTACTTAGGAAAAGAGCACCGGAGGATAAGAAGGATGATATTGGCTTAAACCTCATATTACAGCAGATCAATGAGTTAAATAGGACGGTAGATAACAAGATGAGCGAGTCAGCTCGTCATATGAATGAGTCAATTCGAAATCAGTTTAGTGAATCATCTAAATTAATTAAGGATGTGACTCAAGGTTTAACCAAACTAGACGAGACAAATAGGCAAGTGGTGTCCTTTACTGACCAGCTCCAATCACTACAGGATATTTTAAAAAATCCAAAACAGCGGGGGATTTTAGGTGAATATTATTTGGAAACTCTTTTAAAAAATGTATTACCACCGGGAAGTTTTGAGATGCAATATAAATTAGGAAAAGATGAAGAGGGTAATGATTTAATTCCTGATGCTGTGGTTTTTGTAAAGGAGAAAATTATACCCGTAGACTCAAAATTTTCCCTAGAAAATTATAATAAAATAATTGAACAAAAAGATCCAGTAGAAAAGGAGAAACTAGAAAAACTTTTTGTTAATGATTTAAAGAATAGGATAACTGAGACCTCAAAATATATTCAGCCAAGTAAGGGGACAATGGATTTTGCTTTTATGTTTATTCCGCACGAGGCTATCTATTATGATTTATTAATAAATAAAATTGGCGCATTGAAGGAGGAAACGGAAAGTTTGATTCAAAGAGCTGCTTCTAAATATAAAGTGATTATTGTCTCACCTACATCATTTTTAGCTTATTTGCAGACGGTTTTACAAGGGCTTAAAGCGATGCAAATTGAAGAGTCGGCTAAAGATATCGTAAAACGAGTGGGAGAGCTTACTATTCACTTAAAAAAGTATGCGGAGAAATATGACAAGCTAGGCAAGTCATTGGTCACGGTTGTAAATCAATATACGGATGGATCCAAGGAATTTAAGAAGATTGATAAAGATATTGTAAGGATTACTGAAGGTGAAAAAGCTCTGGGTTATGAACCTTTGGAACTCGAAAAGCCGGAAATTGAGGAATAGCAAAAAGTTCCCTTTTTCACCACATCCTTTTCCGGGTACGAATTTTTTCTTCTAAAAAAATTCTCAGTTTTCGGCTCAGCCAGCCTCAAAAGTCCCTCCAAAGGAAGATGGTTCAACTGGAACTTTTTGCTTCCTTGCTTTTTTAAATATTTCGTGTAATATTGTCTTTATGGAATTTGCTGTGATAAAAACTGGAGGAAAACAATACAAAGTCGCTGTGGGCGATAGTGTTAAAATTGAGAAAATAACTGGTGATTTCAAGGAAGGTGATAAGGTCACTTTTGATAAGGTTTTATTGGTAGATAATGGTAAAGACACTACTATTGGTACCCCCACCATCAAAGGAGCAGTGGTGAAAGCAACATTGGAAGAAATCGGCCGAGCCCAGAAAATTACCGTCATTCACTACAAGCAAAAGTCCCGCTATTTCAAGAAAAACGGACATCGTCAACCTTTTTTTAAGGTAAAAATTGACGCGATTAAATAAAACCGCTTTCTAGCGGTTTTTTGTGATATAATTACCGTATTACTAGTAAAATAAATAATATTATGAAATTTGAGCAGAAATCAACAGTGAATCAAGAAGAGATTGAAACAAACGATAATGAAACTGGTGAAGGAAATGCAGCTTTGAATGTTATTAAAGAAAGAATACAAAAGGTTAAGGCGACTAAAGATCAAATTAAAGCACTTCAGGGACAAATTGAGGTTTGGCAGGATTCGTCTCCGGCTGACCACAGTGATTTTAATAGATATAACTCGATCATCGAGACTGAAACCCGTGAGGCTTTAAAAGAAATAGGTCAACTATTTGATTCACTTGATAGTGATATTGTCGAGGCGGCCAAAGCAAAATATAAGGAACAAGTAGAAGAAAAAAAGGCAGTTGGTAGTGTTGATGATTTAGTAAAAAAAATCAGAAGAAGTGTAGATAATGTCAGGCGAGAAGCTCTAAGTGGTCTTGTTCCTGATTTGCGGGAAGTGACCAGATCAAATGATTTAAGGGAAAAAGTATCTATCCCAGTAGATTTGATCTTGGATCTAAAAAGACTTTAATTATTTTCTATTTTCTAGGGCGGATTTAATAGTATCAGAATCTGAATATTCTAGTTCAGTACCAGTGGAGAGTCCGCGTCCCAAATGTGACACTTTAATATTATATTTTTTAATAATTGGAGTCAGGATTTGTATAACAAAATTCGCAGTATATTCACTTTCCGGATTAATACTGAAACCTAAAATAATTTCCTTTAGATTATTTTCTGCTTTAGTTTCTATTGTCTTTAATAATTCTCTAGTACGAATTCTTGTCTCGGGATTTTTTTCTAAAATCGGTACTGTACCACCTAAAACAAAATATTTTCCATTGAAAGAGTGACTTTTCTCAATATTTTCTAAATCAATATCACGGCAAACAACCATCAAAGAATTAATATTACGATTTTTATTTTTACAAATATCACACAAACTAGTAGTTTGCTTGTTTTTAGTAAAATAGCGGAAGCACTCTACACATATTTGTATTTCGTTTGGTAATTCTTTTATTAAAGTTGAAAAATCCTTTAAATAATTTTTATTTTTCTTAAGTAAAAAATAAACAAAGCGCTTAGCTTGGCGGGGTCCAATACCTGGAAAACTCTTAAATATTTCTATAAGTTTTTCTATTGCATCCATAATCTAAGTGTAAAGCCAAAATGGTAAAAAGTAAAATTAAAAGACCTCAGCGTCTTTATTTGAGTTTTCAAAATCCTTAAAATCTGAATTTTTATCAATATCTAGGAAACTAGATTTAGCTTGATCAAAATATAGTTCAACTTTCCCCGTGGGACCATTTCTATGCTTCTCAATGAGAATCTCCGCAATATTTGTCTTTTCACTTTCATCCTTATACTTATCCTCACGGTGAATAAACATTACCACATCAGCATCCTGCTCAATAGAACCTGAATCACGAAGGTCTGAAAGGCGTGGACGTCCTCCACGTTGTTCCACCGCACGGGAAAGCTGTGAGAGAGCCAAAACAGGGACATCAAACTCACGCGCTAGGTGTTTTAGGGATCGAGAAATTTCTGTAATTTGTTGAACCAAATTATCATTATTTTTATTCTGGACTGGAGCCATAAGCTGTAGGTAATCAACTACCACCAAACCAATCCCTTTTTCATTTTTAAGTCTTCTTATCACCCCTCGCATCTTCAGTATATTATTAGCTGGTTGGTCATCAACATAGATTGGGGCCTTGGAAAGTGGTTCTAATGAGTCTCTAATACGGTCAAATTCACTATCCAGGGTTAATTTACCAGTACGAAGCTTCCATGCATCCACTCTGGACTCGGCCGCAATCATTCTATCAACTAGCTGTTGGTTTGACATTTCTAGTGAGAAAATAGCAACAGGAATACCATGCTTAATGGCCGCTTGTCTGGCAATATCTAGTGCTAGTGAAGTTTTTCCCATAGAAGGTCGGGCGGCTAAAATAATCAAATCTGATTTTTGCAAACCAGAAAGTTTAGCGTCTAGATCTCTAAAACCAGTTGGAATACCACGTAGCTCATCCTTACTTTTATGTAATCTATCTAATCTATCCCAAGCTTCACCTAGAATATTTTTTAGCTCTACAAATTTATTTGAGGTTTTACCTTGAGTTACTTCATATATTTTTTTCTCAGCTAGGTCTAATAAGGTGCTTAAATCTTCTGCCTCCTCATAACC
>JBFZBC010000034.1:0-10451 GCA_041308645.1 bacterium
AAATCTCTTGCTCTAAACTCCGAATCCGCTAGTCAATACGGGGTGTATTTTTCAAGTTCAACCGCTGTACTATATAAAGGTATAAATTATATTCCAGCAAGCACCAGTAATGAAATATTTTTTTTAAATAATCGGGTTAATATATCTTCCATTAATTTAATAGGAAGTAGTACCAATCAAATTACTTTTAGCCGAATTACTGGTTATGCTAATGCTAGTGGCACTGTCTCTATGTCACTTAAAGATAATTCTTTACTAGACCGTATGATTAAAATTTATAGGACAGGGGTAGTGGAATACGAATAATATGCACATTTTTTTAAAGAAAAAGTCTGGTATGAGTTTAGTGGAGGTAATAATTGCCTTAGCAATCACTCTTTTGATTTCTTCTGTTTTGGTTTTTGCTAATTTAACCTACTTTAGAACTTCGACGGATAGTATTAAAGATATTAAAGCTATATATTTGACAGAAGAAGGTGTAGAAGTCATAACATTTTTAGCTAAAGATTGGAATAATTTAGGTGAAGTGGATGTTGATTATTACTTATTTTGGACGGGATTGACTTGGGTAGCTACCACCACTGAAAATTATATTGATCAAATATACAAAAGAAAATTTTTTACTGAAGTAGTAAACAGAGATAATAATAATGACATTGTTTTATCTGGCGGTTCACCAGATTTAAACACTAGAAAGTTAACGGTTCAGGTTGCTTGGTCAGATAATAAAAGTACTTCTACTAAATCAATCTCATCCTATCTTATGAAATTAAATGATTAAAACTAATAATTTTAAAAGAGACTCTAAAATATATTTAGATAAAAAGGGATATTCCTTAATAGAAGCTTTAATATATTTATCAATTTTTGTTGTTGTAAGTTCTGTTATTATTTCTTTGATTTGGTCAATGATAAGAATGAATCGTCAAGTAACTCCACTAAATTCTATTAGCCGGGCCGCGGTCTCTTCTTTAGAGGCAATAAATAGAGAAATTAGAGGTGCAGTTCGCGTAGATTTGATTAATAGTATTTTTTCCACCTCCACCAGTAGTTTAGAACTCATTACTCAGGGTGATCAAGGTTTTCCTGGAAGAGTTAAAATTTATTTATCTTCTGGAGTTATAAAAATGGATAAAGATAATATTTATCTAGGGCCTCTTAGCCCAAATAACGTAAATGTTGATGCTCTAACCTTTAATTATATATCCTCTTCAACTCAAAGTTTAATAAAGATAGAAATAGATTTATCTTCTGGGGTTGGTGAGTATAGAAAAACCGAGAATTTTTATTCCTCTTCCAGACTTTATAATGGCAAATAAATTTAGTTATGATTAAAAACAAAGGAAAAAGAAATCAAGGGCAAGTAATGTTAGTTGTAGTGATTTTATTTATGAGCATCTCCTTGATTGTCGTTTCGGGAATAATTAGCCCAACTATCAGAAATATTAAAGTTTCTTCTGATTTATTAAAATCTAAACAAAGTCTGTTTTTATCTGGATCTGGTGTTGCTGATGCTATTTACCGAATAAAAAATAATTTACAAATATCTGAGCAAGAATTTTTGTCTATTAATGAGCAAATAGCCACTACCAGTATAATTGATACCTTTGACATCAAAAATATTATTTCAGTTTCAAATTACTCTAATTATTTTAGAAGTATTGAAGTAAAAATGGTAAGAGGAATTCCTTTACCATTTTATTATGGCGCCCAGACTGGTAAAGGTGGATTTACCATGAGTGGTAATTCTCAAGTTAACGGTAGTATTTATTCTGGCGGGTCAGTTTCAGGTGGTTCAGTTATTGGCTCAGTAGTTTCTGCTGGCCCCACCGGTTTTATTTCCGATGTTAAAGTAGGTGCTCTTGGAGTAGGAGATGCTCACGCTCATACGGTTTTGAATTCAAATATTCAAGGACTTCTAAAATGTAAAGTTGGTTTCGATAATAACAAAATTTGTGATACTTCTTTTGCTAATCCGGGGCCTGTAGAGATGCCAATATCTAGTGAGCAGATAGCTAAATGGAAGACCGAGGTGGAAGCGTTACCAGAAAATATTATTGTTGGTAATTATTCCCCATCTCAACCCGTGACACTTGGTCCGGTCAAAATCACCGGTAATTTTGAAATAAAAAACACAGTAAATATGGTTGGGACAATCTGGGTAGAAGGAGAATTAAAGTTCCTTAATGCTAATGCTAAAATTATATTAGATACTAGTACCTACGAAAATAAGAGCGGTGTGATATTAGTGGATAAGTATGTTAATTTTTCTGGTGGTAGTCAGATATTAAGTACCGGCATTCCTGGAAGTTATGTAATGCTTCTTATAACTAGTGATTGTCCAGTCAGTTCATTTTGTTCTGACAATAATGCTATCTCAGCTTCAGGTGGAGCTGGTTCTGTAGTTTTAGCAGCACCATATGGAACAATAAGTTTTAGTGGAAATTCTAAAGCTAAACAAGTGATAGCCGACAAGATTATAGCAGCAGGAACAACACTTATAGAATATGAAGATGGTTTAGCTGAAATAGTTTTTCTTAGTGGACCATCTGGGGATTATAGTGTTGTCAGTTTTTCTGAAGTTGAATAAATTATGATTATAATTTTAAACAAAAAACCTCCGAGTGGAGGTTTTTTTAATATTTATTTTACTTGAGAGACCACTCTTTTAAAAGTATCAGGATTGTTTTCGGCTAGATCAGCTAGAATTTTTCTGTCAATATCAATATTTTTCTTTTTCATTTCACCAATGAATTTGCTATAAGAAAACCCTTCCGGTCTTAAGGCAGCATTAATCTTTACATTGAAAAGTCGGCGCATGTCACCCTTTTTATCTCGGCGGTGAGCAAAAGCATGAGCTCCAGCGTGAGCCACTGCTTCAGTGGCAGCAGCTTCCTTGGTGGAACGGCTAAACCTATAACCCTTAACCTGTTTTAATAGATTTCTTCTAGTCTTTGTTTTTAATACTCCTCTTTTAACTCTGGTCATATTAGTAAATTATTATTAATTAAGCACCAACTAGGAATCTAGCCTTAGCTTTGTTTTTAAAATTAACATTTAAGGTTCTATTTTTGGACATCTGACTACGGCTAGACGCTTTGGCATTAAAATGGTTTTGCCCGGCTTTCCGACCGATGATTTTACCGGTTCTTGTTACTCTTAATCTTTTACTAAATGATTTATTCGTTTTCATTTTTTTATTAAATACTTATATCTATACTCATATTTCTTTCTACGCTTTTTCTATTACCATGGTTAGTCCTTTCATTCCTTTTTTTGGATTCTCGGCAACTTTATATTTTTCCGTAATTAATTTTAAAATTCTGTCTAGTCTTTCAGTTAAGAACTTGAAATCCATATATTTAGCCCGACCAGTAATATATAAATCTATCTTGATTCTGTGTCCCTCTTTAAGCCACTCAGAAGCTTTACTGGCTTTAAGTTGTAAATCATGTTCATCTGTGCCGATCTTAACCTGCAAACTTTTTGTCTCTATGGTTTTTACCTTTGTTTTTGCTGCTTTTTGCTTTTTTTTCTCATCATACTGATATTTACCAAAATCGGCAATCTTACAAATAGGCGGAACAATATTTGGTGATATTTCTATCAAATCTAAACCAAGTTCCTGCGCTTTCATCAGAGCATCTCTTAAAGGAATCACTCCGAAATTTTCACCAGCAGGGCCGATTACTCTAAGTTCAGGAGACTTTATTTGATGATTTATTCTGATTTTTGTATTACTCAACTTTTTTGTAAATTATCTGAGAAACTTATTTATAGCATAGTTTATCTTTAAGAGCAAGCTTAGTTTTAAGGTTATTAGGAAATATAAAAGGGCGTTGCACGAGTGTGCAACGCCCTCTTTTCCTCTTACTGCCCCAAGATCGAATTAACTGACGGAAATCGATTTTTTTCAGGATCCTTTCTAAATGACCAGTTTCTGCCTTTGATAAAAATATTAATCAAAAAAACATAGAAACCGGTAATTGCAAGTATTAGAGAGGTGTAGAGCCACCTCCACCAGAAAGTACAGTCCGGAGAAATCATGAGTTGACGCATTTTATTTAGAGCCCAGCCACTTCCAACAATCACCACCAGCCAGAAAAAGATCACAATCAGATTTATTAAGAACATTATCATATAAACCCCCTTCAATGTTTAAGAACGATTTCTTGGATTAAATTAACATATTGTGTTGATTATGTCTAGTATAAAAAAGCCTCGAATGCGGTACATTCGAGGCGGAGTCTCCCAACATGCAAAGGAGTTGAATCAAAATCTGTGGAGATTTACTAGGGCAGGAGCGATTTTTTAGAAAACAATATAATTAAGAATATCTTCTGTTAACTTACAATAACTTGATTTTTTGGGCAAATAGTTTATAATGTTAATGTAAATCAAATATGCCACGAAAGGGCATATTTTGTTTATGAGATAGAAATGATTTTTATTATCTCTATCCGGTCGATTTTTATAAGCACCCTAGAAATTTATAAATTTTTTGGGTTAATTAAAATAAGCTATGATTATTTTTACTTTAGGAATTGTAGAAATGTTCGTTATCTCTTATTGGACAAAAGCTGTGGTTGAGTCAAGAATTTTTATGAGTGGAATAATCACTGTCATAAATATTTTTATTTGGTTTTATGTTTTAAGGACTTTTGTGGATAACCTAGATAACTTGTACTTGGTATTAACCTATGCTCTTGGTTGCGCCATCGGCACAATGCTCTCCAGTCTTGTTTCTAATCGGGAAAAAACCAGAAAAAATAAAAAAGTAAAAAAAGCTTTGGCTAAATTTAAAGAACAAGCTTTAGTTCTTGAATAAAAAATGATTAATAAAATGTTAGATGAGCCTCCCCAGTGGAGGATAAAAAAACCACTCATTAAATTATATTTATAGAGTGGTTTTTTTGCGGGTTAAACTTTTATCTGTGGACATAAGGGGTAAATTATTAAACTCCTTAAAAGACTACCTTTCTCGGTTTTGGAGTTACCAGTAATTTTTTGTTTCTATCCCATTTTTATATCTACCAATCAAAAATTCCTTTTTAGATCGATTCCATTTCTTGAGTTGTATTTCTCTTTGACGAGACTCAGCCAAAGTTTCATATTCCTCTAAAAAAACAATTGTAAAATCAGGTACGTATTTTGTAAAACTGGCACCTCATTTTGAGTTATGATAGGTAATTCTCCTCTGTGGATCCTCGGTAATACCGATATATAGTTTATTACTTGAATTTTTTATCATATAAACAAGATACATAGTGGGGAGATTCTATCATTAAAGAAGTCCCTCGAGAAGCCCTCGGGACACTCGACTACTCTTAATTTTATTTTTTGTATTGTCATAATTAAGTTTATATTAAGGTGGTTTACCACGAGCGAAACAACAAAAACACCTTTTTATAAAAAGGTGTTTTTGTTGTGTAGTCGAGTGGAGATGCCGGGAATTGAACCCGGGTGCAAAAGATATCCTAGATTGAATTTACAAGTGTAGCTTATCTTTTGTTTTTCGGAAATTAACCTATGGATAAGCAAAACAGTTAATTTCTTATTTCCTTTGTGTCAGCAAAAAGTGGAAAACAATTTGCACTATTCCGAATTTATAACACCAAGCCTCTTTTATCGGAAGTCCAAGAGATTGACGTTCACTTAAGCTAAAGCGTAAGTGAAACTCTGCATACCGAAGTATGGAGAGGTAACTGAAATTTTATTTGCAGTTGAATTTCCCAATCATTTTAAAGAGTGAATTGAGATGCTCTACTTGCACAAAATAGGGGAATCAATTGTCTAGGCCTACCATCCCCAAATTGTTTGTGATTAGAGGGGCTAGTAAGTTTCTTTTTTTGAGCTACGGACCACGACGGTGGAGTCTTAAGCAAATTTTCAGTAGAAAATTATACGGGTCCGAAAAAGGAATTTACTAACCTCTCTAATCTATTGATCTTTCAAAGTCCTGCGTATTTCTCTGTCAGTCTCACGTTTTTTTATCGTTTGTCTTTTATCAAAACTTTTTTTACCGTGAGCAATACCAATTTCTAATTTAAGCTTATGTCCTGCATTATACACTGCAATAGCTACTATTGTCAAGCCTTTTTTAGCTTCAATATTAGTTAGTTGCTCAATCTCTTTTTTGGTAAGTAAAAGTTTCCTATTTCTTAATGGTTCAAAGTCTGCCGGAGCATTTTTGGGTTGGTAGGCGGGTATATTGGCACCAATTAAAAAAGCTTCGCCACCTCGGATAGTCACATAAGCACCATCTAATTGACCTTTTTTTTCTCTGACACTTTTTACTTCAAAGCCAAAAAGCTCAATTCCGGCGGTAAATTTCTCCGTGACAACATAATTAAAATATACTTTCTTGTTTTGAATTAAACTTTCAGCCATCGAGAGATAATAACACAAATTGACTACTTTGTAATTTTAGTGGAACACACCATCTTTGTAATTGATATAGATAAGTTCTTAAAATTTGATCAGATAATTTTTGCCGAAACCTTTTTACTTAACTCAAGTAGGATTTTGTGTTATATTACACAAATGCCAATTATAAATAAAAAAGGACCAAATCAGCCTATAAGAAAAGGTGGTAAAAAAGGAGGGCCGATGCTGCCAAAATTTTTCGGCAAGAGCTCATTATTTTCAAATATTATAAATGTTATTTTAATTTTATTAATTATTGTTTCTTTATATTCAATTATCAGTGATGGTAGCAATAAAGCAGAAAATATTCCCATCTCTCAACTAGCTTCAGATATTTCAGCGGGGTTAGTAAAACAAATTAATGTTTCTGGTAATAGTTTGACCATTACCTATAACCAAGCTGGTACCAGCACAGAGGAAGTGATAAAGAAATCACAGAAGGAAGATACTACTGCTCTTACTGATACCTTAAGTAATTATAAAGTTGCTGAGGATAAGCTAGTGGCTGTAAAGATTGATATTAAAAATGAAGGCGGTTTTGGTTACTGGCTCTTGATTCTTGGGCCATTTTTAATTCCTCTTATTTTTATCTGTTTCTTTATTTGGTTTTTAACTCGTCAAGTGAAAGGGGCGGGAATGCAAGCTTTTACTTTTGGCCAGAGTAAAGCCAGGATGACTTTACCAAATGATAAAAATCAGAAAATTACCTTTAAGGATGTAGCCGGAGCTAAGGAAGCAAAAGAGGAATTAGCTGAAGTAGTTGATTTTTTAAAAAACCCTAGGAAATTTTTAGAAATAGGAGCACGGATTCCTAAAGGAATACTTTTAATGGGCGCGCCAGGCACAGGTAAGACTTTACTAGCCAGAGCAGTAGCTGGAGAAGCTGGTGTGGCCTTCTTTTCTATCTCTGGTTCTGAATTTGTGGAAATGTTTGTGGGTGTGGGTGCTTCACGAGTACGTGATTTGTTTAAAATGGCAAAACAAATATCCCCAGCAATTATTTTTGTGGATGAGATAGATGCGGTGGGGCGGGTGCGTGGAGTGGGCCAAGGAGGAGGGAATGATGAGCGTGAGCAAACGTTGAATCAGATTTTAGTGGAGATGGATGGTTTTGAACCAAATGAAAAAGTGATAGTGATGGCTGCTACAAACAGGCCAGATGTATTAGACCCAGCTTTGCTTAGACCGGGTAGGTTTGATAGGCGAGTGGTGATTGATTTACCTGATAGGGCTGATAGAGAAGCGATTTTAATTGTTCATTCAAATGAAAAACCTTTTGCCGAAGATGTAAATTTACAAGTAATTGCTGAGCGGACTCCTGGTTTTTCTGGCGCGGATTTGTATTCATTAATGAATGAAGGAGCGATCTTAGCCGCCAGAGAAAATAGAACTAAAGTTTCTCAATTTGATTTGATCCGGTCTATTGAAAAAGTGATGCTTGGGCCAGAACGTAAAAGTCATTTACTTTTAAAGAAAGAAAAGGAACTCACTGCTTATCATGAAGCTGGTCATGCGATCATTTCTTCCGTTTTACCTTATGCTGATCCTGTCCACAAAATTTCCATTATCTCTCGTGGCCGAGCGGCTGGTTATACTTTAAAATTACCTCTAGAAGATAGAAAATTACAGTCTAAGAAAGAATTTTTAGATGATATTACGGTTTCTCTTGGTGGTTATGTGACGGAAAAATATATTTACGATGATGTGACTACTGGCCCATCAAATGATTTACAGGTATCTACAGCTCTAGCTCATGAGATGGTAACCAAGTACGGTATGTCTGATAAGTTTGGACCGATTGCCCTAGAAGGTGATGCCGGCCGAGCGATGTTTGGTAAAGGAATAGAAGATAAGGAACACTCAGAAAAAGTCAGCACCCTTATTGATTCAGAAATAGCAGAAATAATAGAGAATGCCAGAGTAAAAGCTTTGGAAATTATTACGACTAATAAAAAAGCTCTAGATGCGATTGCTCAGAGGTTGATTGAAGTGGAGACAATTGAGCGTGATGAATATGAAAAGATCATTATTGCTCACGGTATTATTCCTAAAAAGAAGAAAGATATAGAGCATCAGGGGTAAACTATTTTTGTGCGTGTGCTAGGAATCTCGACCATTACATGGTCAGTACAGGTTTCCCATTTTTTCACAATAAGAATTGCTCAAAAATATGGAAGAACCTTTTCTCGTCCTAGATGTGAGTGCTACACAGCACTCACTCACACGAACATAAAAAAACCGCAAAAGCGGTATTTTCATGTGCGTGTGCTAGGACTCGAACCTAGGACCACCGAGGTATAAGCTCGGCGCTCTACCAACTGAGCTACACACGCATTTACCTTGAGATATTAACTTAAAATTTTACTTTTCGCAATTGATTTAATTTGTAAAATTTTAGTCAAAATTTCTGTTATAATGCTTTTATGAATTTTTTGAGTAGAGAAAGAGATGAGAAAGAGTTGGAAAAACTGATTGGTTACCCTGATTTTTTGAAGACTCTGCTTTGGAATAGAAATATAAAGACTAAAGCAGAAGCCGAAGTTTTTTTGTTCCCAGATTATGATCGTGATACTTTTGATCCATTCCTCTTGCTTGATATGGATAAAGCAGTAGAAAGAATTTTACAGGCTATTGATAAAAAAGAAAAAATTGTTATTTTTAGTGATTATGATGCTGATGGAATTCCTGGTGGCGTCGTACTTCATGATTTTTTTCAAAAAATTGGTTATGAAAATTTTACTAATTACATTCCACACCGGCATTTGGAAGGTTTTGGACTGAATCAGGAAGCAATCGAACAATTTAAAAAAGATAAGGTTAAATTAATTATTACGGTGGACTGTGGTATATCTGATGTGGAGCTGGTGGCGCTGGCAAATAAAAGAAGTATCGATGTGATTATTACTGATCATCATGAACCGGGGGAAAAATTACCCGAGGCGTTGGCTGTAATTGATGCTAAAAGGGAGAATTCTAAATATCCGTTTAGAAATTTATGTGGCGCTGGCGTGGCGTTTAAATTAGCTCAAGCTATTTTGATAAGGATAAAAGATAATCCCTCGGATTACCTCGAGACGATCGGAGTACCAATCGGTTGGGAAAAATGGCTTTTAGATATGGTAGGAATTGCCACTTTATCAGACATGGTCCCTTTAGTGGGGGAAAATAGAGTCTTGGCTCATTATGGTTTAAAGGTTTTGCGTAAAACTCCTCGAATCGGTTTGATGAAATTATTTTCTCTACTAAAAATTGATCAAAAAAATATTACCGAAGATGATGTCGGCTTTTCGATTTCTCCAAGAATCAATGCCGCCTCCAGAATGGGTGATCCAGAGGATGCTTTTAAATTATTTGTGGCCAAAACTGATGAGGAAGCGGATGTGTGTGCCCGTCATTTGGACCATATTAATAATGAGAGAAAAGGAGTGGTGGCTAGTATTGTGAAAGAAGTAAGAAATACAATGAAGAAAAGATTTGATGTTGGACAGGATCATAAGGTAATAGTTATTGGTAATCCAGATTGGAAACCCGCACTTTTAGGTTTAGTAGCAAATTCCTTAGTAGATGATCATAAACGACCGGTTTTTCTTTGGGGGCGTGATGGCGGAAATGTTTTAAAGGGTTCATGTCGAGGTGATGGGTGCGTGAGTATTTTAGATTTGATGCAGGAGGTGGAGCCGGGAATATTTGAGGAATTCGGCGGACATACGATGTCTGGTGGTTTTTCTGTTATTCAGGAAAAGGTTCATTTGTTGGAAGAAAAATTACAACTAGCTTACGAAAAAGTAATTTTAAAAGGTTCAGCAGTAGTGGAGGATCTGCAGGTGGATGCCAAAATTTCTTTTGATGATGTAACCACGGAAAATTATCGACTGATAGAAAAACTGGCGCCTTATGGCGTGAATAATTCAAAACCACTTTTTCTTTTTGAGAAGGCGATTGTAGAAAATATAAAAATGTTTGGGAAGGAAAAAAATCATTTGGAATTAACCTTCAAAAATTCACATGGTAAAAATATTAAAACA
>JBFZBC010000035.1:0-9649 GCA_041308645.1 bacterium
AGCAATGTAAAAAATAATCCTTCTATAAAAACTAAGAAAAATAAGGGATTTGCTTTACTCTTCTCAGTTTTAATTTCCAGCTTGCTTTTAACTATTGGTTTATCTATTTTTAGCATTGCCTTGAAAGAGTTAGCTATTTCTACCGCCACTAGACAGTCTGTGCATGCATTTTACGCAGCTGACAGTGGTCGTGAATGCGCTCTCCTTTGGGACACAAAGAAAGGGACAATTCCAAATTTATTTGGTTTAGAATCTGGAAATATAAAATGTGCAGGTTTGGATCTTAATGTTGTTGATAGTAATTCAGACGAGGATTTAGTTGAAGTTAATATTGGCACTGCTCAAAATACCATTTCTGTGTTAGGTGAAGGTGATTTAGGGTCAAACTATTATATTCAAATTATAAAATCAATATCTGGTCGTGGAACCGCAGAAGGAAAAGTTTTCACTACTATAAATTCATTTGGCCAAGATTCTATTGGTGGAGATCGTGTTCAAAGAGCAATTTATCAAACATTAAATTATTAAAGTGGATAAAGAGCGTTATAAAAAATTGATAAAGATAATAGAGAATCATCGGTACCTTTATCATGTGTTGGATAAGTCAGATATGTCAGATGAAGCTTATGATTCTTTGATGCATGAGCTGACTCAAATTGAGGAGACTCATCCAGATTGGATCTCACCTTTAAGCCCTACTAAGCGGGTGGGGGGAGAGCCACTAAAAGAATTTAAGAAAGTGAAGCATGAAGTGCGCCAGTGGTCATTTGACGATGTTTTTGATTTTGAAGAATTAAAAAAGTGGGATGAGAAAGTAAGAAGAATGGTGGCCAAGGAACCCAGTTTAAAAGCTGAGAAGGTAGAATATTGTTTAGAATTAAAAATTGATGGCTTGAAGGTAATTTTAACTTATAAAAATGGTGAATTTATTCAAGGGGCCACTAGAGGTGATGGACAGATAGGAGAAAATGTCACAGAAAATTTAAAGACTATAAAATCTATACCTTTTATCTTACAAAAACCAGTTACGGCGATTGTTGTAGGGGAAGCCTGGATGAATAAAAAAGAGTTAGACAGAATTAATAAGGAAAGGCAGAAAGTTGGTGAGGCACTTTTTGCTAATACTAGGAATGCTGGGGCAGGTTCCATCCGGCAGTTGGATCCAAAAATAACCGCTAAGAGAAAATTAGATACCTTTATTTATGATATTGATAAAATTGTTGGTCTAGATACTCCAGCCACCCAGAGTGAGGAGTTAAATTTAATTAACAAACTTGGATTTAGAACAAATCCATATTTTAAGGTGGTAGAATCCCTGGATAAAATTGAAAAATTTTATGAGGAGTGGGGAAAAAAGAAGGATAAAATGGAATATGGTTTGGATGGAATTGTCATTAAAATAAATTCTAGGAAAATTCAGGAAGCGCTGGGTTATACTGGTAAAACTCCACGTTGGGGTGTAGCTTATAAGTTTCCAGCCGAACAAGTAACCACGGTGGTGGAAGATATTATGCTTCAGGTGGGTAGAACAGGTGTTTTGACTCCAGTGGCGCATTTACGCCCAGTACGGGTAGCTGGTTCAGTGGTGTCTAGGGCTACATTGCATAATGAGGATGAAATAAAGCGACTGGATGTAAGAATTGGTGATACAGTGGTCTTGCAGAAGGCTGGTGATGTAATTCCAGATATTGTGAAGGTACTAAAAGATTTACGAACTGGTAAGGAAAAAGTCTATAAATTCCCCAATGTAGTGATGGATTGTGGTGGTGATGGACGTGTGGAGCGGATTCCTGGTCAGGCGGCGTGGCGTTGCGTCAGTAAGGATTCCTTTGCTCAGAAACGTCGTCGTTTTTATCATTTTGTTTCTAAGAAAGCCTTTGATATGGACGGTTGCGGACCTAAAATTATTGATGTTTTGTTAAACAACAATTTAATTTCCTCCTACGAAGATTTATTTACTCTTAAACGTGGAGATTTATTAAATTTACCTAGGTTCGCGGAAAAATCTGTGGACAACTTGCTAGCTTCAATAGAAAAATCTCGCCAGGTCACCTTACCAAAGTTTTTAGTTGGTTTATCAATTTCTCAGGTAGGAGAGGAGACCACTATTGATCTAGCTAAACACTTTGGTGATATTAGAAAATTACGTGAAGTAACCTTTGATGATTTACAAAAATTAGATGGTGTGGGTCCGATGGTGGCGCAAGCTTTAGTAGACTGGTTTGCTAATAAAAATAATATTAAAACTCTAGATAATTTGCTTAAACAAGTGACTGTCCTCACCAGCCCTAGGACCGTCCTAGGGCAGGCTAAATTTACCGGTAAAAGTTTTGTAATAACCGGTACATTATCTAATATGTCACGTGATGGGGCCAAAGATAAAATTCGGGCCTTGGGTGGAAATGTATCCGAATCAGTCTCTTCTAAAACCACTTATTTGGTAGCTGGAGAAAATGCTGGTTCTAAATTAGAAAAAGCTCGGAAATTAGGAGTAACGGTTTTAAATGAGGAGGATTTTCTTAAAATCCTATAATCTTCATAAGGTTAGTATAATCAGCTGATGGGGCGGTAGAGCCAAGGCCAGAAATGCTAGACATAAACTGTGGAATCACAAATACAATAGCAATTAATGGTAAAACTATAACAGCGATAGTTATAATAAAACTCCAAAGAAAAACATTTTTTATTGTTTTAACGTCCTTATTAACCTTATCTAACTTTTGTTCTAAAATATCCAGCCTAGTTTTTAGTTCATTATCCATGTTGTAATTCTAGCATATATTTTTTCTTTTATCATTATTTTATGCTACAATTTGATTATTATGGAGATAAAGGATATAGAGAAATTAGCTAAACTAGCTAGAATAGAGCTTACCGATATTGAGAAACAGACCTATTTAAAAGAAATTGGCTCGATTTTGGCATACGTAGACCAGATTAAGGGAGTAGTAGCTAAAGTTGGCGAGGAGAGAAAGGCCGGTAATTTGAGGAATGTTATGAGGGGAGATGAGGTGACAAATATAAGTGATTCAAATAAAGAAGATATAGTAAGGGAATTTCCAAAGAAAGAAGGCAATTATTTAAAGGTTAAAAAGATTCTTGATAATTAACCCGCCAAATTAAGAAATTTTTTCGGGTAAATATATGAAAATCAACACAAAAGACTTAACAATTAAAAGGGCACATGAGGATTTGGTGAGTGGGAAGTACACCGCTGTGGATTTAGCTAATGCCTATTTAGAAAATATAAAAAATAATGATAAAGAGATCCACGCCTATTTAGAAGTTTTTACTGATGTTCTAGAGCAAGCAATGGCCGCAGATGAGAGAATTAAAAATAAAAAAAATGTCACTTTATTAACTGGTGTTCCGATTTCTATTAAAGATAATATTTTGATTAAAGGGAGAATTGCTAGTGCGGCCTCCAAGATGCTAGAGGGTTATCACGCTACCTATGACGCTACTGTCATAAAGAAATTAAGAGAAGCGGGAGTAGTTTTTCTTGGTCGAACAAATATGGATGAGTTTGCAATGGGGGGGTCCACGGAAAATTCTGCTTTTGGAACAACAAAAAATCCTCTAGATATTATGAGGGTTCCTGGTGGTTCCTCAGGTGGTGCCACCGCGTCTATAGCTGCTAACATGGCCTTGGCAGCTCTTGGTTCAGATACGGGAGGGTCTATCAGACAACCAGCGAGTTTTTGTGGTTTAGTGGGTCTGAAACCTACTTATGGTGCGGTTTCTCGTTATGGTTTAATGGCTATGGGTTCGTCATTTGATCAGATTGGTCCAATCACTAAAAATGTAGATGATGCAAAAATTATTTTTGATTGTATTGTTGGTCAGGATAAAATGGATAGTACTAGTATAGAACAAACTCAGCTTAAAAAAATTAAAACTAAATTTAAAATTGGTATTCCAAAAGAAGTGATGAAAGAGAATGGTTTGAGTCTTGAAATTTTGAATAATTTTGCTCAGTCAGTTGAAAAACTTAAAAGTCTTGGATATGAAGTAGTGGAAGTAAGTCTGCCAAACTTATCTTATTCATTATCTGTGTATTATATTCTTGTTCCCGCTGAAGTATCCTCAAATATGGCTCGTTTTGATGGGGTCAGATATGGTTTACACGTAGACGGGGAAAATATGGTTGATGATTATTTTAAAACTAAGGA
Source organism: bacterium (assembly GCA_041308645.1). Classification (GTDB taxonomy): domain Bacteria; phylum Patescibacteriota; class Minisyncoccia; order Phycocordibacterales; family GWA1-40-21; genus CAIJXO01. Next base: position 4,173 of record JBFZBC010000035.1, read on the forward strand.
AAAAGGTTTTGGATCAGAAGTAAAAAGGCGAATTATTTTAGGGACTTATATTCTTTCCTCTGGTTATTATGATGCGTATTATAATAAAGCAAATATAGTAAGAGATTTAATCAAGGAAGATTATAAAAAAGCTTTTGAAAAAGTGGATGTAATTATTACACCAACAACACCTGGACCAGCATTTAAGGTGGGGGAGAAAATAAATGATCCACTTCAGTTGTACTTAGAGGATATTTTTACTGTCCCCGCGAATTTAGCTGGAGTACCTGCCATATCCGTTCCAGCTGGTTATAAAGAAATAGATGGAGTGAATTTACCTTTAGGTTTGCAGTTTTTTGCTTCTCAAGGTCAGGAAGATATACTTTTTAAAGTTGCTAAAGACTTTGAGAGTAAGTAATTATTTGCTAAAATACAAACATGTCATTACCCGTACCTATAGAACAAATCACCCCACTTAATTCAGTAACTTTAAATCCTTTTTTTAATGCAGTACAAGGTTTTTTTTCTAATGGCGGGAGTTTTATGGAGAGTCTTAAGAATTTTTGGTTGCTTTTGCCAGATTATTTAGTGGCTTTGATGTTGAGGATTTTTTCTTTCTCCTTCTTTTTATCTTTGATTTTAATTATCTTTTTACTTTGGGCAGCCAATAATGTTATTAGGTTGCGTAGAGAGATGCATGAAGCACTTATTATATCAAATACTAATGAAACAGAAGAGGGTGGAGTGGGGCAGCTTCATGTAAATGAAAAATGGGAAAAAGTAATAATACATATAAATTCTCAGAGCCCAAATGATTGGAAGCTGGCAATCTTAGAGTGTGACATAATGTTGGGGGAGATTTTAGAAAAGATGGGTTATATGCAAACAAGTATTGGAGAGAAATTGAAATCAGTAGAACCGAGTGATTTTGATAATATTGAAAACGCTTGGGAAGCACATAAAATAAGAAATTCTATTGCGCATGAAGGATCTGAATTTATGATAAATGAAAGGGAGGCCAAAAGAGTGATTGGCCTTTATGAGACAGTTTTTCGGGAGTTTGAATATATTTAAAACAAAAAAGTCCTTATATATTATAAGGACTTTTTTGTTTTTTTGTTGCGGGGGCACGATTCGCACGTGCATCTCAAGGTTATGAGCCTCGCGAATTACTGTTACTCTACCCCGCTAATCATAATAATATCATTTTTTTTTAAAAAAGCAATAGCCGTTTGATTTTTTAGTAAATAATGTTATATTTAGCAAGTTATTTTGCTGATATTGAAAATAACTTACTTGTGTAGTTGTTGGTAAGTTCTAGGGAAAATTATAAATGCCGATGTAGTTGTTGGTAAGTTCTAGGGAAAATTATAAATGCCGATGTAGTTCAATGGTAGAACGGGGGACTCATAAGCCTCAAAAAATGGTTCAATTCCATTCATCGGCACAATGAATAAAAACGCTAGAAGCGTCTTTATTCATTGTGCCGTAAAGCAAGCAAATGATTTTGCTTGCGTATGGAATTGAACGCCGGAGTAGATTTTTTGAGTACAAAAAATCATGAGGTGGTGCCCAGGCAAAACTTTTTGACGAAAAAGTTTTAGCCGCGGGCTTGTCCCATTCATCGGCACAATAAGAGTTTGTCTAAAGGGTTATTTTGTGTATAATATGAGAGATCTCATTATATTGAGATTTATCACCACGCGGGCGTAGCTCAACGGTAGAGCACTCCCCTGTCACGGGAGAGGCCGTGGGGTCAGCACCCATCGCCCGCGCAGTCAAAAAACAGCTCTGTATATGGGCTGTTTTTTGCGAGGGAAGGGACGTCAGAACCGATTAATAAAATATAGTGGGGGATGGTGTGGGGTAAAATTAATAATAATTAGTTAAAAATATGTTAAACTTCCATTAATTATGGAAGATTTTGAATTGAGAAAAAGAGACGATAAGGAGTTGGTGGACAGCTATCTCTATGGTCAAGACCAAGTTTTGCCATATTTGATAAATAGACACCTAAAATCTGTTTATCGTTTTGTTTTTGGTTTAGTCCAAGACGAATCGGTAGCCGAGGATTTAACCCAAGATGTTTTTATTAAAGTTTGGAGAAAGCTAAAAAGCTTTAATTCAAAATACTCATTTAAGACCTGGCTTTTCACCATTGCTCGAAATACAACAACTGATTATTTAAGAAAAAGAAAGGAATTTGTCTTTTCTGATTTCGACGATAAAGATGATAGTAATGTCATATTAGATACTCTAGCTGACGATGCTTTGTTAGCCGATGAGGTATTTGCTCAAGCCCAGGATTTAGACAAACTTAGTAAGGTTTTAGGAGAAATGCCGTCTCTTTATAAAGAAGTTCTCATTTTAAAATACTCTAACGATTTAACCTTAGAGGAAATATCAACTATTTTAAAAAGACCTGTTGAAACTATTAAAAGCCAGCACCGCCGTGGTCTTTTGCACCTAAAAGAGCTTTTCTCTCGTATAACCTAGTATGAGTAATAATTTAGAAAAAGCTTTTAAAGCAATTGGCGAATTAAAATCGTCCGATTTGTTGAAATCAAAGATTCTTTTGAGGATAGACCAGGAGCGAGTGAAGAGATTAAATAGACAAGTTTTAATCACCAGAATAGTGGGTGGTCTATCTTTTGTTTCTTTCTTCCCAATTTTCATTAATCTCGTAAGTCAAATGCAAAATTCTGGCTTTTGGAATTACCTATCTCTTCTCTTTACTGATACTGGTATCGTCATGACTTATTGGAAACAATTCTCGATGTCCTTAATTGAAGCCACACCTGTTTTTCACCTGACCTTGATTCTTATTTCTCTCCTTGGACTATCCATCAGTTTTAAATTTGGTTTTATCAAAAAAGATATTCAAAAGATTGGTTTGTCGGCCAATTTTGCTTAATAAATTAATATCATGAACTTTAATCCTAAAGAATTTTTTCAATCAAAAGTTTTTCTCGGTTTTATTATCGGTATCGCTACCTTTTTAATTTTAGCTATCGTTTTTCAGGCGGGAGTTTTTGTGGGGTTTAAAAAAGCTGGTTTCTCTCAAAGACTAGGTGAAAATTATGGCCGTATTTTTGGTGATGATAAAGGGCCTAAAATGGGAGGAATATTTGAGGGAATGCCTTTTGATAATATCCCTGGTGGACATGGGGCTGTAGGAAAAGTAGTAAGGACAAGCACCTCCACTATCGTGGTAGCTGAACCAAACAATATTGAAAAAGTGATTTTGTTTAACCAAGAGACTAGTATTAGAGAAGCGAGAGGAGAAATTAAAGCTGGTGATATTGTTGTAGGTGACTTTGTTTCAATTATTGGTGAAGCTAATAGTCAGGGGGAAATTGAGGCCAAGCTTGTCCGTGTATTGCCACCACCACCTATTCCAGATTTAAAATAACAAAATTATATGAAAAACATCCTAGCAAAATCTAAGGGTTATATCCTAAAGCATAAATTTATTTCTGTCATTGCTCTGGTGGCTGTTATTCTAATCAGTTATTGGATTATAAAATCATTTAATAACACTACTGGAGAAGTTTCTTATGTCACAGAACCAGTTAAGATTGGAAATATTGTAACGACAGTCAGTGGTACTGGTCAGGTATCGGCCCTGAGCCAAGTGGATTTAAAAACTAAAACTTCTGGTGATTTGGTTTATTTAAACACCAAAGTCGGACAAGAAGTCCAAAAAGGTGCCTATTTAGCGGGATTGGACAGCGGAGACGCTTCCTATGAATTAGAAAGTGCTAAAATTACTTATGATGAACTTATAACTATTGACCCGACTGATTTACGGAAAGCAGAAGAAGCGGTTACTGATGCCGAGGAAGAAAAACAAACAGCTTATGCTGATGGAAGAATCACCATCATTAAAGCTTCGACTGATATATCTGATAATCTGGAAATAATAGACGGGTTGTTTGATAATTATTTGAATTCCTCTAAAACAGGATTGGCTAAAACTGAAAAAGAATATATTGATAATACGGAAGAAAAATATTATTCAGCCAATAAAACTCTAACTGCTTATCAAAAGAATTATCGATTGATTTCTAATAAACTTGATGATAATACCACCGAATCATTAATTTCTGATTTGAATGATGTTGCTAAATTAGTTCTCGACGCTTCAAAAACAGCCAAGGATACCGTGGTTTATTTGAGAGACCGAGAAGATGATCCGTCAGTGGCGTCAGATGCTTATATAGCCGTCAATGATTTAGTAATTGCTGTTAATTCAATAATTACCGATTTAACTTCGGCTGGTAATAATATTGTGAATGGTAACAGGACATTAAGAGATGCGAAAACAGACTTAGCTGATTTAAAAGATGGTCCAGACACTTTGGATTTACGTTCGCAAGAATTGGCCTTAAAGCAAAAGCGAGAAGCTCTGGCTAATTATTCGGTTGTCGCACCATTTGCTGGTATTATTGCTTCCGTTGGGGATGTTAATATAGGTGACACACTAAGTAATGGTGCAACCATTGCTACTCTTATTACCAAACAAAAAATGGCGGAGATCTCCTTAAATGAGATTGATGCCGCCAAAGTTAAAGTTGGACAAAAAACCAACTTAACCTTTGATGCTTTTGACGAATTAAATATCGTGGGAACAGTAGCTGAAGTGAATTTGATTGGGACCGTCTCACAAGGGGTGGTTAGCTACACAATTAAAATCGGTTTTGATACCCAAGATGATCGAGTTAAGCCAGGTATGAGCGTCAGTGCTTCTATTATTACTGAAAGCAAAATGGATGTTTTGACTGTGTCCAATAGTGCTATAAAAAATCAAGGTGATGTAAATTATGTCGAAGTCTTAAATGATGTTTCTTCTACACCAATATCACAGAATGTAACTATGGGTATTTCTAACGATACGGTTACTGAAATTATCGATGGCCTAAATGCTGGTGACTTAGTGGTAACTAAAACTGTTACTGGCACTACTGCAAATCAAACAGCAAATAAGACACCGTCAGTCACGAGTATTCTTGGTGGTGGTGGAAATCGAATGACTAGATAATAAAATGATTGAAGTAAAAAACATTACAAAAACCTATCATACTGGCGACATTGCTCTTAATGCCCTAAAATCGGTTGATTTTAAAATTGAAGATGGAGAGTTCGTCGCTATTATGGGGCCATCAGGTTCTGGAAAAAGTACTTTGATGCATATTTTGGGGGCATTAGACACACCAACAAGTGGAAAATATTTTCTAAATGATAAAGATGTTTCCAAACTTTCTGATGACGAATTGGCTGATATTAGAAAAGAAAAAATTGGTTTTGTTTTTCAGTCCTTTAATCTTCTGCCTCGAACGACAGTTTTAAGAAATGTTATGTTACCGTTAATTTATGAAGGAGTATCCAAGGAAGAGAGAGAAAGGAGAGCGATTGAGGCATTGAAGGCGGCTGGTTTGGATGAAGGTCATTTTCACCACAAATCAAATCAGCTTTCTGGCGGACAAATTCAGAGAGTG
>JBFZBC010000036.1:0-6722 GCA_041308645.1 bacterium
TGGGAAGAATATTTGGAATTTAAAAAAGAGTTCGGGGATGATTTTAGGGTAATAGCTGTATATTCCTCACCAGATACGCGGATTAAAAGACTTGGGAATCGTTCTAAACGACCCTTAACTAAGGAGGAAGTAGTTTCTCGTGATTATGCTCAAATAGAAAATTTGCATCAGGGAGGACCGATTGCTAGGGCCGATTTTACGGTTATAAATGAAGGGGAAATGGATGATTTGTATAAGCAGGTGGATAGGATTGTCCCAGAAATTATTAAGTAATTAGTTATAACTTTTAATGAAAAAAGGTAAATTTATTGTGATTGATGGATCAGATGGGAGTGGTAAGGCAACTCAGACAGAATTTTTGATTAAACATTTAAAACAGGATGGTTATAAAGTAAAAAAGATAGATTTTCCAGAATATTATTCAAATTTTTTTGGTAAGTTTATTGGGCACTGTCTTTCCGAGCAGTATTTTAATTTTGTGAAGGTTCATCCTAAAATTGCTTCAGTTCTTTATGCAGCGGACCGTTTTGAGTCTAGAGATAAAATTAAAAAATGGTTGGAGGAAGGAAATATTGTGGTGGCAGACAGATATACCAGTGCTAATCAGATTCACCAAGGGGGAAAGATTGCTAGCACCAAAAAAAGGGAGGCCTTCTTAAAATGGCTAGATGAAATGGAATATGGAGTTTTTAAAATTCCTAAACCTGATGTGGTATTTTACCTAAGTGTACCAATTTCTACTACTCTTAAACTGATGAAAGAGAGAAATAAAAATAGTAAACGTGGATATCTAAAAAAGAAAAAAGATGTTCATGAAAAAGATGTAAATTTCTTAAAGAATTCATATAAAAGTGCTATTTGGCTCGCGCGGACACAGCCGGATTGGGTCAAAATTGAATGTGTTAAAAATGGAATGATGGATACGCGAGAAAACATTCATCAGGAAATTTATAAAAAGATTAAGAAAGTTTTAAAATAAAAAAATGAAAATATTTATTTATGATGAGTTTGGCCCGCAGGATACGGCGATGATGCAGGCGCTTTATTCTCGGAGTTCTTTGAGTGTTGAAGAACATGTGAAGAAAGTTCGGGAAAGTAATTCCGGAAAGTTTATGGAGCGATTTTATGTGGGTTATGGTCATGCTAGTATTGCGGATTGTGGCAGTACGACTATTTTTGTGGAGGGTGTGAGTATGCTAGTGGCTAAAGCTATTCAAGACTGGCCACTTTATTCCGGACAGGAAACTAGCTCGCGTTATATTGATATGTTTAAGCAGGCTATTATTGATCCTGTGTGTACCAAAGAATCAAAACTTATCTTGGATCAGTGGATGAAGTTTTATACTGAGAATCAGGCCGAGGTACAGGCGCATATCACAAAAAAATATCCCAGAAAGGATGATGAAGATGAGAATGTTTATGGCAAAGCAGTCGTTGCTAGGGCCTTTGACACTCTTCGTGGATTTTTACCAGCGGGAGTGACTACGCAGTTTAGTTGGCATACAAACTTACGTCAGGCGCATGATAAGTTAGTTTATTTAAGAAGACATCCCTTGGCTGAAGTTAGAGAAGTGGCGGAGAAAATTTTAACTACTTTGAAAGAAAAATATCCCCAGAGTTTTGGTCATCAGGAGACCGTTGAACAAGAAAAATACTGGGATTTTATTGAAAAAAAATACAATTATTATTTTAATAAAAATGCTAATATTTTTTCCGCCAAAACAAATATTAATAAGAAAGAGCTCTTTCAATATAAAGATATATTTACCAAACGGGCCCCAAAAACTGGTTTGCCACATTTTTTAACTGAACTTGGTAATGTTACCTTTGAATTTCTTTTAGATTTCGGTTCATTTAGAGACGTGCAGAGACACAGAAACGGTGTGTGTCGAATGCCCCTATTAACTACAAAATATGACTTTAATGAATGGTATTTAAATGAATTACCAGAAAAGAATAAAAAGATTGCTGTGAAATTAATTAAAGAACAAGTTAAATTAATTAATAAATTAAAGATCGCCAAAGAATATAAACAGTATTATTGTGCTATCGGTTTTAATGTTACCTGTAAGGTTTCCTACGGCTTGCCTGCGACCACTTATGTGGCGGAACTTCGTTCTGGTCGCCTAGTTCATCCCACCTTGAGAAAAGTTGCTCATCAAATGAGTAAAGCCTTGATAAAAATGTTCCCTTTTATAAAAATACAGTCAGATTTTAGTATAGACGATTGGAATATTAGGAGGGGGATGCAAGATATCAAAGAAAAATAATATGAAAGATAAACAAATTGAGAAATTAATAAAGGCGGAGGAAAAGAGACAGAAGGAAACTGTTTCTTTAATTGCTTCGGAAAATTATGTGTCCGACGATGTCTTAAAAGCCCTTGGTTCCAAATTTACAAATAAATATTCTGAAGGCTATCCGGGGCATCGTTATTATAAAGGGCAGACCTATACTGATAAAGTGGAGGATCTTTGTAAAGAAAGAGCTTTAAAACTTTTTAAACTTTCAGCTGATGATTGGGGAGTGAATGTTCAGCCACTTTCAGGCTCACCAGCTAACCTAGCTGTTTATGTTGCTTTGGTTCCTCAAGGTGGAAAAGTAATGGGTATGTCTTTGGATCATGGTGGTCACCTGACTCACGGTCATAAAGTCTCAGCGACAGGAAAATATTGGACGCAGGTGGCTTATGGTGTAAATGAAAATACCGAGGTTTTGGATTATGAGGAAATAAAAAAACTTGCCACTAAAGAAAAACCAAATATGATTATTGCCGGGTTTACTGCTTATCCTCGAATTATTAATTTTAAAAAATTTCGTGAAATTGCCGATGCAGTGGAACATCCTGAGCCGGGGCGAAGGACGATACTTATGGTGGATATGTCGCATTTTGCTGGCTTAGTGTCCGGTGAAGCATATCCATCACCTTTTAACTATGCGGATGTGGTGACTACGACAGTACATAAAACTTTACGTGGACCACGTAGTGCTTTGATTTTTGCGCGAAAAGATAAAATCCAAACAGGTGAAAAAGGGAAAACTTTTACTTTTGCTGAGTTGATTGATAAAGCTATTTTCCCCGGTCTTCAAGGTGGTCCACATATGAACCAGATTGCCGCTGTTGCTGTGGCTCTTAAAGAAGCTTCAACTCCGGCTTTTAAAAAATATGCCAAGCAAATAGTGAAAAATGCTAAAGTTTTAGCAGAGGAATTAAGGAAACTGGGTTGGCATATTATTTCCAGCGGTACGGATAGCCACCTGATTTTGATGGATACGGGAAAAATTAGTGGGGCAGAAGCTTCAGATAAATTAGAGAAAGAGGGAATAATTGTAAACAAAAATACCATCCCGAACGAACCACGTTCACCCATGAATCCATCCGGTATCCGCTTGGGCACTGCTGGCGAAACTACCCGCGGAGCCAAGGAAAAAGATATGATTAAGTTAGCTAAGAGGATTGATAAAGCTTTGAGAAAATAATTTTCTATTGACTTTATTTTTATAAAAGTTAATAATGAAAAAAGAAAAGTTCTTATTACTTGAAATATCGGAAGGAGGAGTATTATGAGTGAGACTATTGAGGATAGAAAAAAACGAATAAAGAATCTTGAATTTTCTATTAGCAAGTCTAAGGATGAACTTGCTATTTTGGTTAAAGAACAGAAGGTTGCCATTAAACTGAGTCATTTGAAGGTAAAAGTAAAATGTAATGGTGACAGTTCTCATCAGTGTGAAAAGCGAAAATGTCTTCATCGCAAACCTCATTTTCCTAAGAACCAATGCAATCAGGTACTCCATAACTTTGGACGTTGGTGGTGTGAATGTCCAGAAACAGAATCTCTTCAACACATAGGTAGAGATGGAAGTGTTGTTATGTGTATTCCAGTCGGAAAGTAGATAAAAGGGCTCTGGTGAGTGATACACCAGAGCCTTTTTTTTTGATATACTGCTGGGGTGAAATTAAAAATAAAAAAGTTACACATTGATGCGGTAATCCCCAAATACGCACATTTTGATGATGCTGGTTTTGATTTATTTGCAATTGAAGATACTTTAGTAAAGGTAGGTGAAAGAATTCCAATAAAAACTGGTATTGCGATGGAAATACCTACTGGCTATGTGGGTTTGATTTGGGATAAAAGCGGATTATCAGTTAAAGAGGGAATTAAAACGATTGCCGGCGTGGTGGACTCTACTTATCGAGGAGAAGTGCTGGTGGCGGTTACAAATATTAGTGATAAGGATTATAAATTTGAAAAAGGGCACAAAGTAGCGCAAATGATAATTCAGAAAAAAGAAACACCAGAACTTATTGAAGCAAATGAACTTACTGAATCGGAAAGGGGATATGGAGGATTTGGCTCAACCGGAAAATAATTAGACTTGCTCCATTATTTCTTTCCAGGAATTAACACGAATAACTTCGGGTTTAGTTATTGCATCCTTATTCCATGGTTGGTTAATAAGAAAAACCTTTCTATCAGGGGCGACACATTCATTGGCAAAACTAGCTGAGTCCTCAATCATAATATCAATTCCTAAATCATTACAAAATTCACCCTTACTTTTAGTTGTTTGATTTCTAAAAACATTGTTGGCAAAAAATATTTTATCAAATGTGTTTGGAAATTTTTTTTCTAACCAATCTTTCGTTTTTTGTAATAAGCTCATTGGTCGGGAAGTAATTATAAAAAATTCATGTTTTTCTTTTAGTTTTTTAATTGAATCTTTCGCTCCATCAACTGTTTGAATATTTATAAAAAAAGTTGTCAATTCAAAATCGTCTACTTTTTTAATCATTTCATCTCTTGTTCCACCCCATACTTCCCAGAAATTATATGAGTGAAATTGTTCCACTTTTAGTTTTGTACCATAGGTATAATTATGAAATTCAACCAAAGCCGGCAGAAAGTGTCCTAGGACTTCATCAATATCAATTCCAATTTTCATAATAAATATGAGTTTAGCAAAAATACTGTATCTATGCTAACCTTTTATTACTTGTCTCGTTATAAAATCTACATAGTAACAGGACTAGATAAATAATAGAGTTTAAATTTTATAAATTGGATGATAAAGAAAATTATTAAAAAAAATAAAGTTACCATAAAAAAGACTACTAAAGCTGTTAAAACTAAAACCTCACACCTAACACCTGATACCTACGATGTCATAATTATAGGTGGTGGACCAGCTGGTTTGATGGCTGCCTGTCAGGCTGGGAATGGTGGAGCAAAAGTGTTAGTTTTGGAGAAAAATGAAGAGTTAGGTAAAAAACTCTTAATATCTGGCGGGGGTCGTTGTAATTTAACAAACGCTAATCCAAATCATAGAGAATTTGTTAGTAAGTATGGTAAAAAAGGGGACTTTCTTTTTACACCCTTTTCTGTTTTTGGGGTAAAAGATACAATTAAATATTTTAATGATTTAGGCCTGAAAACAAAAGTTGAAGCCGGATTTCGGGTTTTTCCAGAGAGTAATAATTCAGCAGATGTTTTAAATGTTTTAGTGAAGAGAGCGAGAGAACTTGGTGTGAAATTTAAACTCTCGGCTGAAGTAGAAAAGTTAAATAAAAAAACCCTAAAAAAAGAAGGGCAAGCTAAAAAAATTACTTCGGTTGTTTTAAAAAGTGGGGAGGAAATCTTAGCGCATAAATTTATTTTAACAACAGGCGGAATGTCACATCCAGAAACCGGCTCAACTGGGGATGGTTTTAAATGGCTTAAGGAAATCGGGCATAAGGTGGCACAGGCGAATCCATCTCTTGTCCCAATTAAAGTTTCCAATCCTTGGGTTAGCGAGCTTGCTGGTATCAGCCTTGATAATATTGGCATTTCTGTTTGGACAGCAAGAGACAGGGTTTTTCAAAAGGCTTTAAATAAAAAAGGCCGGATTTTATTTACTCACAATGGTCTTTCTGGTCCAACTATTTTAAATATGAGCAAATCTATCGGTGAGCTTTTAGAATATTCAGATAACCGTCAACCTGCCACGTTGACGGCTGGAGAGGTAAGAGAAGTTTTGATTTCCTTGGATTTCTTTTCTGGGGTGGGGTTGGATCAAATGCATGAAATGATGAAAAAGGTTTTTGAAGAACATGTAAATAAAAAAGTTAAAAATTTGTCTTTCAATGAAGTACCAGGGAAAATATTTGATTTGATTTTGAAACAATTAGAGATAGATCCAGAGTGGGAAATAAATGAAATCAGGCGGGAAGAACGTTTGGCCCTAATAGAAAAATTTAAAAAGTTTGAAATGACTGTAGCTGGTCTTTTGGGTTTTGATAAAGCTATCATTACTAGTGGTGGATTAGATCTAAATGAAGTAGATTTTAAAACTATGGGTTCAAAACTTTATAATAATTTGTATTTTGCTGGTGATATTTTAGATTTTGACCGTCTATCTGGTGGCTTTTCTCTCCAACTCTGCTGGACCACTGGTTACATAGCCGGGAAACAAATTTAAGTGGAACACACCACCTTGCTATTGATATATATATATATATAATATAGATATCTTATATTATTAATTTAACTTACCCACATAGGGTCTAAAAATGTCTCACAAAAAAGGATTTACATTACTTGAAGTATTATTAGTCGTTGGTATCATCGCCATCCTTGCTGGTATAGTGATACTTGCCATCAATCCTGCTCGTCAGTTAGCTCAAGCTCGTAATGCCGAGAGAGCCTCTGATATCAAACAGATCAATAATGCTATCA
>JBFZBC010000037.1:0-2886 GCA_041308645.1 bacterium
CAACCACAAATACTGGTGTTGATTGGCTTATTCTTCCGATTGATACTACTAATTTTTATGGAACTATCACAGAAAATGGTCTATACACTGCCCCTAATCAAGCTGTTAATGTTACGATTCAAGCTAGATCTAAGGCCGATACTTCTAAGATCGCGACTGCTCAATTAATTATTAGGATAGAATTAGTTGAACCTGATGCTACCAGTACGCCTACTGAAACAAACATAGACCCAGTAACTGATATTTCAAAGAATACAATTGATAATACAAATACAAATACAAATAATACAAATGGTGGTAGCAATGAAAGAAATACAAACGAAAACATTCAACAAATATTAGATGTTAGTAGTTTTGTTGAAAAGAATATATCAGTTTTAGGTACCACAACTGAAAAGATATTCCTTGCTGCTAAAAAAATTGTTGATACTCCAGCCGGTTCTGCTGTCACAAAAACTGTTACTACAGTAGGAGTAGTGGGTGGAGGTGTAGCAGCTACCGGTATCTTTGCTTTAAATAGTACGACCGTAGCGGATCTTTTCTTCCTACCGTTCAGACTTTGGGGATTGTTATTGAGTGCTTTAGGTCTAAAGAAAAGAAATCGCCCTTGGGGAACTGTATATGACAGCGTTACAAAACAACCAATCGACCCAGCATATGTTGTCTTAAAAGAAATTGGCACTAATAAAGAAACTATGTCGATCACAGATCTTGATGGCCGATACGGTTTTCTTGTTCCACCTGGTCTTTATACTTTATCTGCTAATAAAACAAACTATGCCTTCCCTTCAGAAAAATTACGAGGAAAAACTAAGGATGCTTTATATAATAATATATACTTAGGAGAAAAAATAAATGTTCTAAATGTGGGTGAATTAATAAACAAAAATATTCCTCTTGACCCTGTAAAATTTGACTGGAATGAATTTACAAAAGGTCAAAAGAAATTAATGAAGTTCTATTCTAAGAGAGATAAAATTATGAGGATTTCAACAGATTGGCTATTTAGAATAGGTTTTGTGGTTTCTCTTTTTTCATTATTCTTGGTTACCGCTCCCTACAACTTAATCATTTTTGGTCTATACCTTGTTCTTACCGCCTTAAGAAAAATTGGACTTAAACCAAAAGCTCTTGGTGCCTTAGTAGACAAGACTGGCGTTCCTTTATCATTTGCCATTATTAGAATCTTTGACCAAGAATTAAACATTGAAATAACAAATAAAGTGGCTGATAAAATAGGTAGATATTATTGTTTAGTTCCTAAAGGTAAATATTATATAAAGGTTGAAAAGAAGAATGATGATGAAAGCTATTCTCAAGTTTATACCTCAGGTATGATTAAGGCTGATAACGGTATAATCTCACAAGACTTTACCATTTAACAAAAAAACACCACACCTTTGAAAAAAGGTGTGGTGTTTTTTAATTTACTATTTATTTCTTATTCGTAAAATCCTTGAAGCCTCGGCGACAATACTATCCACAGTCATAGATGCTTTAATCAAAAAACTAGTTGCTCCTAAATCAAGACCTCTTTTAATATCTTCTCTTTCACCTAAATTTGAAAGGACAATGACGGGGATATTCTTTGTAACTTCACTTTTCTTTAAACCATCCAAAACATCAAAACCACTCATCCCAGGCAAAAGTAAGTCTAAAAATATTAAATCTGGGGTGTCAGTTTCCGCCGTGTTTTGCGCTAGTTCTCCGCTTTCAAGTTGACGAACAACGCAACCCTCATCTGCTAACCTTTTTGATACTAGGCCGCCTAGAAACTTATCATCTTCGACAATGATAATCTTTGTTCCGGCAGTAAATTTTTGTATATTTTCCATAATGCTATTATATAATTATAGAATTATTTATGCAACATTATTAGGTTATGGGTATAATTATATTTTTTCTTTTAAATATACCTGAAAGACTCTGGTGGAATTTATAAGAGGTAAGAAATCTGTTAAAAAATTATAGGCTGAAGCCCCAGTTGGTCCCAAAATACCCATAAGAACCAAAATTAGGCCAAAAACGTTAGTAATACCCCAAACTATAAAATCCTGCTCAGTTATTTTCATAACATACTTAGATATCTTAATCATTTCAGGTACCCTAGAAAAATCATCCCTAGCCAATACAACATCTGCTGACTCAATTGTCACATCTGAACCTAACCCGCCCATAGCAATACCAACATCTGAAAGTGACAAAGCTACAGCATCATTAACACGAAATGAGAAAGGAGACACTTCAAATAGGTGTGTCTCCTTTGTCTTGGTTATACCACCTCAATATAAGACCTTAGAGCAATATTTACAATATTTTGTATATATTTTTTTGTATCTTTTTTCTTATAAACCCGTATGTAAGATGGGTGTTGAATTGGTATTATGGTTAATTTATTAAATCTAGTCACAAAATAATCATAATTATTCCATTTTGTAATTTTTATTTTTAAGTTATTTTCAAACGCAGATAAGACTATTCCTCCTAATAAAAAAATTATTTTAGGTTTTTTATAAATAATATTATTCCATAGGATATTGAAATTCTGATCAATTTCTATTTTTGTTGGATAACAAAGTTTACCAGTTTTATCTGTTGGAGCAAAATCAACTAAATTTGTCTTGTAACTCTTTATATTTTTAATATGTCTTTCAATTTCAGAAATTAAAGAGCCAGACAAACTGTCTTTAGAAAGGTTTTTTTTATCTTTTTTTTGGGAGATTCCAACCCACGCGGTATTATTTTTTTTCATCTTTTACTTCTCTCCTTTAAGAATAATCCTCTTATCAAAAGCACCTTTTTCTTCAGCTTTTCCTTTCCTTAAACTTTCCACCCCAACGTATTCTGGTAGTTTCTTCAAAGCTTCCACTACTTCAATAACATCTG
>JBFZBC010000038.1:0-3325 GCA_041308645.1 bacterium
ACTTAGCAGAAGCATCGGCTCGAATGACGGCATCAGTAAGAGCTAAGGTTCTTGAGTAGATACCAGTACTGTCTCGGGTAAAGTCAGTTGCATCAGCTGAACCTATTTTTGTGGAACCCTTCCAAACAGAAACAGAATCAACGTAGTCTTCTATACGACTTGAATCACCAGCTCCTTTCCCAGTATTATCAAAAGTTAATTTGATAGCTGAGATTTGAATATCTCCATCGTTTGAAGCAGTAACTTCAAAGCCCATAACCTTAACATCGTCCTGTCCAGCACCTACTTCCTCAGCACTATACTGTGAAAGTTGATCGATTTGTGAAATAGTACCGAAAGTTCCTTCAAGCGCTGAAGAAGCTGGGGTTGCTGGGGTTGTGGTTGTGGTTGTGGTTGTAGGAACTACAACAACGGTATTAGCATTAACAGAAGCCATGGTCAAAGGACCAAAGTATCCAACTGCTGGGGTAATACCCTTTGCAGCTTGATAAGCAGCCAAAGCAGCTTGTGTCTGAGCTCCAAAGTAACCTGTTGCACCAGCTGGAATACTATTTCCATTGGAAATCAAAAAGTTCTGAAGAGCGGTGACATCAGCACCGGTTGAACCTAAAGTTAAGCTTCGAGTAAAAGTGTAAGCACCAGCTGGAGTAGCTGTACAACCAGCAGCGGCCTTAGCGGCAACTACTTTGTCAGGAGCAATAACTCCGGCTGCGATTAGAGCATCAACGGTCTGACACAAACTCATAGTCTGTGCAGAAGCGGTAGAAGCACCTACTCCAACTAATACTGCAGCGACAAGTGCCAAAACGACACCTACGCTCAATAATTTTTTTAACATGATTTATAATTTTTTTAATTAACTTTATTCAGCCCTAAACCGTAAAACGGTCGGGTAAACAAAGGTAAGTAATTTCCTCTTAATTAATAAAACCCGCCTAATTTTATTTAAATAAAATTAATTCGGGCAAGCTTTTAAAGTAAGGAAAAAACTTTTTATAAACTACATCCATTCTGCTTCTTTTTTAAATCAGCATTAGGATGATCGGTAAGGTTTCGACTAAAAACCGACCGAACCAAACCCAAAAAATTTCTGAAACAGAAACTTTTACGGGTAAATATATTTTATCCGCCGAAATAAAAATTTATTCGGACAGATCTTCACGAAAAATAATAAACATAATTTGACCTGTTTACTACCCTCCGCTTTCCGATAATCATCTCAAAATATAAAACAAATGATCATCTTAATTTCAAACTAAATTCTGTGCTCATCTTTTGAGCACTGAATACTTGAAATAATTTTAAGTAAATTACTTCCAATATTCAGGGCCCAAGCAAAAAACAACAGAATAGTAGTGACAAAAATGAAATGGAATTTCAACTGTAAGCAACAATAAAAAGTATCTGAATTTCAGTAATCTTAGACTCTATTTAATTATCAAGGTTCAATCTAAAACAGTATATAGATAGTATAACACAAAGCTGTGAAAACACTATCCGTCCCAATATTATATATATTACCTATAAAATAAGCAAAACAGGGACTGTGGATAACTCAAGATTAGCTTTGTAGCTACTTAGCTTGTAGGTAATAGTAAGTCCTAAATACCCATAATCCACAAGGCCCAGCATAGCATAATATAGGGGTAAAAGCAATAAATTAGATACTAAACAAATAAGCCACGTTGAACCATCTTCCTTTGGAGAGGCTTTTGAGGCTGGCTGAGCCGAAAACGGAGAATTTTTTAAGCTTCAAAAAATTCGTACTCGGAAAAGGATGTGGTGAGAAAGGGGCTTTTTGTTACTTCAAAGAGTAGCGGGACCAGCGTTTTTCACCTTCCTTCTTGATCTGTCCTTTAGCTACTAGTGAAACAAGCTCACGTTGAATAGTCTTTTCGCTACAGCCTTTGATAGATGAAACAAAGTCCTTTATACCTAGTTCAGTATTTTTCTTTAATAGGTTAATAATAATGTCTTGTCTACCAACAGAAGAAGGACCGTTTGAATGTCTGTTAGAATTTGACGCCAAAGAAGGTTCTTTATTTTTTTCTGACTTATGCGACAAAGGGATGGTTGGTGATGTTTGAGTATCAGACAAAACATCTTGTCCTTTAGACATCAAAGTGTTTCCTTGATAATCATTTTTAACTTGAAAAAAGTGTTCCGGAATAATTAAGCTTTCCACCCTACCCTCTTTCTCTTCAGACTCGATGGTTTGGATTATAATATTTATTTCATTCTTAAAGATATTATGGTTCATTTCTGAGATAATTCCGGCAATATATGAGATCTCTAAAAAGGAAAGAATTTTAACAACTAAAGAGGCACATTTTTGCAAATTTAAAACTCCGTCTTGGTTAAGAGACAAACCTTGTGAAAGTAACTCTAAACCAGTTTCTCTCATCTGCCACTTGATTGGCTCTTTGTCTGATATGAGGGTTGAGAGTAGGTAGATAGCGGTCACTAGCTTCTCTGTCTTTTTATATAAATACACTAGGTTCGGCTTGTCCTTAAAAATAACAACGCTAGAAATACCGGTAGCATTTGCATCAGCATTGCTCTCCTGTATCTTATTTTGTTGTATATTGTTTTCTGACATAATAATGAAAATTATAAGGTCCTTTATAATATGACCTTTAAAATATAAGGGTGTCTTTAAAGACTGTCCCTTAAGAAAAATTACTTTTTTAGAAAAAACCTTTTGTCCATTATATAATGGACAGGAAAATAATGTAAAGCTTCATAAAGTAGTTTAGCACATAAAGGACAAAAAGTCAATAGGACATATAGGGTGTTGGGTGGGGTAGATTTTTTTCCTCGCTACGTCCTTATTATGGACCACATTTAGTACCTAAAATTAACCTCCGTAAAATACAGTACTAACCGGAGCACAGGTATTTTTTCTGCTGAAAAAATCCTTCATACTCAGGCCGTCGCCTTCCGTAAGTCTCCTCTAGCACTGTATTCTTGCTGCGTTTAATTTTGAAGAATCTCGCAAACCTTCCTTTTTCGTGCCTTATGAAAAGGTAATGTTTGAATTAGCCTGAAATCTAACGTAGTAAGAATGTTGTGTTGATGGAGGCTTGGGAGCGCGACTGGCGCGAGTTGAAATTTGGGGTGGGACCCAAATGAAAGACCTTGAACGTTTTGTAATCAAAATGTGAAAGGTGTACTGTTCATGTAAGGAACGAGGAATTTTTTAGCAAAAAATTCCTCGTGCTCCAGCAATACAACATTCTTATGGAGTTTGATTTCATATATAAAATTTTATGATATAATTAATGAAATAATTCAAAACAAATGAGTAAAAAAAATAAAAACAAAT
>JBFZBC010000039.1:0-9076 GCA_041308645.1 bacterium
AAAGTAGTTACTTGGTGTCATACGGTTCTGGTGCTAATCAATTTTCAGCTGATCAGGGTTATTCTGAGCATCAGTTAGGTACTGCAATAGACATAACTATCGTTGGACTTATATCGCCACTTAGTGTTGGTTTTGATGGTACCCCAGGTTTTGTTTGGCTTGAGGATAATGCTTATAAATATGGTTTTGTTCTCTCATACCCTAAAGATAATAATTTTTATGTATACGAACCATGGCATTGGCGGTTTGTTGGGGTTGAGTTGGCCACCAAACTTCATGATGACGGAATAAAATTTTTTGATATGGAGCAAAGGGAGATTGATAAATATTTAGTAAATATTTTCGACTAGAAAATTCTAGTTAACTTACATAATTTTTTTAAAATAGTAATATTACAGAAATAGAAATAAAAAGTATAAAGTGTAATTACTACTAAGTTGCAATGAGGTTATTAGATTTTGATCCCTTTCACTGATATATTTTTCTATGGTCAGAAAATGTTTTATTTGTTAAAATAAGAACATAATGACTTTTAATGTTTTATTGTTTTTATTTTCATGTATCCTTTTGATCTATTCAGGTAATTGGTTGGTAAAATCTCTTTCTCAGATTTCAGAATTTTTAGGCCTAAAGAGGTTTACTGTGGCTTTTTTGCTAATGTCCTTAACAACCGCTGCTCCAGAGCTTTTTATTGGTATTAGCTCAGCTTTAAAAGGAATACCGGAATTATCACTAGGTAATATTATTGGTCAAAATATAATACATTTCACTGTCGCCGTCTTTATTTGTGTTTTGATTAGCGGTGGTTTCTGGGTTAGGTCCAAAACAATAAGAACAACCGCTTTCTTCTCTGCTTTTATTGCCCTTTTTCCATCATTTTTAATATTGGATGGCTCCTTATCCAGAATAGATGGTTTTATTTTGATTAGTCTTTTTACAGTCTATGTATTTAGAATGTTGAAAAATAGTAGAAGATACGATTTACCCTTTGATGATTTAAAAACAAGAGATGATGTTCCACTTCTTAAAAAAATCTCCTTGTTTTTCAGTAATTTCGGTCATTTTATTTTTGGTTCCATTTTATTACTTATTGCTTCACAGGGAATAGTAAAATCCTCTATCTTTTTTGCGGAAAAATTAAATATGCCGTTATTCTTAATTGGAGTTTTGATTGTCGGACTCGGTACCGCTTTACCTGAAGTTTATTTTTCCGCCTTTTCCGCTAAAAAAGGTGAAGGAGAATTGATGGCCGGTAACCTTTTGGGTTCATCGGTTGTGTCCACTTGTTTGGTTTTGGGTATTGTTTCTATAATTTCTCCAATTCATAATATAGAGCTTTTCTCTTACTTTTTGAGTCGAATCATCTTATTTGCTTCCGTAATATTTTTTATATATTTTATGTTGACTGGGCGTAAGATTTCAGTTAAGGAAAGCTGGGTTTTGCTTTTAGTTTACATAACGTTTGTCTGTTTGGAAATATTTATTAAATAATTTTATCATATATCATGAAAAATTTTTACGAACAAAATATCACGGACGTTTTTGAGAGAATAAATTCTAATGAGCACGGCTTGACTGAAAACGAGGCTAAAAAAAGACTTTTGG
Organism: bacterium; assembly: GCA_041308645.1. Classification (GTDB taxonomy): domain Bacteria; phylum Patescibacteriota; class Minisyncoccia; order Phycocordibacterales; family GWA1-40-21; genus CAIJXO01. The sequence goes on from JBFZBC010000039.1 coordinate 1,606, forward strand.
ACTATGGACCAAATAAATTACCTGTGGGTAAAGTGGACAGTTATTTTGTTATTTTCCTTCGGCAGTTTCAGAGTTCACTTATTTATATATTATTATTTGCTTGTCTCGTTATTTTTTTGATGGGTGAAATTGTTGATAGTTTAATAATTTTAATTGTCCTTATATTTAATGCTATCGTTGGTACCCTTCAAGAAGGTAAAGCCCAAAACACTTTATTGGCTTTGAAAAAAATTACTGAGACAAAAGCAACAGTTCTTCGTAATGGTCGAGAATTGATTGTGTCTGATGTTGAAATTGTTCCCGGCGACATTTTGATTTTACAGGAGGGAGAAAAAGTATCGGCCGATGCCAGACTTATTGCTGTAACTAATTTAAAGGTTGATGAATCAACTATGACCGGAGAATCCGAGCCGGTGCAAAAAATGATTGAGCCTTTAAATCAAGAAGGTTTAACTATCGCCGATCAGGACAATATGGTTTTTAAAGGAACAAATATTTTAGCTGGAAGTGGGCGTGCTGTGGTGGTGGTGACGGGCGTAGAAACGGTTATTGGAAAAATTTCTAAGGAATTATCTGCTATTGATTCGGAAATGCCCCTAAAGACAAACATTCGTAATCTGTCAAAGTTGATTATTATAGTAGTTTCTATTATGAGTGTGATATTGTTTTTGATTGGAATTTTTTCCGGAAAAACTTATCTCGAAATGTTCGGAACAGTAATTTCCTTAGCGGTCTCAATTATTCCCGAAGGTTTACCGATTGTTATTACTTTGGTTTTAGCCACTGGAGTTTGGCGAATGTCTAAACATAATGTTTTGATTAAAAAACTTCAGGCCGTTGAGGCTTTGGGACAAGCTAAAGTGATTGCGGTGGATAAAACTGGAACTCTGACTAAAAATGAAATGACGGTGCAAAAAATATTTTTGCCGGATAATAAAGCTGGAGAGGGAAGTAAATTTTTTGAAATTGAAGGGAATGGTTATGAGCCAGAAGGGGGTATTCGTTTATTAGGAAATTCAATTGACCCCATTAATCATCCGGAACTAACCTTCATTGGTAAAATAAGTGCTTTTTGTTCTAACGCTCGAGTCTTATTTTCTGAGGAGGAAAAACTTTGGCGAGTAGCTGGTGACCCCACCGAGGCAGCTATGTTAGTTTTTAGCCAAAAACTCGGTTTTCATAAGGATAGTTTAGAAAAGGAAAACCCTCTTTTAGCAGAATTGCCTTTTGATTATAAATTAAAATATCACGCAACGGTTCATGGAGCTGATAAAAATAATATATTGTCTGTTATTGGAGCGCCTGAAGAAATCTTAAACAAATGCAGTCATATTTATTTTGAAAACAAAATTCATCATCTATCTGTCGAAGTAAAAAAACAATTGGAATCTATTTTTCAACAGATGTCGAAAGAGGGTTTAAGAATTATTGCTGCGGCTACTAAAATAAATTTTGCTGGTATATTTAAAAATGAAGCCGTCATTGAGTTAGCTTTTGTTGGCTTTATTGGAATGAAAGATCCCCTAAGGTCAGAAGTAGCCCAAGCGACGAAAGATGCGATTTCTGCTGGTATTAAGGTGGTGATGATTACTGGAGATCACAAGATTACTGCTCAGGCTATCGGGGAGGAAGCAGGTATTTTTCAACCAGGAGATGAGATTCTAACTGGTCAAGAAATTGATACTTTTTCTAATGATGAATTAATGTCTAAATTGTCTCAGGTATCTATTTTTGCCCGAGTAACACCTGAACATAAATTTAAGATAATAAATGCTTATAGGAGCCGTGGGGAAATAGTCGCTATGACTGGTGATGGAGTAAATGATGCACCATCTTTGATGGCAGCAGATTTAGGAGTGTCAATGGGTAAAGTTGGAACAGAAGTAGCTAAAGAATCCTCCGACATTGTTTTACTTGATGATAATTTTGGCAATATTGTAATAGCGGTTGAAGAAGGGAGAAGTATTTACAATATTATTAAGAAAGTAATTTTGTATTTATTTTCTACTGGCGCAGGTGAAGCTCTAACTATTATTGCAGCAACTGTTTTACTCATGCCATTACCAATTTTACCTGCTCAGATTATTTGGTTAAACTTTGTCACAGATGGTTTTTTGGTGGTTGCTTTAGGTATGGAACCTAAAGAAAAAGGTCTTCTTAATGGAATTTTTAAAAAACCTAGGAAATATCTGGTAGATAAAATTATGGGTCTTAGGATATTAATAATGTCGACCACAATGATGATCGGTACGCTTATTTTGTTCAGTTTATATTTAAATGGAGATATGGTTAAGGCTTGGACTATGTCTCTAACCACCTTAGCAGTATTTCAATGGTTTAATGCTTGGAATTGTCGCCATGAATCAAAATCAATTTTTCAAATGAACCCTTTTTCAAACAAGTATTTATTAGCAGCGTTGCTTATTGTTATTAATCTACAACTTTTATTGGTTTATAATCCAGTTATGCAAAATCTCTTTAAAACTACCACTCTTTCTTTTGCAGAATGGATTATTATCATCCTGACAACCTCCACTGTTCTCTTGACAGAAGAGATAAGAAAATATTTCTATCGTAAGTCTAAAAATATCTCATCTTTTTTAAAGTAGCCGAGACTATTAGTATAAAAGAATAATATTATAAGTGCTTCTTTATTAGATAATATTATATTTATATGTTAAAGGAATTTAAACAATTTTTGTTAAGAGGAAACGTTATTGATCTAGCTGTTGGTGTGGTGGTTGGTGCCGCTTTTGGTGCAGTGATAACATCTCTAGTTTCTGACCTCATCACACCTTTTGTTTCAACTCTTTTCAAAAGTCCAGATTTCTCTAATCTCATATTTACCATAAATAGTAGTGAATTTAAGTATGGTCATTTTTTAAACGTATTAATTTCGTTTATCATAATTTCGGCTGTGATTTTCTTTTTTGTTGTTAAACCCGTGAATTTACTTGTTTCTCGTTCACGTAAAGGACCACCAGCCGATCCTACTACTAAAAAGTGCCCTGAGTGTTTAAGTGAAGTTCCTATTCAAGCCAAACGTTGTTCTCACTGTACTCAAGCAATAGCTTAGTTAATTTTATTTTTAAAAACCTTGAAAATATTTACTAAAGTTTATTAATTATATATAAAATAAAATAATAAAAAATTACACAGAGATTAAAAAAACCATTTACTGAACTGAATTGTATCTCTCAAAAAACTATCGATATACATTATGGTAAATTGTACCAGGGTTATGTTAAGAATTGTGAAGAGATTTAAAATATATTACTTACAGTAGATAAAACAATGGCTAATGCTATTTTTTCAGATTTGCGAGAATTAAAAGTTGAAGAAAGTTTTGTGAAGAATGGAGTTATTTTACACGAAGCTTTTTTTGATGTTTTGGGTTGTATTTGAGAAATAGAAGGAGATATTTTAGTAATGGATATGTATGAGCATTCATATTTAATTGACTTTGGTTCTGATAAATAGGTTTAGGTAAATAAGGTTATTTGTTTTAGCTAACATGTGATGTTATAATCTTATTATGATAAATAATCAAAGAGGATTTCTTATTCCACTAGTAATAATATTTTCTTTTTTTTTAATAATTGCTGGTTGGATGTTCTTTCAATCTGATATTTCAATCTCCTTACGAGATTTTATAAAAACATTACCATTTGCTAGTACCACGGAAGCTAGAATTTAGTCTGTTTTTGATTATAATTAAGTATTAATGAATTTGGTAAGAAAATACAAAAAAGTAAATTTTTGGAAAGGCTTAAAAAAGCCTTTTTTCTGTTTAGCACCCATGTCTGATGTGACTGATGTTGCTTTTAGAACTATGCTTGCAAAATATGGTAAGCCAGATGTAATGTGGACTGAATTTATATCAGCTGATGGTTTGTGTAATACAGAAGGAAGGAAAAAATTAGCTCATATATTGAAGTATAATAAAAAAGAAAAACCCCTAGTTGTTCAAATATTTGGAGCTAATCCTGTTAATATAAAAAAAGCATGCCAATTTATATCTAAATTTGGCCCGTCTAAAGGCCGGGCAGGCTTTGATGGTATTGATATAAATATGGGTTGCCCGGATAAAAGTGTGGTAAGGCAAGGTGCTGGTTCAGCTTTGATAAAAAAACCTAAATTAGCCAGGGAGATTATTCGAGCCGCAATTAGTGGGGCAAATGGTTTGCCAGTATCAGTAAAAACTAGGGTTGGTTTTAATAAGGAGGAAATAAACACCTGGATCCCAGAGTTGCTAAAGGAGGATATTAAGGCCTTAACCATCCACGCTCGAACTAGGAAAGAAATGTCCAAAGTCTCTGCCAACTGGGATTATGTAAAAAAGGTAGTGGCACTTGCGAAAAAAGGTGGCAAAGGTATTTTGGTTATAGGTAATGGTGATGTCGTAGACATTGACGACGCTAGGAGGAAATCTAGAGAAGCTAATTGTGACGGTGTTATGATAGGTCGAGGAGTTTTTGGTAATCCTTGGTTTTTTAATAAGAAAAAAAGAGAAATTTCAGTAGAAGATAAACTAAAGGTTTTGCTTGAACATACAAAATTGTTTGAGAAATTATTAAGTAAGTATAAAAATTTTGATGTAATGAAAAAACATTACAAGGCTTACGTAAATGGCTTTTATGGTGCTAAAGAGTTAAGAGTAAAATTAATGCAAGTAAATTCTTTCAATGAAGTAAAGGATATAATTTTCTCTTATATGAAGAAGTAATTCTTATTATTTTATTAATATTTGACTATTTACCCTAGATATGACATCCTTGTTAAAGAGTAGTTATTAGAGTTCTTTTTACTATATTCTGTCAGGTGAAAATCTAAAATAATATAGGAGGTATTAAAACGTAGTAGCCATAAGTTATATTAGAATGTTTATGGCCTCGTCTTATCAAAAACTAAGTTCATCCTAAACGGCGGGGGATAATTCAAGTCCGCTAAAATTTATTATGGAAAATTCATCCGGCCTTAGGAGGTATTATGCCACGAGCTCCTCCGTAAATTATTGATTTGACCTTTCGGCGGGTAATTAAAAATTACCCGCCTTTTTTTTATCTATTTTTTTGATATACTGTACATATGTCAGAAACAGCTTTATATCGTAAATACCGACCGCAGAGATTTTCTGAGGTTTTAGGGCAAGATCATATTGTAAAAGTTTTACAGTCTTCAATTGAGCTTAATAGGATTTCTCATGCTTATATTTTTTCTGGGAGTCGTGGAACGGGGAAAACTTCTGTGGCCAGGATTTTTGCTCATGAGGTAGGAACTAATTCAAATGATATGACGGAAATTGACGCCGCCTCAAATAATGGTGTGGATGAAATACGAGCTTTAAATGAAGCAGTGAACACACTACCTTTTGAATCAAAGTACAAAGTTTACATACTAGATGAAGCTCATATGCTTTCTAAGGGTGCTTGGAATGCTTTATTAAAGACTTTAGAGGAGCCACCATCTCATGTTATATTTATTTTAGCTACTACTGAGTTTGAAAAAATTCCTGAAACCGTAGTATCTCGTTGTCAAACTTTTTTATTTAAAAAACCAACCCAGAAAGTTTTAAAGGAGGTGGTCTTAACAATCGCTAAAAAAGAAGGTTTTATTTTAGAACCAGCGTCAGCTGATTTGGTAGCTCTGCTTGGTGACGGTTCCTTCCGTGATGCTCAAAGTATTCTTCAGAAAGTAATGGGTTCATCAAAAGGCCTGCCCGACGGCAAGGCGGGTAATAAGATTTCTTTAGATGAAGTGGTTACTATTACTAGTGCGCCAAAAGGGGAGTTGGTGAATAATTTTATAAAAGCTATTAGTGAGAATAATCTGGAGTTGGGCTTAAAATCTGTGTCGCAAGTTAGTGATGCTAATATTGATTTTATTTTATATTTTAGGCTTATTCTCCATAAAATAAGAGCTATTTTGCTTTTGCGCAATCTATCATCATCTGAATGTGGTATCAAAGAGGAAATGACAGATTTAGATTTTATTTTTCTTAAAATTCTAGCTGATGAAAAAGGGAGTAAAATAAATTCTGACACTTTACTTACTTTACTTTCTTACTATGATATGGTCGCCAAAGCCTATTTACCCGAGATGGTTTTGGAGCTAGTTCTTAGTAAACTTATTTCCCCTGTTACTTCTGAATAGGAAAGTAATTAAAGGCTTGTATATTGAACACTGGTAATGTATACTAAGGCTTATTATTAATGTTCATGAAAACTGAATTAAAAAATAAAGCTGTAGCCTTAAGAAGAGAGGGAAATACTTATTCTGAAATTATGAGGATTATTCCGGTGTCAAAATCTACTTTGTCTGAGTGGTTGAGAGAGGTCGGTATAGTTAAAAGGCAGAAACAAGCATTTACTGAGAAGAAAAGACTAGCCTCGTTAAAAGGTGGTCAAGCTAAAAGAAAGCAAAGAATAGATAAATCAAATATAATTTTTAATTTAGCTGAAAGTGAAATTGGCAAATTATCTAAAAGGGAATTGTGGTTATTAGGCATCGCCTTGTACTGGGCAGAGGGATCAAAGGAAAAAGATGGGCACCCCGGTTCGGGGATAAGCTTTTCTAATTCAGATTATCAGATGGTTAACTTGTTTTTGAAATGGTTGATTGAGATTATTAATGTCCCAAAGGAAGAAATAGGTTTTGAAATATATATTCATGATAGTTACAGAAATGAGGTTAGGCGTTTCCAAAGATATTGGTCAGAAAAAACTGGGTTTCCTTTGGGTTGTTTTAGCACCATTTATTATAAAAGGATAAAAATTAACACAAAAAGAATGAATATTGGGGACTTGTATAATGGACAATTAAGAGTTAAAGTATATAAGAGCTCAACCTTAAATCGACAAGTAACGGGTTGGGTAAGAGGTATAAATAAATATTGGGGGATCGTCTAATGGTAGGACAACGGATTTTGGATCCGTTTATTTTGGTTCGACTCCAAGTCCCCCAGCAGCGCACCAGACGGTGCATTGCTTCGCCCCGAAGCAGAAACCGGATGGGGGAGCATGGGATGTACCGTATGGTACGTCTCATCTCTCAAAAATTATGAAATTTTACTATGTTTATGTTTTAAAAAGTTTAAGCAAGGGCTTTCTTTATGTTGGTCAGACTAGGGATAAACAAAAGAGATTTTAGATTTTAGCTAATTTATTGAAGGCGTGTTTTTTGTCTCCTTAGTTGAAAGAAATTGACAATAAAAAAGGTAATAAAGCTTACAATAATTCCTGGAATAAAGGCTTGGACTGGTGAAATAAAGAGAAAGGCGATAATAGTTATGGTACCAAGAATAATACTCCATAGAGCAGCTTTGGCAGTAGCTTTTTTCCAATAAAAACCAAAGATGATCGCTGGTAATAATGCTACATAGAAACTGACGGCTTCAATTGATAAATGAATAATATTGAACACCACGAGAGCGACCGCGAGGCCAATTAGACCAACAACAAAAGATGTCCAG
>JBFZBC010000040.1:0-25973 GCA_041308645.1 bacterium
TCGATACTTCAACTGTAAATGATTCAACCGTTGATACCTCAACAATTACCGATTCAGATGTAATAAACGGTTCTGATATCAATAACTCAGTTGTTGAAGATACTTCCGTAATTGATAATTCAACCATTGATAACTCTGAGCTTACAAATAGCACTACCACTGATTCATATATTGAGGATTCTACTATTACAGATTCAACATTAATAAATAGTACATCAACTGATTCCACTATCACTGACTCAGATATAACTGATTCCACCATCGCCAGCTCAACTGTTACAAATTCTGATATTTCCACATCCACAATTACAGATTCATATGTGGCCACTTCTACCATCACTGATTCTACATTAACAAACAGCACTAGTACTGATAGCACCATTGCTTCATCAACCATCACTGATTCTACTATCGCCAGCTCAACAATTGCGTCATCAACTGTAACAGATTCAACTATTACAAATTCCACAACTACTGATAGCACCATTGCTTCATCAACCATAACTGATAGCACCATTGCTTCATCAACCATCACTGATTCAACTATCGCCAGCTCTACCATCACTAATTCAGATATAGCAAGTACCACTATTATCGGTGGTGATGTGGTAGACAGTGTAATTAATTCTGGAACAATCACCACAGCCAATGGAACAACTACGGTCATAACCACTCCAACACCATTGGAAAATCTTTTGAATTATCCACCAATTGCCTCATTCATTGCTGTTATCAATGGTTTTGTTGCTACCATCACAGATATTAGCTCTGATAGAAATAGTGGCACATCACTTAATGATTCATATGATTATGTTTGGGATTTTGGTGATAGCTCAACAGTAAATGTTCACACTACTGTAGTAGGGAATAATCAGGTTCATACTTATACTAGCTTGGGAGATTATATTATTAGTTTAAATCTAACCGATCATTATGGGTTGAATTCATCAACTTCAACAACAGTATCTATTACCTCAAATAATAATAATAATAATAATAATAATCATTCAAGTCATTCTGGTTCACGCGCCAGACCAATTCGTACGGCAACCACCACCGCCACAACAACTCCAAATTATATTACAGATAATAATATTAATAATGTTAGTAATGTGACTCAGAATGTTTTTGGTCTCAACCCAGCCGCTCCTGACTATAGTCCTGTTTCTGATGATTTGAATTCTGGTACTAGTACCGAAGCCACAACCACTGAGAGTAAAATCTTACGTTACGCTGGAGCCATTGGCTTAGCAATATTTGATTCAGGTTTTATCTGGCCATTACTTATTATCATCATCATTGCCATAATACTTGCTTACAATTATCTTATAACAAAGAATAATAAGGAGAAATAGTCTTATTTACATAGTCTTTCTCTTATCTTTTTTCATCATATTTTTACTTATTTAAACAAATGTCAACTCTTTTTTTGTTGATCTATTAGTGATATATTTACCTAGCTACAATAAATTTATTTTACAATGACTCAAAAAATTTTAAGTAAGAATAAGCTGAAGGAAATCAATGATCAGATCAGATCTGATACTAGCTGGATTGCTTTTAGAAAAGTTTATCTTGATTTAATAAAAGAGAGAAAAGTTCTCACCGTTTTTCGGCCTGGTCCAAGACCCTGTGGCAGTCCTCAAGGTTACTGTGAAAATCAGATTGTAAATGTTCGGGTGATAGATGAGGCAGGTGCAAACTGGGCAGATTTACCACCAAAGTTTCTCCATTTAGATTTAAGCCAAATAAAAATGAAAAAAATAGAACTTAAGAAAATTAATGAATTAACTGAAAGTGATTTCAAGGATTCTTCGCCAGATGTTAAAAACGTGGAGGCTTTGAAGTATCACTTAGGTTTGATGTATAATTTATTTTTAAAAGATTTGTCTGATGATTCTATAGTAACAAAAATATCTTTTAATTACATTGACAAATGATTTAAAAAGACTAAATTTAATTAAGATTGATATTTAAAATGGAAACAATAGAAAAAGGGAAAAATAATATGTATGAGAAACTTTTAACTTTGGCCAAAGAGCCAGAAGGTAACCCGGAAAATCTTGATTTTAAACGGTATACTTTACCGTTGATCGGCAATGATTATCCGGCCAAAACCGCTATTATGTGGAATCAAGCTTATAAAACTTTTGGTATTGAAGCTGGAAGTATTATGGTGGTGGGAAAACCAGAAGAAGCTCCTGAGATTTTGGACACCTTTCGTAAGGATCCAAAATATTTAGGTGGCGGTGCTGGGGTGGGCTTCAAGGATGAAGCTATAAAATTTTTGGACGAGCTGGATTCATTAGCGGAAGCTATTGGATCAGTAAACTTGATTCAGAAACTACCTGACAATCGTTTGAAAGGATGGAACACGGATGGTCTTGGTTATGCTGAAAGTTTGGTACAATTATTTAAAAAACAAGGTGAGGACCTTGTTTCTAAAAAAATTGTGATGCTTGGAGCAGGTGGAACATGTATGTCTGTTGCTTTTGCTTTAGCTGCACAGGGAGCAAATTTAGTTATTCTTAATCGTACAGTATCGGTGGCTCAAACTCTTTGTGAACGAATAAATACTTACGTTAAAAGAGAAGCTTGCCTAGCTGGTGGAGAAGAAGATATAGCTAAGGAAGTAATGGATGCTGATGTAGTTTTAAATACTTCATCAAAGGGTGAGCGTGGAGATTTGGAAAATTATTCTTCGCTCGCTAAAGCTGTTTTACCAGCGACACCAGAAAACATTAAGGCTAATCATAAGCTGGCAGAAAAAGTTATGGAAACTCTTTCTAAAGAAACAATTATAAGTGATGTTGTTTTACGTAAAAGTGAAATGACTCCGCTTATTGCTTCAGCAAAAGAGAATGGTTTTACTACTTTGGACGGAGTGCCCATGGTGGTAAACCAAGCAATCAAAGCTTTCATAATTATTCATAAGAAAGAAATGGAGGAGAAGGGGATTACAGAAGAAAGATTAAGTGAAGTGATGAAAAAAGCTGCGGGTATTTAATTTTTCTTTTGTTTTTAATATAAAACCTCGCTTGTCATTATAGCCAAGCGAGGTTTTTTTATAAGAGAATGGGGATGAGGCTGTTTTAAAAAATAATATGGTATAATATAGTTATGAGTATAAAGAAAAAAATTATGAACATCATATTAATAATTATCGGGGTTGTATTGGTTGGGTGGTTTCTCTATAGCTGGCTTCCGGTCCGTAATATTGAAGAGCCAAAGTATAAAATTGTAAGTGAAGCAAGTGGCTATGAGATACGAGAATATGCATCTTACATTGTCGCTGAAACCACTGTTAGCGGTGCAGAGAACAGAGATGATGCAGTAAGAAAAGGCTTTTCTATAATCGCCGGCTATATCTTTGGCGACAATACAAAAAAAGACAAGATTGCTATGACTGCACCTGTTAATACCGAAGAGAGTACTTCAGAGAAAATCGCCATGACGGCGCCGGTGAATACAGAGAAAATAGCGATGACCGTGCCGGTTAATACCCAAGAAGAAGCAGGTAGTGGCGCATACAAGATCTCCTTTGTTATGTCAAGTAAATACACGTTTGAGACTTTGCCTGAGCCAAATGATAAGCGGGTAGTATTGCGTGAAGTGCCGGCGCGCAAGTTGGCGGTGCGAAGGTTTAGTTGGACGACTAGTGAATCTGCTTTTAAAAAACACGAGGCAGAACTTTTGGAAGCACTTAGGCGTGATGGTGTTCTGACCGTGGGTGCTGTGAATGTGGCGCGCTACAACATGCCGTGGACAATACCGTTTATGCTTCGCAATGAAGTGCAGATAGAGGTAAAGTAGTAATAATTTATGCGCGTTTGGGATATACATCCAAAACATTTGTGCCGGAAACATTTATTGGCTGAGCATAGGGAGCTCCATGGTCTTTGGAATATTTTAACTAAGCATAAGGGAAAAGGCGGTTATTCCCACCATCCGGAGACTTTACGTTGGGTTGGTAAGCAAAAGGCTTTGTATTACCGTCATGAAGAGTTGGTAAAGGAGTTTGTAAGACGAGGGTATAAGCACCACACTCCGCTTGATAAAAAATTGACCACCGGTTCAAGTAGTCAAAAGATTTTTATCAACACTATAGCGGAGCAAAAAGTTATTTTAAAGAAAAAGCTATGTAAATGTCTTTTGCATGTCTAAGGAAATCCAATTCTTATATCAAGGTCTCTGCTTAAGAGGGCCTCGGTTAAACTTTACTATGGTAAAGTTTGGGTGGGGGTGCTGATATAACCGAGGAGTAAGGATATTTTTTACTGGCCACGTCAACGTGCCACGTTGACGGCTGTATAGGATGTCAGAATTCTAATGTTATAAAAATATGCCAAAAATAATTTAACAGAATTTGGTTTAATTAATCTACCAAGGAAAGTTTTTGGGAAAAAACGGAAAAAAAAGACCCCGCACAAGGAAGTTTGGGGTCCTTCCTTTGTGCGGGGTTGTGATAGTCCTAACGAAACAACTAAGGTCACTTCGCTGGAACTACTTCTGGGGCAACCCCAGTGCCATAGTCCACCCAGTTCGTCTGAGCTGGCTGTGTTGGACCCACAATACGATCCTGACCTTTACCATCCCTCATGAACAGTGTGCCCATTGGGGCATTAACGATCGCCTGATTGTTCACCCTGACGAGCACGCGGTTAAGAGTCGGTGTTCCTTCCGTGTAATACCTGTCTCGCGGAATAGCCACCACTGCTGTGGACAAAGGATCGGCAATGGTCTTTTCGTAAACCACACCAGCCTCCGGTTCAGCAATGAGTTTGCCTTGAGGAATATCAGTCTTCATTCTCTCCTCGCGCGTCTTCTTAACACTAGGAGCCACGATTAAAGCCACTAACCCAATAATTGCTAAGACGATCAGTAGCTCAATCATTGTAAACCCATTTTTTCTATTCATCTTCATCTCACTCCTCCTTCTTTCTGTTGTGGCTTTTCTAGCCAAGTTAACGACAATGAACCAAATCTCTAATCTGTTTAAAAGTATAGCACCCATCACCATTTTTGTCAAACATGAAAGGTAATGTGCACGCATTCTAGACCAAGGTTAAACCTTGTTCAAATATTTTTTCACGAAGGTAAATGGGGTCAGGAGCAATTATTTAAATTTAATATTAAAATCTAGTAAATTTTATTCTACAGCCGTCAACGTGCCACGTTGACGGCTGTTTAGGATGGGGAAATATACCCACGCGACTTTTTTATATTTAATTATATAGAAATCTAGTAAATTTTATTGTGAGGTGCTAGTATAATCTGTATTATGTCATTATCAATCGGAATTGTGGGATTGCCAAACGTGGGGAAAAGCACCTTATTTAACGCGCTAACCAAGAAAAGTGTGCCGTGTGAGAATTACCCATTTTGTACCATTGATCCTTCGGTCGGGGTGGTAGCTGTGCCAGATGAACGGTTATTAAGGCTTTCTACCTTTTCCAAATCAGTTAAGACTATTCCAGCGGCAGTGGAGTTTGTAGATATTGCCGGTTTAGTCAAAGGTGCTTCGGCTGGTGAAGGACTAGGAAATAAATTTCTAACTAATATTCGGGAGACAGATGCTATTGCTGAGGTGGTGCGTATTTTTGATGATGAAAATATTCTTCATGTAGCAAATAAGGTAGAACCACTTTCTGATATTGAGACTATTAATTTGGAATTAATTTTTGCCGATATGCAGAGCGTCTCTAAACGCCTACAAAGCCTAGTTAGTGAAATGAAGAAGGGAAGTAAAGTAGCCGTAATAGAAAATTCAGCTTTAACAAAAATAAAAAACTGTCTAGAAGTGGGGAAGTTAGCTCATGTTGCTGAGTTAGATGAATTTGAATTAACTGAAGCTAAGAAAGCCTGCCTTTTAACTATGAAACCTATTTTATATGTATTAAATAAAAAATCAGGTGGGAAAAATCTGGATGAATTAAATGATGAGCGATATCAAAAACTTATGTCTTTTTTAAAGGAGACAAATTCTAAATATGTAATAGTGGACGCCGGTATCGAAAATGAATTAAAGGATTTTGAAGGCTCCGAAAAAAATGAAATGCGTCAAGCTTTACAATCTAACATACGCCATGGCGTATCTGAAGATGACGGGATTAATAATTTGATAAAAGCTGGATATGATCTCTTAGGTTTGCAAACATACTTTACCACTGGCGAGGATGAGACTAGGGCTTGGACTATTAAGAAGGGTTATACTGCGCCTGAGGCTGGAACCGCCATCCACGCTGATTTTAAGGAGAAATTCGTCCGTGCTGAGGTTATACCTTGGAACTCACTGATATCTGCCGGTTCATACGGTGCAGCTCGTGAAAAAGGTTTAGTTAAGACTGAGGGTAAAGAATATATTGTAAAAGATGGCGATACAATAGAGTTTAAAATATAATTATGATACAATTATATTATTATTAGTTAATATAAATTATTTATGGACAATATTATAAACAATACTCCAGCTACCGCATCACGTTCTAAAATACAGGATTTTTTCTTGTATCTTTTTTGTATTATTGGTTTATATGTCAGTGCTATTGGTTTTATTAATCTAGTTTTTGCAATAATAGAGAAATATTTTGGAGATGTCCTTTTTGATTTTAATTCTTCCACTGGCGCTAAGGTTGCTATTGCTTGCCTAGTAATTTTCTTCCCAATATTTGTCTGGTTGTCTAAGGTAATAAATAAATCTATAAAAAATTTCCCCGATGGAGCCAACTATATTATTCGAAAGATTCTATATTATTTTACTTTGTTTATAGCTGGTCTGACTATTGCAGTTGATCTAGTAACTCTTATTTTTTATTATTTAGACGGAGAAATATCTATTCGTTTTGTTTTAAAGGTTCTTACCGTTCTCCTTGTTGGTGGTTTGATTTTTTGGCATTATCTTTATGATTTGAGACGTGATTTAACTCAAGTAACGAGTCGTCCAAAGATTACGGTTTTAGTTGTTTCTGTAATAGTAATAATAACCTTAATTTTTGGAATAATAATTTCAGGTTCACCAATGCAGGCTCGAAATAAAAAGTTTGATGATCAAAAAATAAATGATTTATCATCTATTCAAAATTCTGTTACGGAATATTACAGAACAAATAATAATATTCTCCCAAAGAATTTGTTGACTCTTTCTCAATCAACCAATTATTCTGGATATAAAACAAAAGATCCCGAGCTAAATATTGATTATGAATATAATGTTATTTCACAAAATCAGTATAGATTGTGCGCAAATTTTTCTACTGATAATACAAATCTAAAATCTAATGAGATGAATTATCCAGTTACAGAAATTTGGAAACATGGTATTGGGCGAGTATGTTTTGATAGAGTGGCTGGAGAAATCTTGGTTCCCGGTAAAATTATTAATCCTTTGTAGAATAAAATTAAAAAACATCTTGGACTTTGCTTCAAGATGTTTTTTAATGTATTATTCAAATTAAGATGAAAGAATATAATCATTTAAGAATCGAGCCAAAGTGGCGGAAGATTTGGGAGAAAAAAGGTATTAATAAAACTTTAGATAAAACAAATAAGCCTAAATTCTATATTCTTGATATGTTTCCTTATCCGTCTGGGCAAGGATTGCACGTCGGTCACCCTAGGGGCTTTGTGGCAACAGATATTTATTCACGATTTAAGAAAATGAACGGTTTTAATGTCCTTCATCCGATGGGTTGGGATGCTTTTGGTCTACCAGCAGAAAATTATGCTATTAAAATGAAGGTAAATCCGATGCTAATGGATAAGTTGAATGTAAAGAGATATAAAGAGCAGATAAGTATCTTGGGTTTGAATTATGATTGGACACGAGAAATAAATACAACTGATCCAAACTATTATAAATGGACACAGTGGGCTTTTCTTCAGATGTATAAAAAAGGCTTGGTGGTAGAAAGTGATGAACCGATCAATTGGTGTCCATCTTGTAAAACTGGCTTGGCCAATGAAGATTTAGAGGATGGTAAATGTGAACGCTGTGGAACGACGATTGAAAAAAAGCCATTACGACAGTGGGTAATAAAAATAACTGACTATGCTGACAGATTATTAGCTGATCTAGACGAACTAAAAGATTGGCCAGAAAATATCAAAGAATCACAAAGAAACTGGATTGGGCGAAGTGAGGGTTCTGAACTTTGGTTCAATATTGTTCATTCCGAAGAAAAAATACGTGTTTTTACTACCAGACCGGATACTTTATTTGGTGTAACTTATATTGTATTAGCTCCGGAGAATAAATTAGTGGATGAATTGAAACCATTTATTAAAAATTGGCCAGAAGTTGAGAAATACAGAGATGAAGTAAAGAAAAAAACTGAGATAGAGCGTACCACAGTTGATAAAAATAAAACTGGTTTATTATTAGAGGGAGTGGAGGCAAAACATCCTATAACAAAAGAAAAAATACCGGTTTTTATTGCTGACTACGTTTTAAATAATTATGGCACCGGCGCGGTGATGGCTGTTCCTGCACATGACGAGCGTGATTTTGCTTTTGCAAAAAAATATAATTTAGCGATTAAGGAAGTAATTTCTGGTGGAAATATAGAAAAAGAAGCCTATACACGATCTGGGATTTTAATTAATTCTGGGGAATTTGATGATTTAGATAATGAGGAAGCTAAGACAAAGATAACCGATGCTGCAGATGGTGAAAAGAAAGTCACCTATAAATTAAAAGATTGGGTTTTCTCAAGACAGCGTTATTGGGGTGAGCCAATTCCACTTATTCATTGTGAAAATTGTGGTGTTGTGCCTGTTCCAGAGAAGGATTTACCTGTTAAATTACCTAAAGTAAAATTTTATGAGCCTACTGGTACTGGTGAGTCGCCTTTGGCCGCTATTACCAAATGGGTAAATACCAAGTGTCCTGTTTGTAAGGGTAAAGCCAAGAGAGAGACAAATACCATGCCACAATGGGCCGGTTCCAGTTGGTATTATTTGCGTTACATTGATCCTAAAAATAAGAAAGCCTTAGTGGATAAAAAGAAAGAAAAATATTGGTCACCAATTGATTTATATGTGGGTGGAGGGGAACACAATACTCGTCACCTGATTTACGCTCGTTTTTGGCATAAATTCTTATTTGATATTGGCATAGTGAATTATAAAGAACCTTTTATGAAGCTAATGAACCTTGGGATGATTCTAGGCTCTGATGGAAGGAAAATGAGTAAGCGCTGGGGCAATGTGGTGAATCCCGATGATGTGGTGAAAAATGTCGGAGCTGATACTTTAAGAGTTTATGAATCATTTATGGGTCCTTTTGATCAGGAGATTGCTTGGAGTACTGACAATATGGTTGGCTCAAGGAGATTCCTTGATAAGGTATGGAAACTACAAGATAAGGTTATAAAAAAGAAAAAAGTTGAGAATAAATCCGCTAAACTTTCAGAAACAGAAACTTCTACTGGTAAGGAGTTTGAAATTTTACTCCACAAAACAATTAAGAAGGTGACGGATGATATTTTGAATTTTAGTTTCAATACCGCCATTTCTGCTTTTATGATTTTGGTAAATTTTGCAGAAACCCGTCCGAACGGATGTTCATCCGGGCGGGAAACTGAAATTACAAAGTCTGATTATGAAATTATCCTAAAATTATTGGCGCCTTTTACTCCACATATGGCAGAAGAAATCTGGGCAAATCTAGGTCATAAGAAGTCTATTCATTTAGAAAAATGGCCTAAATATGATGAAGAAAAATTGGTTTTAGAAAAAATAATTATTAGTGTTCAAATAAATGGTAAACCAAGAGCAACTTTTGAAATGCCGATAAAATCAACACAAGGGGAAGTAGAAAAAATAGCTTTCTCTAAAGAAGAAGTTTCCAAATGGCTAGTCGGAAAGAAGATTTTAAAGAAGATGTTTATTAAGGAAAAAATCCTTGCCATCATAACAAACTAGGATTTGACTTAAAATCAGAAGGGTGCTATACTAGACATAATACATTTTTATTAGTCAAAACAAGTAATTTATACATATGTCAACAACAATAAATTTTAAACCAAAGCAGGTAAGTAAAAGATTAATCGGAGCTTTGTCTCCTAGGTCAAGGGATGTAATGATTAAAAGATACGGTCTTGGAAAGGACCCTATGCCGATGACTTTAGACGCAATTGGAAAGACATATGATATCACTAGGGAAAGAGTAAGGCAGATAGAAAATCATGCTTTGACTGTTATTAGAAAATCTAAACAATACATAGAAGAAAAACCAGCTTTTGATGAAGTAGAGTCAGTTATTTATAATCTTGGTGGAATAGTGGTTGAGCAAGATTTACTAGATTATGTTTCAAAGGATGACTCTATCCAAAGTCATACAAATTTTATTTTAGTTGTCGGTCACCCTTTTACTAAAGTTAAAGAGGATGATGATTTTAAACATCGTTGGTTTATTGATAATACTCTTTCAGAAAAAGTTCATGAAGCTTTAAGAAAGCTTTATGCTACTCTAAAAAGCGAGGATTTACTTTCTGAGCCAGATATTATTAAGTCATTTCTAGATCACCTTGAGGGTATTTCAGAGAAATATAAAAATGAGGAAATAGCTAAGCGTTGGTTAGGATTATCAAAGAAAATTGGAAAAAATACCTTAGGAGAATGGGGTAAGACTGAATCCTCAAATATTAGGACTAAAGGAATGAGAGATTATGCTTACCTTATTATCAGAAAACATGGTTCACCAATACATTTTAGAGAAGTAGCAAAGATCATAACTGAGATTTTTAAAATTAAAGCTCACGTCGCTACCACACATAACGAACTTATTAAAGATCCAAGATTTGTTTTGGTCGGACGAGGATTATATGCTTTGTCAGAGTGGGGTTATATGAGTGGAGTTGTTAAGGATGTTATAAAGAAAACAATTGAGAAGAATGGTCCTTTAACTAAAGCTGAGGTTATTGATAAAGTAATGAAGGAGCGCTATGTCAAGGAAAATACTATAGTTATTAATCTTCAAAATCCAAAATATTTTAAAAAGAACAAGGAAGGTAAGTATGAGATAGTAAAATAAATAGAATTTAAAAATAACCTGTGAGAAACAGGTTATTTTTTTATTCACCACTTTTTATTGTTTAAAATTTAGTCGTATAGTATAATTATCAAATGTTTTTAGAGTTTCTTATAAAATTTAATACAGAGATTTTACCACTTGTTTATAAGATACTTTTTATTATATCTCCGATCTTCGTTCCAGTTATTTTGATTTATGTTGTTGTCAAAATTTATGTTCAGTATGTCCAGCTCAAATATATTTCTGAACAAGAACCAGTACTTTTGGAAATAAAAATACCTAAGGATATAAAGAAGTCACCTTTAGCTATGGAGATCGTCCTCGGAGCAATGTGGCAAAGTGGCGCTTCTACTTACAGTGAAGCATATTTGAATGGTAAAATGCCATCATGGTTTTCATTAGAGTTAGTATCAATTGCTGGGGAAATTCACTTTTATATTTGGGGTAATGAGAAAAAATTTAAAACCATACTAGAACACCAAATTTATGCTCAATACCCAACAGTAGAAATATATGTAGTACCTAAAAATGAAGATTATGCCAAGAAAATTCCGTACAACCCAAAGGAGTGGGGGATTTGGGGTTTACAATATAAATTAACACAGGATGATGTTTATCCGATAAAAACCTACGTTGATTATAATATGGATAAAGATCAAAAAGATGAGTACCGGATAGATCCCATGACAGCTGTTTTAGAATTTCTAGGTTCTGTAGGTAAAAATCAGCAAGTCTGGTACCAGATTTTGATCAAGAAGCATGGGAAGGAAGGTCTTAAGGAGTTTAGGTTGTTTGAACGCCCAGATTGGACAAAAGCGGCTGAAAATGAGATTAAAAAAATTAGAGAGAAAGCTACACCCCCACCAAAAGGAGATTTTCCCGGTTTTCCAAACCCAACTAAAGGTGAAATAGAAAAAATTGCCGCCATTGAGAGAAGTATTGGTAAATTATCATTTGATACAATGATTCGTGGTTTTTATGTGGCTAAAGAGGGAAATTTTGATCCAATAAATATCACGGGGTTAATTGGTACTATGAAGCAATATAATTCAAGTACCCTAAACGGTTTGCGTATGTCAAAATGGACTGATTCATCTGACACATTTAAAGATATGGTTACTCTTTTTCCCTTTCTAAAAAAATCAAGAGATGCTAGACAAGAGAGGTTGAAAAAAAGGATGTTCAGCGCTTATAAATTACGTTCGTATTTTTATCCCCCATATAAAAATCATAGACAAAATCCTTTTATTTTAACATCAGAAGAAATTGCTACTATTTATCATTTCCCTGGTAATGTTTCAGCCACGCCTACACTTACAAAAATTGCTTCTAAAAAGTCTGAACCACCAGCAAATTTACCAATCAAGAAATAATTATGAAGCTGAAAATCTCTATATATTCTTCTCTTTTTTTAGTAATTGTTGTATTTATTTTATTGATAACTAATCTTAAGGCTCCTTATAACTTTCCGACTGACTCCATATATACAATCAATAAAGGGGTGGGGCTAAATTCATTAAGTGATGATTTATTTAGAAAAAATATCGTTAAATCACCACTTATGTTTAAAGTATTTTCAGTAATATTTGGTGGCACAAAAGGTATTATAGCTGGAGACTATTTTTTAAAAGAAGGACAAAATACTATTTCTATAGCTAACCGAATTTCTAATGGTGAATATAATTTAAAACCAGTGAAAATTACCATACCAGAAGGTTTTAATATTTTTGAAATTTCAAAACATTTTTCCATAAATTTTAAAAATATAGATAAAAATGTATTTGAAAAAAGTGCCGCTCTATATGAAGGCTATCTTTTCCCAGATACTTATTTTTTTCTGCCAAACGCTTCAGCTGAAGATATTATTAAAACAATGAAGGAAAATTTTGATATTAGGATAAAAACTATTGAAAACGAAATAAATAATTTTAATAAACCCTTGGAAGATATAATAAAGATGGCTTCTATTATTGAGAAGGAAGCAAGAACAGCTGAGACTAGGAGAATAATTGCTGGAATTCTTTGGAAAAGACTTGAGATTGGAATGCCACTTCAAATCGATGCTTCTTTTAGTTATATTAATGGTAAGACAACGGTAAATTTAACGTTGGATGACTTGAAGATTGATTCGCCATACAATAGTTATTTGTATAAAGGTTTGCCCCCAACACCAATTTCTAATCCTGGACTAGATTCTATAGTTGCTACAATTACACCAATAAAAACTAATTACCTATATTTTCTGACTGACAATGATGGAAATATGCACTATTCAATAACCCATGATGAACATCTGTTAAATAAACAAAAATACCTAAAATAAGAAAAGCGAGTATCAGTAGATACTCGCTTTTATTTTTTCTCCTTATGAAGTGGACAAAATGTTTGACCCTTTTGAATTATCGAGGCGATCCAACCAACTTTCTGTGCTTCACTGGCAACTTCTTTATCTGGAAGAAAGCCGGGTGGATCTGTCTCAGTAATTATTGACAAAGTGACATGACAATCTGGCCAACAACATTTGAGAATATATTCTTTTCCATTTAGTTTATTCATACCTACCTCCTTTAATGGTACAATCTGGTCTTATTATAGCATGTATGATATAAATTCTAAAGTATGGAAAATACTTTACTAAAGAAAAAAAAACTTGTTTTCGTTGGCCTTTCTGGAGGTGTGGATAGTTCAGTTTCCGCTGCTTTGTTGATTAAACAAGGTTTTGACGTCGTAGGTGTATTTATCAAGGTTTGGCAGCCGGATATTAAGCTCACGGGAGGTTGTAGTTGGAGAGAAGACAGGTTGGATGCAATGAGAGTGTGTTCAAAACTAAAAATACCATTCTTTACTTTAGACTTAGAGCAAGAATATAAAAAAGAAGTTGCTGACTATATGATTTCTGAGTATAAATCTGGCCATACCCCTAACCCTGATGTAATGTGCAATAAGTATGTTAAGTTTGGCGCATTCTTTGATTGGGCAGTAAAACATGGTGCAGATTTTGTTGCAACTGGTCACTATACCAGAATTTCTAAATTTAAGAATAAATATAAATTACTAAAAGGAAATGATAAAAAAAAAGATCAGAGTTATTTTCTTTGGACCTTAACCCAAAGACAATTAGAGAAAACACTGTTTCCGATAGGTAATTTAGAAAAAAAGGAAGTACGAAGGTTAGCAAAAAAATTTGGCTTAGAAAATGCGAACAAAAAAGATAGTCAGGGTGTCTGTTTTATTGGTAAGATAGAAATGATTGATTTCCTAAAAAAATATATCAAACCAAAGTTAGGTAATGTTTTAAATGAAAAAGGGGAGAATATAGGTAGTCATGATGGTATATATTTCTTTACCCTGGGCCAAAGACATGGCTTTAAAATTTTCAAAAAAACAATCAAAGAAAAACCATATTTTATTATTCAAAAAAGTATAAAGAATAATACTTTAACTGTTTCTCATAATCCAATTGATGATAAAAATTTGGCTAGTTGTGAGGTAAAAATTAAAAAAGAAAATTGGATTTCAGGAGAATTACCTAATGTAAAAAAAACATACCTTGCTCGTATTCGTTATCGTCAGCCACTGGAAAAATGTTTCTTAAGTGTTGAAAAAAACAAAGATATTTTTATTAAATTTGAGATGTCACAAAAAACACCTACCCCAGGCCAATCAATAGTTATATATGATGGTGAAGTTTGTTTAGGTGGAGGAATCATAAAATAGAAAATATATTTAAAAAATGCTATAATTTATTTATTATGAATAAGGAAGGTATTTATATTATAAAAACTGACGGGTCAAGAGAGCTATTTAGTCGAGAAAAACTAGAAAAATCTCTTAGAAAAATCGGTACAGACAAACAAACCGTAGATTTAATCATCTCTAAAATTGAATCAAGTATTACTAGCGGAACAACTACCAAAGAGATATATAAGCAAGCTTTTTCACTACTAAAAAAACATGAACGACCAACCGCTTTAAAATATTCTCTGAAGAGGGCAATCGCTGATTTAGGACCTTCTGGATTTCCATTTGAAAAGTTTGTCGCAGAAATATTTAAAGCTCAGGGGTATAAGGTGATCACTAACCAAATTCTGATAGGTAAATGTGTTCCACATGAAGTTGATGTGGTAGCTTATAATGAAAAGGAATTGATTATGATGGAAGCAAAATTTCACACTGATTTTGGGACAATTTCAGATTTAAAAGTTGTTTTATATATTAAATCAAGATTTGATGATTTATTCAGTGGTAAGTATAAATATGGCGGTCAAGAAAGAAAAATGACTAGAGGTATACTGATTACTAATACAAAATTTTCTTCCACAGCTATTCAATATGGAGAATGTGCAAATTTAGAAATGATTGGCTGGAATTATCCTCATGAAAATAATCTTCATAACCTTATCCAAAATATGAATTTGGTACCAGTTACTGTTCTTACAACCCTTACAGCCGTCGAGAAAAAAATGTTTTTAGCAAATGATATTGTTTTATCAAAACAATTGGGCGACTATGGTTTACTTAAAAGCTATGGTTTTGATGATATTAAAGCAAGAACAGTGCTTAGAGAAGTGTATGATTTGTGTAAAGAATGTGTTGGTCCAGATGAAATTGAAGAAATTAATAAAGAAATAATAAAAGAAAAAAATGAGTGAATATTATAATGCCAAAAGAACTAGGGGTTTATATGATACAAAATCAAAAGATCCCCACCGTTTATCACGCTCAAAACTTGATTTATTTTTAAATTGTGAGCGGTGCTTCTATTTGGATCAAAAATGTGGAGTTGGGCGACCGGCTTCTTTCCCTCTAACCCTTAATAATGCGGTGGATTTTCTTATGAAAAAGGAATTTGATATTCATCGTGCCAAAAGGACAGCACACCCTTTAATGAAAACCTATAAAATTGATGCTATACCATTTGACGATCCTAAGATGGAGGAATGGCGTGATGCTTTAAGGCGTGGAATTTCCTTTTTACATAAGCCAACAAATATTGTTTTACGTGGAGGAGTGGATGATATCTGGATTAATTCCAAAAAGGAACTAATTGTTGTTGATTATAAAGCTACCAGCAAGGAAGAAGAAATTACTCTAGATGATGAATGGAAAATACAATATAAACGTCAGATGGAAATTTATCAGTGGCTCTTTAAGCAAAACGGTTACAAGGTGTCAGAAACTGGTTATTTTGTCTATGTAAACGGCAAAACTGATCGTGAGGCCTTTGATGGTAAACTAGATTTTGATATTACAATTATTCCTTATAATGGGAAAACTGATTGGATAGAAAAAGAAATTTTTAATATGAAAAAGTGTTTAGATTTACCAAATGCACCAGAAGCAAATTCTGACTGTGATTATTGTAGTTATAGAAAGGCCGCTGGTGAAAGTTTATTAAAACTTAGTAGAAGTGAAAAAATTAAGAATGACGCTATTAGTGGTAAAGAAACACTATTTAGTTAGACTTCATTTTTAGGTAAATTAATGATATATTTTACTTCATGCAATCAAATGAAATTCGCGAGAGATATTTAAAATTTTTTGAAAAAAGAGGCCATATAATAGTACCCTCAGCTTCATTAATACCAAAAAATTACCCAATACCTGATGAGGGGACACTTTTTACTACGGCTGGTATGCAACCTTTAATTCCATATTTACTTGGTACAAAACATCCATCTGGTACTAAAATTGTCGATGTGCAAAAGTGTGTGAGAACCATAGATATTGATGAAGTAGGTGACAATCGTCATTGTACTTTTTTTGAAATGATGGGCAACTGGTCATTTGGTGATTATTTTAAAAAGGAAAGTATCAAGTGGAGCCTAGAATTTTTAACAAGCAAAGAAGAGGGTCTTGGTTTGGATCCAAGAAGATTTTATATGACGGTGTTTAGAGGAGATGATGGTATTCCTCGTGATGAAGAATCTATTGACCTTTGGAAAAAGAATTTTGCTAAACATAATATTAAAGCAGAAGTGTCTGGTGATGATGAATATATCAAAGGTGAAATCAGAATCCTACCTTTAGATAAGGAAAATAATTTTTGGATTGCTGGTACTACAGGTCCTTGTGGTGGAGACACGGAAATGTTTTATGATGTACTTGGTGAGAAAAAAGGTGGCAAACTTGAAGGTAAATTTGCTGACCTTGTAAAATCCGGAAGAATTATTGAAATTTGGAACAATGTTTTTATGGAGTTTAATAAAACAGCGGATGGTAAATATGAAAAACTTTCTAAACCGAATGTAGATACTGGAATGGGTCTTGAAAGAACAACTGTGATTATGCAGGGTAAAGACAATGTTTTCGAAACTGATATTTTTGCACCAATATTTAAAATAATCGATTCTAGAAAAACAAAAACTGATCTTCAGGCCGAACGTATTGTGGCTGATCATATCCGTTCAGCTGTCTTTATGATTACTGATGGTGTTATTCCTTCTAACACCGAAGCAGGTTATATCTTGAGACGTTTACTTAGACGGGCTGTTCGTTTTTCTGATCATTTAGGTGTTACTGATATTTCAAGCTTATTTAATGACCTAGCTATTACTATAATAAAACAATTTAATGATGCTTATCCGGAACTAGTAATGTACCAAGCTCTCGTAATTGATGAATTAGTAAAAGAAGAGAAACGTTTCAAACAAACACTTCAAATAGGTTTGAAAGAATTTGATAAAATAAAAGATAAGGATATTTCTGGCGAAAATGCTTTCAAATTATTTACTACCTTTGGTTTTCCGTTTGAATTGACCTTAGAATTGGCAAAAGAAAATAATATTAAAGTTGATAGCAGTGCTTTTCAGGTTGAAATGAAAAAACACCAGGAACTTTCAAAGGTAGGTATGGATCAGAAATTTAAAGGTGGTTTGGCTGGTACGAGTGAGATGGAGATCAAATATCACACAGCTACTCACTTGTTAAATGCCGCTTTGAGGCAAGTCCTTGGAAATCATGTATCACAAAAGGGAAGTAATATTACTTCTGAACGCTTACGTTTTGACTTTATACACCCAGAAAAGATGACAGATGAGCAGAAAAAGAAGGTGGAAGACTACGTAAACGGTCTTATTGCCCTAAAAGTTCCAGTAATTTGTCAGGAAATGAGTGTTATAGAGGCAAAAGACTCTGGGGCTCAAGGTGTTTTTACTGATAAATATGACAAAATAGTCAAAGTTTATACTATTGGATCTGACACTAATTATTATAGTAAGGAAATTTGTGGTGGACCACACGTCGCAAACACTTCAGAGCTTGGTTACTTCAAAATCATCAAAGAAGAAGCCTCCTCTGCCGGCGTCCGCCGGATTAAAGCCGTCTTGGAGTAATACCGAGAAAAAACTGTTTGCTATCAAACCGCAGGTATATTATAATTGCCGTATGTCGTTCTTTTCTTTTTTAAAAAGAAATAAAGAAAGCTATTCTTTGGTTTTTAATATTGGTAGCGGAAGTATATCTGGAGGAATTATCAAATTTACAGAGAAAGAAGGCGTGGAAATGGTGTACTATGCCAATGAATCAATTCCATTTCAACAGGAAGTTTCCATTGATAAACATATACAGTTGATGAAGTCCTCACTTACAGACCTTGCAAAAAAGATTCAATTTGAGGGATTAAAAAAACTTAATTTAAAAAATGCCAAAAACATAGAGATTGAGAGGGGATTCTTTATGTTTTCATCACCTTGGAGTGTCTCTCACACTAAGGTTATTAGAGTTAAGGAAGCTAAGGCAATTAAAATTAGCGAGTCATATTTAAATAAAATAATTGATGATCAGAAAGAATCCTTCCAAACAGATATTTCAAAACCAGGAGTCATTGTTGAAAAAAAGATTGTTCAAATCAAGGTAAACGGATATGTGATTAATAAAATCAGTAGTATAAAAACAAATGATGTAGAGTTTTCAGTATTTTTTACAGTGGTTCCAGAAGAAATAGTTACCGCCGTCAAAGACTCAGTCTTCAAAGTATTTAATATAAAAAATGTTTGGTTCCATTCTCTTTCCTTAGCTATTTTTTCAAATATAAGAAATCTTTTTCCTCATAAAAATGACTTTATGTATATAGATATAAGTGAAGAAATAACTGATATTTCAATAATTAAAGACAATGTAATTTTAGTTAGCGCTTCTATACCATTTGGACGAAACCATTTTGTACGGGAAATTTCATTAGAATTAAAAGTATCAAAAGAAGTGGCTGATTCTATGATAAAGATTCATATAGCTAAAGACAATGATGAGATGGCTGGACTAAAATTTTCATTAGTAATGGATAAAAGTACCACGTACTTAGTTTCAAAAATTACTGAAGTAATAAATAATTTTAATGCAAATTTCTTTTACTCAGAATCAATATTTCTTATAGCTAGAAATGACCTTGCTCTGTCCTTAAGAGAAAAGTTACAAAGAAAAGACTTTGAGGTCGCTCTTTTAGATAATAAAAAAATCAAACCAGCCATAATTGGTAATGATACTGTATATAAGTTAGAGTTAATGTTTTTAGATAAGCTTTATAAAATTTAATTATAAAAAATGACAAAAAAAATCATGAATGACATTTTAATATCAAAGAAATCTATCAGACAGATACCAATTTTAAATGAAAAGAAAAATTTGGTTGAAAATGAGATGTCAAAAAAGACACACTATCATACAAAGATTCCAAGTTGGCAGAGAAGACCATTAAATCCAAAATTTGCAATTTGGTTTATTGCGGGAATATCTATCATGGCATTATTTTTTGGTGTATCTATCTTATTTTCATCTGCCACAATTATAATAAGTCCAAAAACAGAGAATATAACTTTTTCTAGTGAAATATATGTTACAAAATTAAACTCTAAAGACGTCAGCGAATTACCCTTTGAAATACTAAGTGTAAAACAAGAAGCCGGAGATACTATAGAGGCAACGGAGGAGAAAGAGATCAGCGCTAAAGCTAGTGGTAAGATAATTATATATAATAATTATACTTCTGCATCACAGAGGCTTATAAACAACACCAGATTTGAATCAAAGAACGGTAAAATATACCGAATCAGTAATTCTGTTGTTGTTCCTGGAATCAAAAAGGTTGATGGAAAAAATGTGCCAGGTAGTATTGAGGCAACGGTTTATGCCGATGAAGCGGGCGAAGGTTATAATCTTAATCTTTCAGATTTAGCAGGAGATTTTAAAATTCCAGGTTTCAAAGGTGATCCAAGATATGACAGTTTCTATGGATTATTGAAAACTAATATATCTGGAGGTTTTGTGGGGAAGCAAAGAATAATCAGTGATACATTAAGAAAGACAACAGAAGATTCTATCAAAGCTGAATTAAAAGAAGAACTGCTAAAAAAATTGTTTGCTATAAAACCGGAGAATTATCTTATTTTAAAGGATGGATATTCGATAGATTACAGTAACTTAGCTGATACATCTGTCGACACTAATAAAGTAAAAATTAATATTGAGGGGACTTTAAATGGTATTATTTTTAATAATCAGAAATTCGCAAAATATATATCTAATGATAAAATTGAAAATTATGACGGTCTGCCAACTGAATTTAATTCTTTAGAAAATTTTACAGCAACATTTTCTGGTAATGACAGTATAAACCTTTGGAAAAATACTACTCTTGAAATTAAATTATCAGGTGATGCTCAAATCAAGTGGTTGTACAATAAAGATGAAATTAAAAAAGACTTTGCTGGAAAATCTGAGTCAGACCTTAGGAGTTTAACCTCCAAATATAAAGACACAGTGGCAGGTATTAGAATTTTATTTAAACCTGTGTGGACAAGATATATACCAGATGATCTTAAAAAAATAACCATTAAAGAAGAAACGCTTCTTGACTAATAGGTTAGTTTTTTGCTAT
This sequence comes from bacterium, assembly GCA_041308645.1. Taxonomy (GTDB): domain Bacteria; phylum Patescibacteriota; class Minisyncoccia; order Phycocordibacterales; family GWA1-40-21; genus CAIJXO01. Next base: position 20,907 of record JBFZBC010000040.1, read on the forward strand.
ATTATGCCCTGTCATCAATAATGTCTAATAAAATTGAAAAACAGATAAAAGAAGGTGTGGTTGTTGAGGCTTTCCCAAACACCCTTTTTAAAGTTAAGACAACCGATGAAGAAAATCCTCTTTTATGTTTTCTTTCTGGAAAAATGAGAATGCATAGAATACGTGTCTTAATTGGAGATAAAGTTAGTTTTGAAGTTGACCAGTATGGTGGAAAAGGGAAAATTATAAAAAGGTATTAATATTAAAAAACATGAAAGTTAAAGCGTCAGTTAAAAAAATATGTCCTAAGTGTCAAGTTGTACGCAGAAAGAGCCGGTTAGTGGTTGTTTGCTCCGCAAACCCTAGGCATAAACAAAGGCAAGGATAGTCATTGCATTATAAGGTAACTTGTGCTACCATACACTGGATTAATTTAAATTATGCGTATTTCAGGAATTACAATACCAGACAATAAAAGATTGAAAGTGGGCCTAACTGTAATTTACGGTATTGGTTTGAATTTAGCTAAAAAGATTTTAGTTGAAGCTAAAGTAGATGGTGAAAAGAAACCAACTGAAATTTCTCCTGACGAAGAAAACATTTTAAGAAAAATAGTTGAAAAACAAAAGATAGAGGGAGATTTGAAGAGAGAAGTATCAGGAAACATAAAGAGATTAAAAGATATTAAAGCCTACAGAGGGACAAGACACGCAAAAAAACTTCCATCTCGTGGTCAACGCACAAAAACTAACTCTCGTACCTTAAGAGGAAATACCAGAAAGACTATGGGAACTGGTAGAAAAGCAGCAGACAAAAAATAAAATAATGGCTCAAAAAAAAGAAACGAAAGCAAAAGAGAGTGTTTCAGAAAAAAAGGTTGAAACAAAATCATCATCTAAAAAGAAAATATCTTCGGGTGTTTTATATGTTGAATCAACATTTAATAATACAAAAGTATCACTAACAGACAAATCTGGTAACTTATTATTATGGTCATCAAGTGGTTCATTAGGCTTTAGAGGAGCAAAAAAAGGCACCCCTTTCGCAGCAGCTAAAATCGGAGAAAATCTTGGCCAAAAAGCTTTTGAATTAGGACTTAAGGAAATTGATGTCGTGGTCAAAGGAGTTGGTTCTGGTAGAGAATCCGCCATCAGAGGATTTACCACTAAAGGTTTTATAATAAACTCTATTAAAGATACTACTCCTGTTCCACATAATGGACCTAAGCCTAAGAAACCAAGAAGAGTATAAAATAAAGATATGATAAATAAACCAAAATACAAAACAGCTAGAAGACTTGGAGCAAATATTTTTGACAAAACCCAGACGCAAAAATTTGCTAATAAGGAAGCCCAAAGAAAACCCGAGAAACGCTCACGTCCTAAAAGTGATTATGGACTTCAAATGCTTGAAAAACAAAAAGCAAAAGTAACTTATGGCATAAACGAAAGGATGTTTGCTAAATATGTAAAAAGTATTTTGGAAAAAGCAGGTGCCAACTCACCAGAAAAATTAATCTATATTCTTGAATCAAGACTAGATAATGTTGTTTATAAACTTGGTCTTGCACCTTCTAGACAAGCTTCAAGACAAATGGTTTCTCATGGTCACGTAAAGGTAAATGGCAGTAAAGTCACAATTCCTTCACTCCTAGTATCTCTTGGAGATAAAATAACTATAAATGAAAGCAGTGCAAAAAAAGGTCTTTTCACAAATATTGATGAAAAACTAAAGGATTTTAACTGTCCGTCATGGTTAGCCTTTGATATTGGTAAAAAAGAAGGAAAGGTTCAGGGTACCCCTAAACTATCTTCTACTGAAACAAATTTTGACCCGACTGCAATCCTTAACTTCTATAGCAGATAATCTTGCATATTTTTAAAAATAGTTTATAATATTTATTCATTTTTATAATTTTAATAAAAAAAGTCTATGTTAGAAAATAAACAAGTCTTATTACCTTCGAAGCCTCAAATTATTTCTGAGGAAGGTTTTTCCGGAACATATGAAATAGATGGTCTTTATCCTGGATACGGACATACCCTAGGTAATTCCTTGAGAAGAATTATTCTCTCATCTTTACCAGGTGCGGCCATCACTTCTATTAAAATAGCTGGGGTTGATCATGAGTTTTCTTCCATATCTGGAGTAAAAGAGGATGTAATTACTCTTATTTTGAATTTAAAAAAAGTTAGAATAAAGATGCTAACTGACGAGGCTCAAACTATTGAATTAAAAATTAAAGGTGTAAAAGAGGTAACAGCTGGTGATATTGAAGTACCGGGTCAGGTAAAAGTATTGAACCCGGAGCTTTATCTAGCTAGTCTTGGTAGTAAAGGAGCAGAGCTTTCTATTGAAATGCGAGTGGAAAAAGGTTTAGGCTATGTTCCTAAGGAAATTATTCAGAAGAATCAAACAGAAATCGGACAAATAACGTTAGACGCTATCTTTAGTCCAATCCGCAGAGTGAACTATGAAGTAGAAAATATGCGAGTTGGAGATAGGACAGATTTTAATAAACTTAAACTCTTCATAGAGACTGACGGAACAATTACTCCTAAAGAAGCTTTGGAAGAATCGATCTTAATTATGATTAGCCAGCTTAAAGCTATAGTTGGTTTTAAGGAGCCAGAAGTAATTGAAAAAGAAGTTGAAGTTGAAGTAAATAATTCAAAAGAATCAGATGTTGAATTTTTAAAGACAAGAATAGAAACTCTTGATCTTTCTGCCCGCACATTGAACGCTCTATCAAATGGTAATATCAGAACAGTTGGAGGTTTGGCGAGAAAGAAAGAAGAGGATTTAAAGGATGTAGAAGGCTTAGGACTAAAAGGGATTCAGGAAATTAAAAAAGTTTTATCAAATTATGGTATAACTTTAAAGTAGTTTTAAGAAAATGATTCATTCACAAAAGACAAAACAATTAGGCAGAGAAAAAAACGCTAGAAACGGTTTGTTAAAAACTTTAGCTGTTTCTCTGATTAGAGATGGAAAGATAAAAACAACTGAAACAAAAGCAAAGGTTTTAAGACCTAGAGTTGAGAAAATGATTACTAAAGCCAAAAAAGGTGGTGTTAGTGCTATAAGATTTATTAGTTCTGAAGTTGGACCAGTTAGCGCAAAATTATTGGTGAATAATATTGCCCCAAAATATAAAGATCGAAATGGTGGTTATTTAAGAATAACTAAGTTGAATGATAGAAAAAATGATGGTGCAAAGCTTGCCCAAATAGAATTTGTTTAATAAATTTATGAAAGAATATAAAATTGATGCTAGTGGTAGAAAATTAGGTAGAGTAGCTTCTGAAGTTGCTAGTATTTTACTTGGTAAAAATAACCCAGATTTTCAAAAAAATAAAATTGCTGATGTAAAAGTTGATGTTATAAATTCATCTAAAATGGATATATCAGAAAAGAAATCCGCAACAAAGATTTATACAAATTATTCTGGTTTCCCAGGCGGACTAAAAAAGAGAACTCTGGGTGAAATAGCTACTAAAAAAGGTTATGCTGAAGTTCTAAAAAAAGCTATAAATGGGATGATTCATAACACCAGACTTAAAAAAGACACCTTAAAGAATTTAACTATTAAAGAATAATCAAATGTCAGAAACAACTAAAAAATATATTGAAACTGTCGGCCGAAGAAAAACCTCTATAGCGAGAGCTAGACTTACACCAAGTACCAAATCTTCCTTTACTATAAATGATAAATCAGTCGAGGACTATTTTAAGGTAGCAGAACAACGAGCGATTGTTACTGATGCTATTACAGTTGCTAAGCTAGATCAAAAGTTTTTAATAACCATAAAAGTTACTGGTGGTGGAGTTAATTCACAAGCTGAAGCTATTCGTCATGCTGTTGCTCGAGCTCTTATTATTTTTGATTTAACCCTAAGGAAGGATCTTAAAAAGGTTGGGTATCTAAAGAGAGATCCTCGGGCTAAGGAACGTAGAAAGTTTGGTCTTAAGAAGGCACGAAAGGCTCCTCAATGGTCTAAGAGATAGTATTCTAATTAAAGTATTATGAAGAACGACGACAAAAAAAATAATGACGCCGTTACTGATGATGTGGTATATGATTCTGATGTGGATTCAGATAATTTAACTGATCCTAAGGAGAAGCTAGCTAAACTGAAGGAAAAGATAAAAAAACTTGAAGCAGAGAGGAATGAATATATGGACGGCTGGCAAAGAGAGCGGGCGGATTTTGTTAATTATAAAAAACGTTCTGATGAAGAAAAGAAGGACTACATCAGATTTGCAAATGAAAGTCTGCTGGAAGAAATGCTATCAGTACTAGAAAGTTTTGATATGGCCTTTATGAATAAGGAGCAGTGGAATAGTGTGCCAGAAAATTGGCGTGTTGGTGTTGAATATATACATTCCCAATTAGTTAAAATTTTAGATGATAATGGTTTGAAAGAATTTGTGCCAAAAATTGGTGATAAATTTGATCCCAAACTTTATGTAGCTGAAGAAGTCGCTTCAGTAGAGAAAGAATCAGAAGATGGAATTATAAAAGAAATAAAAAAGAAGGGGTATATTATGAATGAAAAAATAATAGTCGCCCCAAAGGTGATAGTGGGGGAATATAAAAAATAATTTTTAACTCTTTGTAAAATATGATATAATAAAGCTATGTTAGCTATACAGAAACAATCCAAATACTTCTCAAGATTAATAACAATGCCGAATGGGCAAACAGCTTTAGTATTCTTTGAGTTGATTGAGAGAAACGGACATGTTGTAGCTAAAGCTATTCACGTTGAGGCTGTTGATATTAATACTGTTCCAGAACAAAAAGTATATGCTCTTCCAACAGTAAAAAGTACCACTGAGTTTATTCCAATCAAGTCAGTATTTATCGACTTAGTTTCTACATTTTCTCGTGATTTTTCATTTACCACTTGTCAAATAACAAGAGCTCCTAATTTTTGTTAATTCTTTTTTTATTAAAAAGTTTTAACTTAAATTAACTATGTCAAAAATAATAGGTATCGACTTAGGAACCACTTTCTCTGCTGCGGCGATTATGGAAGGTGATAAGCCTAAAATTATAGAGAATATTGAAGGGGCAAGAATTAC
>JBFZBC010000041.1:0-2826 GCA_041308645.1 bacterium
AGTGTTAAACGAGAAAGGGATAGCGATACCACTGATAATTTCCATTTATGTCTGAGTGGCCATTGGTATAATGTTTCAGGGCATCTTTCTGAAAATAAGATGGTAAACTTTTCTATTGATCCGAAATTTCTTTGCGGCGATGATGGTATTATTAATTTCACCGCGTTTATTGATGGAAATCGATATGGTATGGTGAACCTCGTCTATCGCGAGCCGTTATTGTTTGGTATGAACGCTCGATTTCGAGTTAATAATTATACTGATGGAGTTTTTAATTTGAGCCTTACAAAGACAATTTCGCGAAATTCAGCAGTTGATATGATGATATGGAATTCGGTAGTTTTTCATAAGTTTCCGCGCATCACTGAGCTAGTTACCAGATTTCTGATGAAAGGTTTTACCGGTCGTATTCTTTATTTCATTCTTAAAAAACCTATTTCACGGAATTATGCAACTTTTAAGATGTTTCCATTCAGCACCGATTCCATGTATAGTCAAATTGATATCATGGCTAATGACGGTTCTGGTATGAAGCATACTAGTAATAATGGGAACATGTGGATTACTTGTAACTGTCCAGATGGTAATGAACGTTATATCTATGTTACGCTTCCTAACAGATAGATAATTATACAAACCACTTTTTTTATCAAAACTATTTTGATATTGTATAAAAGTGCTGGGTGTAGGCCGTAGAATTACTCCTAGAAATCGCCAGAAAGCTCTTCTTTTAGACGAGAACGCAAATTTTTTGTCCTTGATGGTAAAAATCAAATCAGTATAAAAAAACAATTAGAGGATATCAGTTTAATAAAGTTTATATATATATTAAACAAATTATATATTATAAAAGAGTGAAACTATGAAATTAAAAATCCTAGCAATTGGAATTGCACTGATCTTAAATGTTAGCACTTTTATTGTTTCAGCTAATATAGATGCTAGTAGTGATGTAAAAACTGCCGGTGTAAATAACAATATAGAAACAAAGAATATACGAGTCGCAGTACTTTTCGAACAGCCCGTCGGCTCTTTTATAGGTACTGCAAAATATGCTTTTTACCAAATTTTAGAAAAGTCATGGATGGTAGGAAATCAATCCTACCGATTTGTAATTACTCCAATTTTTGATGAAGACATCCTCAATGGCCAGCTAACTGTAGATAATTATGACGTATTAATCGGTGCAGATGGTGATGTAGGGGATGGTGAAGCCATTGCAAAAGGGTTTTATCGTCTTCCAAAAGCAAAAAAATGGAAAGAAAACATTGCCCAGTTTGTGAAAGATGGCGGTGGATATTGCGGGTATTGCGGTGGCACTGCATTATTTACTGAATTAAGCAAAACACCGACTACGTTCCTTGAAAGGCAATATGATAAGAGTGCTATTGGGGTTTCTTGTGTGAAATCATATTATAAAAATGTTGCATTCCCGCTTATTTGTCCTTTTCAAAGACTTAAACCCGAAAAGGTTGGTGCAGGTTTATATTTTTTTGCTTTTCCTTGCATGGATATGCAAATTAATACGAATCATCCCATTTTTGATGATTTCCTAGAAAATACAAGAAGAATCCAATGGATCGGTGGTCCTGCACTTGTATTATCTGATAACCTTGATAGGAAAGTAGACGTATTGGCACGTTATCCTGCAGATTTGTCTGAAAACGAGTCTTTAATGGTTCACGTATGGAAATATACTGGAGGTTCTCTCGGTTTAATTCGTGGTTTTTTCAAGCTAATAAATTTTTATAAATCTCATGGCATTCCAATGAACTATATCCTTTCCATTCTTGGAAAGTTTTATGGTTATGCAACTGATTGGAAGAAAACAGATAAAATTTTAGATTTGAATTTTTCCAATAAGCCAAGTAATACTGCTGAAATCTACCCTAACGAAAACGAGGGACGAATAGTTTTAGATGGTGCACATCCTGAGTACAGTGTTAGTTTTGGTGGTCATATTGAGGAGGCAGATGATACTAGAAATAACTATCTTTATGGTCTCTATAATTGGGTAAATGTTACTCCTCCTGAGGAGACCCCTGAGGATGAATATACTTATAATTATTGTATTGTTCGAAGGCAGGTCGCATGGGCGGCTAAAGTTCCCGATAACGACCTGCCACCAGTTTATGGGGCATCCCAAGTTAGTGATATTTATCCTTATATCCAGTCATCTAACTTTGCTATAATTGGCAATAATGAAAAAGAAGAATCAGTAAGAACCGTAGCATTAGATTTGTACTACCGATATTCGGATGATAACGTTTCTTGGGGCGACTGGACACTGTACGGGACTAATGTAGATGGTTCTGATGGTTGGAGTTGGGACTTCAATGCTTTTAATGCTGGTGGACTTGGTTATTACCATTTTTATTCATCGAGACGAGCAATATACGAAAATGATTGGTTGATTGAAACAGCTCCACCTGGCCCTGATGCGATAGTTAAAATAGTGGACTGATTTTTCTATCGTAAGTAGCTAATTTACTGTATACAGTAAATGTGCTGGGTGTAGGCCGTAAGCCCCCTCTATTTTTCACTGAAGTATCTCTATTTCATCTAGTTTTTTATTTTTTATAATTTCAACCAGCCTATCTCCACTTTTTTTAACTGAGCTACTTATTTTACCGGAAAAACCCCCCGGTTCAATTCCGACTAAAATAATTTCTTTAATGTAAGTTTCAAGATAAGTCATCAAGACTGATAGAGGAATTCCGTGGGTGCTTACATGCATTGAACCAATCTTTTCTTTAGGAACAATTCGCATCTCACCAGGATTTAACCCCATCTTAGTCGCATCAATTATTATGAGTTTATCTGGTT
>JBFZBC010000042.1:0-5535 GCA_041308645.1 bacterium
TGATAGCATTATTGATCTGTTTGATATCAGAGGCTCTCTCGGCATTACGAGCTTGAGCTAACTGACGAGCAGGATTGATGGCAAGTATCACTATACCAGCAAGGATGGCGATGATACCAACAACTAATAATACTTCGAGTAATGTAAATCCTTTTTTGTTAGACATTTTTAGACCCTATGTGGATAAGTTAAATTAATAAAGATTAAACACAATGAGTATTATACCCCGCCACATAGTTTTAGCAATGAAAATGTAAAGGATATATTAATAAAGGAATGACACGTAGGGCATTTTTAATAATAAGATAATTATGTTCATTCATTGATTTTTAATATCGATTGTTATAATCTTAGGACATTACTAATTAATTCACCCACCAAAATTTTTGTTTAACAAAAATAAAATGGGTAAAAAAACAATAAAATGAGTTATCTAATACCCACAGTCATAGAAAAGAGTCAAAATGGTGAACGTGCCTATGATATTTATTCTCGACTTTTAAAAGAAAATATTATTTTCCTTGGTGGACCGATTGATGATGATTTAGCAAACATTATAATTGCACAGCTTTTATTTTTACAAAGTGAGGACCCCAAGAAAGATATCCGACTTTATATAAACTCCCCTGGTGGTTCTGTTACTTCGGCTCTTGCAATCCTAGATACAATGAATCATATAAAAAATGATGTTTCCACGGTCTGTGTAGGTATGGCCGCTTCAGCTGCCGCCCTCCTTCTCTCTTCAGGTAAAAAAGGTAAAAGATATTCCCTACCAAATTCTGAAATTATGATCCATCAACCATTAGGCGGCGCCCAAGGCCAGGCTTCTGATATTGAAATTACAGCTAAGCAAATTGTTAAATTAAAAACAAAGTTGAGCCAAATTATGGCTAACAACACCGGTAAGAGTCTAGCTCAAATAGAAAAAGATGCCGACCGTGACTATTATATGTCAGCCGATGAAGCTAAGAAGTACGGTATTGTAGATAAGATTTTGTAAATTCACCCGAAAAAATTTTAACTGATAGAAAATCACGGATTTTCCGGTATTATTTTCATAAATAATGCGTCAGTTAAAACTTTAACGGGTAAACTTGCAAAAAACAGCTTTTTGTTATATTGTTAGGTTGTTATCAATTTAATTTATATGAACTTGCTTTTTATTCACTTGAAATCAAAATATTTAGAACTTGGGCAAAATATGCCACGCCTTCTTATAAAGAACGGGCAGGCCTTTAATTAAGACTCTAATTTAGAGATTATTTAACTTTGTTTTCAATCACATAAAAAGTGGGAACATACCCACAAATTTATGTCATTAAAAATTGTATTGTTGTTAGCAGGAGTGGCGACCTTGATAGGTATAGCCCTTGGTTATTTCTTGCGCATGATTATTTCTTTAGGTAAGAGAGGCTCAATGGAGCTTGAGATAAAAGGAATGATGCTGCAAGCAAAAGAAGAGGCAAAGAAAATTGTCTTGGAAGCTGAAAATAAGGCAGTAGAAACCTTAAAAGAAATTAAGCGTGAAGCAAAAGAGAAAGAAGATGCTGCTAAAATAGTTGAGGCGAGATTAATTAAAAAGGAAGATCTTTTGGATCAGAGACAAACTGATATTGATAAAGAAGTTGAAAATATTAAGAAGAAAATTGTTGATATAAAAGAAATACGTGAAAAAACAGAAAAAATTGAAGCCGAGAAACTTAATGAGCTTCAAAAGATTGCTAATTTAAGTGTAGAAGAAGCTAAAGAGGAAATCCTAAAATCAACAGAAAAGAAATATGAGGAGGACATATTATCAAGAATCAAAAAGCTTGAGCTTTTTGGTGAAGAAAAATATGAAGCCAAAGCTAAGGAAATCCTAACCACAGCGATCCAACGACTAGGAAACTCTGTAGCTTCTGATGTTATGTCAACAATTGTTAATATACCTTCAGATGAAGTAAAGGGTAAAATTATTGGAAAGGAAGGAAAAAATATAAAAGCTTTTGAGAGAGTAACAGGAGTAGAAGTGATTGTAGATGATACCCCCGGGGCCATTACCATCTCTTCCTTTGACCCAGTTAGAAGACAAGTGGCTCGTGTCGCTCTAGAAAACCTTTTGATTGATGGTCGTATACAGCCAGTTAAAATAGAAAAATTAGTAGAGGAGGCAAAACAAAGCATTAATAAAATTATTAAAGAAAAAGGTGAAGCGGCTGCTTACGAATGTGGTGTCTTTAACCTTGACCCTAGAATTGTCGCGATTCTTGGTCGCTTGCATTTCCGAACTAGCTATGGACAGAATGTTCTCCAACACTCAGTAGAAATGTCACACATTGCAGGTATGATTGCTGAGGAAATGGGCGCCAATATTTCTGTCGCTAAAGCCGGTGCCTTATTGCACGATATTGGTAAGGCTGTGGATCATGAAGTAGCTGGAACTCACGTAGAAATTGGTAAAAGAATATTACAAAAGTTTGGTGCATCAGAAGACATTATCAAAGCAATGCAGAGCCATCATGAAGAAAGTCCTTATGAAACTGTAGAGTCAATCATTGTTCAGGTAGCTGACGCCATCTCTGGTAGTCGCCCAGGTGCTAGACGAGATAATATTGAAAATTATATTAAGAGACTTCAAGAGCTTGAAGCTTTAGCCAATGCTTTCCCTGGCGTAGAAAAGTCTTATGCCTTACAAGCTGGACGAGAAGTGCGAGTGTTTGTTACTCCGGAACAAATTTCTGACCTAGAAGCAAAGGAACTGGCCCAAAAAATTGCTGAAAAGATTGAAACTGACCTTAAATACCCTGGTGAAATCAAGGTGAATGTAATCAGAGAATTAAGAGTAGTAGAATACGCAAGATAAACTTACTTACAAAATACCCTTATTTTAAGCCATATTTAATATCAAAAATATGGCTTATTTTACAATATAATTTTGCACAGTTTTTGCACCTTAACCAGTTGCGCTAAAAAAGCCTTGTATTATAATGATTAAATATAAAATAAGGTCGAAAATTATTTACTAGAGAAATAAAATTTGTTTGCCCGCGCGGGCATATAATTAATTTAAATAAAAAATAATATGAATAAACAAGCAATTGTCGAAGTAGTAAACGGTGTTTTAAACACCACTAAAGTTCAAGCAGAACAAGTAGTTGATAAGGTTTTTGATTCTATCGTTGCTTCTCTAAAGAAAGGTGAGGAAGTTTCTGTTGCTGGTTTGGGTATCTTCTCAGTGAAGGCTCGAGCCGCAAGAGATGCAAGAAATCCAAGAACTGGTGAGACAGTAAAGGTTCCAGCTATGAACGTTCCAAAGTTCAGAGCAGCAAAAGCTTTGAAGGATGCGGTAAAATAATTTTAATTATTTGAAATCAAAAAACCACCGTCAAGGTGGTTTTTTGATTTGGTGCGGGTAGGGCGAATCGAACGCCCAACATCAGTTTGGAAAACTGAAGTTTTACCATTAAACTATACCCGCATTTCCTATTCAAATAACTTCCATATTATACACAAAAAAGCTTTATTTTCAAATAATAAAAAACAAAAAAATCGTAAGAAATTTCTCGGAACGATTAGTCCGCGTTAAGTGGAGAGAATTTTCTGGAGATTTTTTTTGTTTAATTTCAAACACCCTTAGATAATTTTATAATCTCGTCAAAATTATCATCCTCTACCACTTTATTCATCCTTTCAAAGCCACAATTAACACAACGTTGTTTTATCCGATATTCGCCTCTCTTACACTCAAAACCTACCGGATTCATCAATCCCCCACACTCGGAAGCTCTATCACCAGGGTTTACATCCACATGCTTGCTGGTCAAACATTCCGGGCAATGGTTTGTATAGCCATTTCCTTCCACTACTCGGCCACACTTTTCACATTTAAAATTTTCTACATTTTTTTGAAATAATTTTTCCATAAGTTTATTCTTCCATAAATTTCAAAAACAGCAAGAGGTTTAGTCTTGCTGTTCGAACGTCTTACGCCAATCAAACTATCCGTACCTTGCCTTTTTATAAGCCGGCTTGGCTTTCTGCGGTTTAATTTCATGAATTCTCGCCTGCAATTGCTTAATGCAGGATGAGATCATTACTTGCCCTCTTGGGGCGTTGTATGTCAGATGTGCGGCGTTCATCACGGCATCTGCCATTTCGATTCCAAAGATCTCGGCTCTTGATTTCTTATGTGCCATAAGTTCTCCTTTGTGCTGAAGTTATCTATTTATTAAATTACTCTTTTTGCATTAAAAAAGCAACAATATAGGCGCCGGGAGTTTTGATCATTACATGATCAGTACAGGTTTCCCATTTTTTCATCCTTCTAAAAATCAGGATTCAAAAATATGGGAGAACCTTTTCAAATCCCTAAAATAGCAATTCAAATTGCTATTTTCGCCCCGATAAATTAAAAACGGCCTAAAGCCGTTTAATTTGTCGGGGCGCCGGGATTTGAACCCGAACTGCATGCTCCCAAAGCATGTATGCTACCGTTACACCACGCCCCGATATATTCACCAATCCAAAGATACTAACATATTTTTCTAATAACTCAAACATATAAAATTAATTTTATAATAAACATTAACAAAATATTATTTTAGTGTAAAATTATTGAAGATGAGTTAGATTGTAGAAGTGTAAAAACTTCGTCTGATTCTGTAAAAAGGAAAGGAGGATCCTATGGATTCCAAAAGGCAGGCAGAGGTATTTCGAGCGTTCATGAAGGAGGGATATAGGTACGGACCTAACGGTCCCATAAAAGGGTAATTGTTTCTCCCGTCATCTGACGGTTTGAAACAGAATAAGAACCTAGCCTCTCTTTTGCTTGTGAGCCCTCTACTTCAGTAGAGGGCTTTTTTATTCTAAAAATTACTAAAGGACATTTTTATCGGACATATCCTAACAAGCTACTCTGCTAACTAGCTAATAAGCTAAATTATTATATTCTCCATATAGTTTACCTTAGCTTGCTTTCCTTTTATATCCAAATATATAGTAATTACATCAAACTGCCAGTCTATTTCATATGCCTGCCCGCCTTTTTGGAGGGAAACTTCCCTGTTTCCTTTATACCCAAGCAAATATGTCTGTATTACCCTACTCAACCTCTTTAATTTCCACGGATGAAGGTTATCTTCTGGTCTATATTGATCGGTTTCATGTGCCTGCCCGAATGCATTCTGATGCGGGCGGGAAACTGTTTTTACCTCAATAAAATGTAATTTCTTGCTTTTTTTGGCAATAATATCAATTTCCCCCCATTTTTTAGAGTAATTACGTTCCAAAACCTCAAAACCACGTTTCATAAGAAACTTGCAGGCCACATTTTCCCCAACATCACCTATTTTTCTCTTTTCTGTTCGATTATCTTGTTTCATCCCAAAAGAAATTTATCATTATTGTTAAAATATCACTCTAATCTTTATAAATATAACATAGTATTAGTAAATTCTTATATCCGTTTAAATTTCTAACGGGACAAGTGTGTAACTTTTGTATTAAGGGTGGCAAGGTTGTTCGTTTCAGGAGACTTGGGAGCGCGGCTGGCGCGAG
>JBFZBC010000043.1:0-5854 GCA_041308645.1 bacterium
CGGTGCCCCCGCCCGAAACGACTGTTTCAGTCGGGCGGGCAGCAAAATTTTTTTGACGACAAAATTTTATGCGAGGGTTAATACTTATTGGGAATAAGTATTAAGGCCGGAGTGTGACAACACGAGGCGGGCTCGGCATAATTTTTAAGTAAAAAAATATATGTGAGAGTCCATCGCCTGTCTTTTAACAAACGCCTCAACGAGAAGACTCGTTGAGGCGTTCAGAGTTTATCGTTTTTATTTGACATTATACTAAATTGCTGTAATCTTAAAAATAGAAAAAGTTCTCGGTAAACTAGTAAAGAAAGGGTAGAAAGATGAAGAAGAAAAGATTGAAGAAGTATCGTACGGTGGGGGGTCAGTTGCCTAGCCGGGAAGTGCTTGAGAAGTTGGCTATGGCCAACCCATTGGTGAAAAAGCTGAAGCCGTGCTATCAGTCACCCAGGCAAAAGGCAGAGAAAAGCTATCTTTGCCCAACCTGCAAGAAGACTCGTGGTCTTCTGCGTTCTCAGGGCAAGATTATTGTGGTTCAGGGTTATGAGCAGTGCGCTGATTGTCACGCTGACATTTGCTCAGCCGGTGAGGTTTATGGTCGTCAGATTAGGCAGAAGGATATCGAGTGGTTAGTTAGAATGTTTTTTGGAAGATTGGTTAGATAACGATTTTTACTACTCTGACAAAACCGCGAACACGAGTTCGCGGTTTTACTTTATTTAGAAATGATTGAAAAATTATAAGAAATAAGCTATTCTTGTAGAGTGTTATTTTGTTAGATCAAAAAGCACATATGCCGTTGTAGCTCAGTTGGTAGAGCACGTCATTGGTAAACTAAATTTGCCCTTCATTCTGGAAACGGAGTGATGAAGCCCGAATTACGGTTAAAGTCCATGCTCATGGGTAAGACCGTGGCGATATATTATCGCCCGAACGACTGACAAGGGACGCTAAATTTAAAAGATATGCGTAAGATACAGTCTAGCCCTTTTATAAGCTAATTTTGGTGAAATAAAGGTATATGTGAATGACGAGGTCATCGGTTCAATCCCGATCAACGGCTCAGCTTATTGTCATCTTAGCTCAGTTGGTATCCGCCCGAATGACTGAGTAGACTCTGGTCGTTCCGTCAGGAGGAGAGCATATAAAAAATTAAGAATTAGGCCGAATTAGTTCAGTGGTAGAACTTTACTTTCGTAAAGTAGAAACATGGGTTCGATTCCCATATTCGGCTCAATAGTATGTCAAATAATGAAGACCCAAACAACTTTTCTTCTGACAGAAAACTTGAACGGGTAAAAAAACAGAAGAAGATTGAAGAACTGGAAGCCTCGATGCTCACGGTGGATTTTTGGTCTGATAAAGTTAAGGCACAAGCTGTTATAAAGCAAATTTCTGAGTTAAAAGCTGAAATTATTGGAGTGGAAAAATATGATAGTGGTGATGCTATTTTAACTATTATGGCTGGTGCTGGAGGGATAGACGCTGAGGATTTTGCGCGGATGCTTTTTCAGATGTATACAAAATATTTTGATAAACAAGGCTGGGGTTATCATCTTCTTCATAAAAATGAAAATGATCATGGTGGCTATAGAAATATTACTCTTGAAATTTCTGGGAAGGGGGTATATGGAAAAATGAAAAATGAATTTGGAGTTCACCGCTTAGTAAGACTTTCTCCTTTTAATGCAAAAAGTTTACGCCACACCTCTTTTTCATTAGTTGAAATTATTCCAAAATTTGAGAAGACGAGTGCTTCAGACTTTATTATTCCTGAAGATGAGCTGATTATAGAATTTGCCAGATCAAGCGGTCCTGGGGGGCAAAATGTAAACAAGAGAGAAACTGCGGTGAGGATTGTCCATTTACCAACAAAAATTTCTGTACATATTGATGGTGAACGCTCCCAAACCCAAAATAAAGAAAAGGCCCTACAAATATTGAGAGCTAAAGTTTATCTTTTGAAGGAGGACGAACGTAAGAAGAAAGAGCAGGGAATGTCCATCAGTAAAACTATGGACATTGAATGGGGTAATCAAATTCGCTCTTACGTTTTACATCCTTATAAAATGATAAAAGATCACCGGAGTGGGGTAGAAACAGCTAAGATTGACGATGTCCTTGATGGTGACATTGATATTTTTTTGGAAGCAGAAAAAGGTCTCTAATTATAATGACCCCATACTAAATTTTAGGAAGGAATGTTTTTTATTTATTGCTAGTCTGTGGTATACTTAGTTGGTACGAAGTGATTAGAATATGGTGAAATTGGTACGGGATTCATTATTTTTATAATCGCTTCGCTCATTAAAAATAATGATTTATTTTGATAAAGTTTCTAAAATTTATTTGGACGATTGTATAGCCCTTGAAGATGTTAGTTTGACTATCGAGCCAAAAGAGTTTATTGCTATTGTTGGGCACTCAGGGGCGGGTAAAAGCACTCTGATTAAGATGATTTTAGCTGAGGAAAAACCAACAAAAGGCACTGTTTTTTATGAGTCAGCTAATGTTCATAAACTAAAAGGTATGGAAGTTACTGAGCTTAGAAGGAAAATCGGTACAGTTTTTCAGGATTTTCGTCTTTTACCAAATAAAACTGTTTATGAGAATATTGCTTTTGCTATGGAGGCGGCAGGTAGAACAGATGAGGAGATAGAAGCTGATGTTCCACATGTTTTGGAATTAGTTGATATAAGTAAGAAGATATACAGCTTTCCCCATGAATTATCTGGTGGAGAAAAGCAAAGAGTAGCTATTGCTCGAGCAATTGTGAATCAACCCGATGTGATAATTGCCGATGAACCCACTGGTAATTTGGATCCAGCAAATACCTTTGAAATAATACAAATATTAAAAAAGATAAACGAACTTGGCACTACCGTAATTATTACCACTCATAATCGTGGGGTGGTGGAGTCACTAGGTACTAGGGTGATAAGTATGCAGAATGGTAAAATCGTTCGAGATGATAAAAAAGGGAGTTACGTCTTGTAAAATAAGGAGTTTAGCGGCTATATTTTACTAGATCCCGCACCATTTTTATAGAGGCATCAAATAATTTATATTAAAATTTGACTAGTAAAGATCAATATAATCATATATAATTCATTTAGTAAAAATGGTGGAGGGGTGATATTTTTCTGATTCAATTCATTCATAACAAAAATTTCATGTATATTATAAAAATAAAAAGAGTATTCAGAGCAGGTCTAACAAATTTTTGGCGTAATGGTTTTGTTTCATCATCTTCTTTAGTTGTTATGTTTATCACTCTGTTTATGATTTCTTCCTTGATATTCACTAGCGCTATTTTAAAGTTCTCTCTTCAAGAAATTAAAAACAAAGTAGATATAAATGTTTACTTCACTACTAGTGCGGCTGAAGCGGATATTTTTAATTTAAAAAGTATTGTAGAGAAGATCGGAGAAGTGTCATCTGTTTCTTATATTTCTAGGGAAGAGGCCTTGGAAAATTTCAAAGAGAGACATAAAGATGATGCTTTGACTTTACAAGCTTTGGATGAATTAGAAGATAATCCTCTGTCTGCTTCCTTAAGTATAAAAGCAAAAGAGCCTTCACAATATGAGGGAATAGCTAGCTTACTTAATGATGAAGGAACTTTTTCTGGGGGCGGTAACCCAATCATAGAGAAAGTAAATTATTATCAGAATAAAGTTATTATTGATAAACTCATAAAGATTACCACAGCAGTGAATACTTTAGGTTTTTGGGTGGCAGTTCTTTTTTTGATTATTTCTATTGTTATTACATTTAACACTATCAGACTAGCCATTTTTATTTCTAAAGATGAGATATCAGTTATGCGTTTAGTTGGAGCCTCTGGTAGATATATAAAAGGCCCATTTGTTGTCTCAGGGATATTTTATGGAATTGTTTCAGCTACTTTGGTGATGATAGTTTTTTTAGGTTTGACGTATTGGCTCGGTAATCTTTCTAGGAACTTTTTCATTGGTTTAGATTTATTTGATTTCTACCTCAAGAATTTTGGTCAGATATTCCTTATAATTTTTGGCTCCGGTGTCACCATTGGAGCTATCTCAAGTTATCTAGCGGTTCAGAAATATTTAAAAATCTAGCTTGAATTTCTCTTTTTTTAGAGTATTCTTCTTTTAGCTAAAGCCTAATTTAGCTATATTTGCGGGATCGTGTAGTGGTAGCAAATATATATCTGGTATGTTATAATAACTAAGTGAGAAGCTCATGGAATAAAGGACTGACAAAAGAAACTAGTAAATCTGTTAAGCAGATTTCTTTAACGTTAAAAAAAAGAAAAATTGATAATTTTTCTAAATGGCGAGAGAAGATGGTGAGGTCAGGTAGGATTAAGTCTGTTTATAAAACTCTAAAAAAAGATGGGGATTTGGCTGAACTTATTGGTGTTGTCTTAGGTGATGGTCATATTGGAATTTTTCCAAGAACGGATAGTTTGATTCTTTTTTCAAACTCTAACAACAAGGGTTTTATTAAACGATATGCTGGTTTTATTGAGAAAATTTTTGATAAGAAACCTGTTATCAAGCATCTAACCTCGTGTAATTGTACCCGTATTTCAATATATGAAAAGTATATAAGTAAAAGATTGGGGATACCAAAGGGGGCGAAAGCAAAGAAACATTTTTCAGTGCCGAGGTGGATTTTGAAAAATCGTGCTTATGTGCTAAGGTATTTACGTGGTTTATATGAAGCTGAGGGCAATTTCAGTATGCATAAGCCGACTTATACTTATAAAATGTTCTTTTCTAATTATAATATTTCGTTAGAGAAAATAGTTTATAGGTTAGTTAAGCAGCTTGGTTTCCATCCTAATCTGAGTGGTCAGAAGGTTCAGATTTCAAGGAAAAAAGAGGTTTATGATTTTATTAAGTTGATTTCCTTCAGGAAATATTAATTATTGCCGGGTCTGCTAATGGTAGGCAATCGCTCTCTGAAAGCGGAAATCTTGGTTCGATTCCAAGCCCGGCAGCAAAAATTTTAGATTTTAAAATTTTTAATGTGGGGAAGTAAGTGAAAGTTTCACTTACGCTTTGGAATCGAAGAGGTTCTCCCATATTTTCAAGGATGTATTCATCTGAGAAAATGGGAAACCTGTACTGCCCATGTAATGGGAGATAAATGTACTCATGGTCCAAGCCCGGCAGCCCCGAACCATACGGTTCAGGGCTTGCGCACTAGCAAGTTCTGAAACGGATGTGAGGGAGGGATGTGCTGTCTAGCACGTCCCATCTCTCAAAAAATAAAATGAAATTTTATTATGTTTACATCCTTAAAAGTTTGAATAAGAATTTTATTTATGTTGGACAGACAACCGATTTAAGACGAAGGTTAAGAGAACACAACAACAAAGAAGAGTTATCAACAAAACATTATGCTCCGTTTGATTTGATTTTTTATGAAGCATACAGAGATAGAAAGGATTGTCTACGCCGAGAGGAGTACTTAAAAACTACCAAAGGAAAGACTACATTAAGATCTATGTTGAAAGAGTACTTAACATCTTAAGTTGAGTTTAATAATGTCTCAAAATTTAGTATAATATACTTATGGAAACCTACAACAAATTAGTTAGAGATAATGTTCCAAATATTTTGGATGAAAAAGGAATTCCTTATGAGAAGAGAATTGCTTCTGTGGAAGAATATAAGGTTGAACTGATTAAGAAACTAACTGAAGAGGCAAAAGAATTTACTGAGTCTGGTGGAGATCCAGGGGAGTTAGCAGATGTTATTGAAGTAGTGGAAGCTTTGAAGAAACTACCAGAATACGTTGGGGTGGAAAGTTTAAGGAAAGGAAAAGCTGAAGAAAAAGGTGCTTTTGATAAGAGGATTATTCTTAAAGG
>JBFZBC010000044.1:0-16054 GCA_041308645.1 bacterium
GTGGTAGCATTGGTAAAAGTTCCATTTTTATTATTCATCACCCAGCCTGTACCATTATGATTAATGGTGCCGTTGTTAATAAAATTTATTAAAGCACTCTGATTATGATTGATCGTCCAAACACCTGAATTAATAGTGATTGTCCCGTTATTGGTGAAAGTATGACCGCCAGCTCCCTGAAGTGTGGTAGTTGGACTGTCCCCCAAGTTAATAGAGCAGTTGGCCGATAAAGTGAAATATCGGGTGCTAGAAAGTGTAGTTTTGGTAATCGCCACGGTTCCGGGTAAAACACCGGCACAAGTTAGAGTAGCAGATAGATTAGAATTAAAAGTTATAACTCCACTCGTCACCGCCCAAGTGTTTGCCACATCGGCAGTGCTCACTGTAAAATTAGTAGTAATATTAACCGCAGCATTTTGGGTGATGATACCAGAATAGCCATCAGCAACAGTTAGGTTGGCCACGGACCAAGTAGAACCGATCGCAGCACCACTGTCACAATCAGCGTCAAAATAAACATTGTCTAATGAACCAGGAACAGAGGCTCCGCCACCAGTACAAGAGGTCGGATTACCAGAAGCCCAGTTAGCGATATCATTAAAATCAGCCCCATCTACTGATGCCACCCAATAACGGTCCGCCGCCAAAGTGTCCGTGGTAAAAGCTAAGAAAAAAAAGAGAAAAAATATACTAATTAAAACCAGTCCTTTCCCCCAGCCGAAAAGGCCGTTTCCGAAAGGCCTTTTCGGCTGATTTATCTCTATTTTATTTTGCTTATATTCACCTGACATTAATCTTGTATTATAAATCTTTGCTGTGTGTTTTTCTATTATATTATATAATTATTCTATCACAAAATAAACTAGAAAAGATCCCCATACGCTTAAATACCCTTAAGGAAATCTATATCAGCTTGAAATTTCTCTGCTTTAGCAATTACTTGATTCCCATAAAAAGCATTGGCTGATTTATTCCAATTACCCCCAGCATAATATTTTAGAGCAGCTGTCCTCTCTGCTGTATAACCACCAACGCTAGCACCGTTATCTTTCATAAGTAAGGCGGTAGCAGTGATAGCATGTTCTGGATTCCAAGGGTCTGGATTTATATCAAAAATCTGTTTTAATCTTGGAATATATAATTGCCAAGTGGAAGGAATAAACTGAGAAGGACCCATAGCGCCACCATACCCACTTTCGCTATACTTACCACCGGCTAATTCTGTAATTAAAGGACAAGAGATTCTGGTATTTATAGGTTCTCTCCCCAATTCTTTTAAAATACTTTGGAGTAAGGGTAAATCACGAGTGGGGTGTATCCCCTGATTAAAAATACGTCCGGTATTTACTCCCTGGCTTTTACCATTATTTAAATCATAAATAATACAAGAACCTAAATGTTTACCGAGATCAGACTCCTGCTCTAGAATAGCTAATATTAAAGCTGGCCTCACTCCAGTTTTTTCAGAGGCAGAATTAGCATAAGATAAAGCCTGGGAAAAAGACAAACCGCCACTATCTCTAAGTTCAAACAAAGCGGTTCTGATAGTTTCTGCTTTTCTCTGACGATCAACCAAAACCTGCTGATAATTGGATTCTACTTTGGTGGTAATATTTAAAAGATCTTTTTTTTCTGCTTCATCCTTGGCAATAGTTTTCTTTTTGACCTCCACTTCATACTTAGCATCAAGCTCCTGATTCTTCTTCCTATTTAAATCATCTTTTTCTTTCTGAGTTTCTGTTTTTATACCTCGTAATTCTACAAATAAATCCTGAAGTCCTCGATTAACCATATTGATTTCATCAGTGTTTATAACCATATCAGACAAATCATTAGCAGAAAGAAGAAGATAAAAAATCGGCTCTACTTCATTTTGCGCTTTTTTCTTTAGTAGATTAGCTAATAATTTTTGATTATTCTCTATTCTATTCTCCAGAGAATTAATATTGGCAACTTTTTGATTTATTTCCGAATTGAGAGTGTTCAAAGTAATGTTTCTTTGTTTAATTTCTTTCTCCGCCTTGACAATCTGGGCATTTAAAATAGACACATCACCTGCGAGAGTATTCTTTTTTGCACGAGTATCATCTAAAATTCTTTGCCATTCTGCAATTTCTTTTTCCAAATCCTTTAACTCATTTGTCAAACGAGTACATTCGGTCGAGGACATATTTGCAGGGCAACTCTGAGCTAAAACTAATTGGGATGTATTCAAATTTCCAACGAAAAGAAGTACAATAACAAAAACAATGCCAGAAATTTTTAATGTTGAAATTTTTAACATAAAATAAAGCTTGGAATTAACACAAGCTTTATTTTAACACATTTTTTAAATTTTAACCTATTTTCCCTCTACTTTGTCTGCTGATTTTGCTTCACCTTCACCTTCTTCACCTTCTTTAGCTTCTTTACCCTTCTTCTCCACTTCTATAGCTGATAGATCAACAGGCGCAGTTTCTACAACTTCCTCTATTGGTTTATAAACTGAAGCAATAACTTCATCAGGTTTTGCAATAAGAGTAACTCCAGATGGTAACTTTATATCCTTAGCGGTTAAAACACTATCAAAATTAACTAGACTAGAAATATCAATTTCCAAATTATGAGGTAAATCCTTTGGTAAAGCCTCAATTTCAATTGAGTGAAGAACTTTAACCAAAACTGCTCCTAGGTCTTTAACCGCTGGAGAAACTCCGATAAATTCTAGAGGAACATCAACTGACAACTTCTTACTCTTATCAATAGCATAAAAATCTGCATGAATAGGAATATCAGTAACTGGATCAAGACTTACATCGTGAATAAGGACATCAGCATCAATATCCTTACCTTCCAAAGAAATAATGGTAGACTCTCCAGCATTTTTCCAAGCTTTTTTGAAATCGACAATAGTAAGTTTGATTGGGGTTGAAGGATCCTTTGGACCATAAAAAATAGCTGGCATAAAACCTGATTTCCTTAGGGAATTCAAATTTTCCTCTATATCTCTTTTTTCTACCTTTAATTTAAACATGGGGACAATTATACACAAAAACGATTAAAAAGCAAACGACTTTACTTAGTATCTTCCAAGGATAGACTAAATTTCACACCAAATAACATAATCAAACCTAGTATTAAAAATAATCCTTGAATATTTGAGATGAAAAAAGTAAGCATTATAGTACCAAACAATGAACCAAAAATATAAGCCAAGGGGCCAGACATTCTAAAATAGCTTATAACATTGGCATTAATACTATCAACTTTTTTAAAAAAATAAGTATTACCCATAACCTCAACGGTGGCAGCACCAATTCTCGTTATAAAGAGTATTGTTGCCCATAGGGCCAAACTTCCATCATTTATAAAGAAAATTATCCCCGATGATATAGCCATAATAATAAAACCAATACTTAAAAGCTCCTTTTCACCCAGCGCCTTATCAGCAATATAACCAAGGGGAAGCTGAATAAAAACAAAAGGTAAAAGCATAATACTAAAAATCCAACTAATTTCTTTCCAAGAAAAACCAAGATTTTTTGATAAATATATTGGTGTATAAATAACCATAATAGCATAGAAAAAAGATAGTAAAAAATTAACCATAAAAATATTAAAAATGTTTTTATTCCCCAAAACTGATTTTAGTGTAAGTAAAACATTACCACTTTCGTAGTTTGAATCGTTAAATTTTCTAAGTCCAATAACAAGAGTTAATAATAAGGGAACTAAAATAGAAAATGAGGTTAAATATATTAACTGATAATTATTATCAGTTAATATTGAACCTCTAATAATCTGGGCCAACACCCAAGCTAGGTTTACTGCGGTGAGATAAATACCCCTTATAACGCCAGTCCTTTTATTACTTGAGAAACCCTCTAGAAAAATATCTGCCAAAAAAATTACTAAAGGAATTGCGGTAAGATTAAATATTACAAAAAAAATCAACCATGTTGGTGTTTTAATAAATACAAGACCTAATAAAACACATAATTGCAGAGAAATTAAGGATAATGTAGTAATAAAATTCCCTAATCTTCTTAAAATATAAGGTATAAGTAAAAAACAAAAAATTACAAAAATATAAGCGACTGTAAATACACTTCCAACATATTTTTGTGGGACAAGGGTGGCAACAAAACTTGAGTCAATATACGCAGTAAAAGCAGAACTAAATGCTACTAAAAAACCAAAAATATATACCCAAAAAATACTTCCGGATTTTGAATTATTACCCATTTAATTTAGCTCTAGTTGTTAGGTCTAATTTACCAGTTTCAGATATTCTTTTTGCCTTCTGATAAGATTTCGATGCTTCAACAGTTGCTGGATAAGTACCATGATCTTTATCTTCAATTAACTGGTACGAACCTGAAGTTTGAATACTAGTAGTTATTGGTTCTGAATTAGTGGTACTTATCTTTGGTAATTTTATATTATTAACAAAATAATTCTGCGCCTGCTGGAACAAAATAGCCAAGACAACGCCTAATATAATCACCATTGTTGCTAAAACATATTTATTATTAAGGATTGTTCTAACAATATTAACCTTTGTCAGATATCCCATATTAAAAAGATTTAAAGTATTTACAGAGTTTGCCTCCGTTGAAGGCATTTCTTTAATCAAATTGATATCCTTAAATATATTACTAGCTCCTAGCATCCCTAAACCGAGAACATTAGCAAAAAGTGGAAAATCACCACCCTTGCGAGTTAACAAATCAAAATTAATATTATAAACAGCCTTAGCAACTTTAACTTCTTTCCCCAGAGTACTCATCATCTGCTCAACCAGACCAGGTAAAAAAGTAGAACCACCCACTAAATATATATCTTCTAACTTTTGATTAAAAGTTTTCTCATAGTAATCTATAGCTTTTTTTATTTCTTTTAAAATATCCTCAATTATCGGTAAAATGATAGGCCTAACTGTGTTTTTATCACCCTCTTTAAAACCATACTTAATTTTTAATGTCTCGGCCTCAACTTCTTCTATATTTAGCTTACTTTTTATACTTTGAGTCATTTGATACCCAGCGATAGGTATAGTAAAAGTCATATTTAGTTTGTCATTACTATCAAAGAAACTGAGATTTGTAGAACCTGACCCAAAATCAATAATTAAACTTTGATTAGGAGAACTTTTAAGAACCACTCTAGCTAAACTAAAAGATCCTATGTTTAAAGAAACAATCTCAAGACCTACAGAGTTGCAGAATTTTACATAACTATTTGCAATATCCTTAGGAACACTGACAAAAATAATCATCTTCCTTAAATGATCAGGTAAGGGTTTCTCAACAAAATCCCAATATGTTTTATCCAAACTTATTGGCAGAGAAAGAGAAATTTTATCTGCAATTTCCTTTGTAAGAGCGCTGGATTTAAGTTTTGAATCAACTTCAAAACATGAAGTAAAAATTTGTGATTCAGGTAAAGAAACAATAACTTTATTTGTGGAAACTTTATGTGGTTTAGCCTCCTTCAGTAACTTTTTAAGTTTTTCTGCTAAAACATTTTGATTTAATATTTTACCATTCTCAACAATTCCTTCTGGTAACTCAGTCCGCGCATATGTTGATATTGCAAACTTAAAAACTTTTTCGAGCTCAATAATCTCTATGGATCGATCGCCGATATCTAAACCAAAAGCTTTATCAAACTTTATTGTCAAACTTTCTTTCAAAATTTTTAATGCCTTCATTTTTTTACTTGTCTTAGCTAATAATCTAACTTCTCTAATTAAAACTATAAATCAGCTACCACCTGCCATGAATTAATAACAACATTTGGTGTATTGGTGGCAACTTCAATCAAAATTTTTCTAGTAAATCCTGAAACCGTGCTTGAAGCCTTGATTAGTTTGGATCCATCGGTACCATCCTCAACAGTGTAAATATAACATGTTTCTCCATCAACTAACAATGATTCCCCACTGCTACTTCCATAACTCCAACCAGAAAAACCCTCATTAGCAGAAATCTGAAGTAAAGCATGTTCCCCGCAAGCGTTTACTGTACTCCACGCTTTTGTTGCCATTTCTGAATCAAGATTATCTTTAGTTCCACTCACAGAACTTAAAAGAATACTAGTGACAATAATAAGAACAGAGGCAGAAACCAAAAGAACTAAAGTTACTACCAAAAAACCTCCTTGTTTTTTTTTGTTTAAAAAATCAGAAATCATTGAGTAATACCATTAATCTCGACGGCACTATTTATTGTATTACTGATTTCATCCAAGATTGAACGGGTGTTTTGATTCACATATTGAATAGTCTCAATTTTTTCCTTACCAAAGATAACATTGAAAGCAAAACTGCTGATAAAATACAAAACTGTCCCAGCAATAGCTAAATACAATATTGCCTCCAAAAGTGTAAAACCATTTTTCATATAATTAATTATAACATAAAAAAACAACTTTTCTTCAAAGTAAGACCTCTATGATTTTTCTTCATTATATATAGTTTGAACTTCTTCTTCAGTTAAGGCTCTATTATAAATACGGACTTCGTCAATAAAACCTATAAAATTACCTGAGAAACCTGAATTTGCACCAATAACAAAAGGTTCTGAGCTTAAGGTTGTCGTTGTTGCTGTTAATACAGAAGTGGAAGTTGCCTCCAAAACACCATTCAAATAAAGACTAGCGCCACCAGGATTTTGATACGTATATACCAAATTGTGCCAAACATCATCTGATACCTCTAAAACAGAAGTGAGCGGAACTCCATCAGAACAGCTCGCATCACCACAAACTCTTGCTTGTATTTTATCTGTATCATCAACATACATATCGTAAGACCTTACTGAAGAAGTGTTTGATTTTGCTACTATCCACCTATTACCTGACCCAGTCTGCATTTCAAACCAAACAGACATAGTTATATCTGAAAGACCGTTTAAAATACCCTCGCCATCCACCGTAATATAACTAGAACCATCAAAGCTATAAGCGGTATTAGCTAAACCTTTGACACCATAAGTACTAGTAGCTCCATAAACAGTACCTGTACTAGTACCAACACTATCAATAGCAGTTCCAACTAAAGCATCGTCAAATTTCCAGAAAGAAATTAAATTATCACTAGGTATTGAGCTAATTACATTTCTCTTCCAATCTGTTATCACCGTCTTTAAAGTAATGTTTACATTTCGCACAGGAGTTAAATTCCAACTTACAGTACAAGTAAGGATCTTTGAATATGAATTTTCTGAAAAAATATTAATTACCCTCGTATATTTATCATTAATTAAATCTGATGAACTACTTAGAACCCATAGACCACCACTATCATCAATTCCATGATCACCATCAATTAAGGCGGACCAGTCAGCATCTCGAATAGACTTAACAGCCTCAATCCCCTCCTTTGCAAAAAGTTGCGCTTCAATTCTTTCTGAATAAAATCTAGTGCTAGTGGTTGAATCAATCAGTAATGAAACAATAGCAAAAGAACTTATAGAAAATATAGCGATTGCCAAAACAAGTTCTAATAAACTAAATCCTGCTTGTTTTTTATCTTCAAAATAATTCATAAAATTAATATACCTTTGAAAGCAAGCCTGAATCCTCAATTAAAATCTCTCTTGAAATATTACCAAAACTAATAACTATAGTACCAGTGGCACTTGGTAAACCGGAAAGTTTAGAAAAAACAATATCAGTCAAGCCAGAGAAAGTAATTTCATTAACGACGGAGAAAACCTCATCTTCTTCAATTACTCTTGAGTCATATGTAGAGCCTTGAAATAAAACATAACTATTAGCAACCTCACTCATAGTCACTCCAAATTTGCTATCATTTTTTTGTAAAACAGCCTTATGTTTAGCACTCTGTAAAGCTGAAAAAATACCATCCTCGACGTCACCAATTATTTGCGATCGGTAAAAATTTATAGTATAAGGGGTAGAAAAAGTAAAAATTATAGCTGCTATACCCACAACAAGTAGAACTTCTAATAATGAAAAACCCCCACTTCGGCCTAGTTTTTTAAGGTAAACTTTATTGTTTTTTATCTTCATACTTATATTCAGACTTTAACTTATATTTAAAACTAAATTCCTAAGTTTCCGGTTAGTTTGTAGATTGGCATGATAATAGAAGCAGCAATAAAACCAACCGCTAAAGCAATGACTACTAAAAGAATTGGTTCGATAATTATTGGTAATAATTTTGTTCTTTCAATTATCTCTTTGGTCCAAAAATCAGAGATTTTAAAAAATGATTCCTCTAATGTTCCACTATTTTCACCAACAGACAAAACACTCATAGAGTTTACGGGATAAAGTTGCGGATAATGGTTCATAGTACTGACGAGTGAAATACCTTTATTTATTTTTTCAATAATTTCCTTTAAAACTTTCTTATAATATAAATTTGACGTACCATTATAAGCCACATTTAAAGCTTCATCAATAGATATACCAGACTTTAGAAGTGTTCCCATCAACTGAGAAAAAAGAGCAAGCTGGTATCCTACAACAAATTCCTTAATAATTGGAGAGTAGACTAAGGTTTTGTGATATAAATATTTCATTTGACGAATTCTAAAAATAAAATATATTGAAAACCAAACAAAAATAACAGAGAGAATAGTCAACAACCAATACTGCTGAGCAAACAATGAAATATTTAAAACGATTTTAGTGATTAAAGGAAGTTCAACCTTTAAACTCGTAAACATTGGAACTAATTTAGGTAAAATAAATATAGTAACTCCACCAGCTAGCACAACAACAGCAAAAAAAACAATCTTAGGATAAATCGTAACACTTTTGATTTGCTTTCTCAAATTATTGTCTCGCTCTAACCAAATAGCTAGGAAATCTAGATTTTGAGCTAAGTTACCAGATATTTCACCTGCTCGAATCAAACTTGTAAATATTTTTCCGAAAGATCCTACCTCCTCATTTATAGCAGAATTTAGTGATATTCCTTTTTCTATTCTATCTCTTATCCTATATATAATCTTTTTCATCGGACCTGGCTTTGCCTGATCTGCCAAAGAAGTCAAAGCATCATCAATTGCTACTCCTCCATTTAATAAAACTGACAAATTTTTTGCAAAATTAATCTGGTCCTCTTGAGAAATTCTATTAAAAAAAGAGTAAATATCCATAATTAATCAATATTTGACAAAGCTTCCAGTTCATCATAGGTGGTTATACCATTAAATAAATGAATTAAGCCATTATAAAACATAGGGGTCATGCCATTTTCAATAGCCTTATTTTCAATATATGATGATGAAGTTTTCGTACTAATCAAAGCTCTTATATCATCGTCTATTTCCATAACTTCAAAAGCAGCTATACGACCCAAATAACCAGTATGCTTACAGACCTTACAGCCAGTACCTCGATATAATTTTATATCTGAAAGATTCTTGTTTGGGAAAAAAGTGTCCATCATCTTTTTGAATTTTTCCTCCTTTTTTAAGGCAACAATAGCCGGAACTTCTGCAGCGGTCTTTGGGTAATTCATTTTACAATATGGACAGACTTTTCTTACCAATCTCTGAGCGATAACAATGTTAATTGAAGAGGCCACCAAAAAAGGCTCAATACCCATTTCAAATAATCTAGGAAAAATAGTAGCAGAATCATTAGCATGAAGAGTTGAGAATAAAAGATGACCGGTCATTGAGGCATTCACAGATATACTAGCAGTTTCATTATCTCTAATTTCTCCCACCATTATAATATTTGGATCTTGACGAACAATTGACCTTAATCCATTAGCAAAAGTAATATTCTTTTTAATATTTACCTGAATTTGTTGAACTCTATCAATACTATATTCAACTGGGTCCTCAATAGTAACAATATTAACGGGTAGTGATGATAAAATTTGCATAACTGAATAAATGGTTGTGGTTTTACCAGAACCAGTCGGACCAACTACCAAAAACATACCGTAAGGTTGAGAAGCTGCTCGTTTTATCTTTTGTAAATCAATCTGATTTACTCCTAAATCCTCAAGTTTAATTTTTTTAGATCTTTCAGATAAAATTCTAAATACAATATTTTCACCATTAGTTACAGGTAAAATAGAAACACGAACATCGAAATCCATATTCTCCTTCTTGTATTCAAATCTACCATCCTGTGTTGCATCTCTTTCATCTGTTCTAAGATGAGACATAATTTTAATACGGAAAACTATCTTGTCATGCATCTCAATTGGATACCTCACTACTTCATTTAAAACACCGTCAATTCTAAATCTGACGGAAACGATTTTATTTGACAAAGGTTCCATATGCACATCAGAAGCGTCATTATTATAGGCATATTCCAAAAATTGATTGACTAAAAGAACAATACTGTTTTCATCATTATGGACTTTGTATCCCTCTATGAGATCAACAACATTCCTAAAAATATTATTCTTATATGCCTTAAATACCTCAAGCATACCAAGAGGTGTAGCATAATAAACAGAAATCTTACCTTCAGTGATTTTATCCACATGATTTATAAACTCCAAGTTATTTGGGTTAGAAGTAGCTAATGAAAAACCATCATCTGTCTTAGAAAAAATTACAGCTTTTTGTGCCCGAGCTACCACTTCTGGTAACATTTCCAATAAATCATTCTGGATATTCTGTTCCCTCAAATCAAAAAATGGGACACTATAATACTTAGCCATAACCTCGCCTAGTTTCTCATCTTTAACCAAATTAGCCTTGACCAGAGCAATCTCCACTGTTTCACCTTTTTTAATAGCTTGGGTTGATACTTCATCAAAAGTCTGCTGATCTATATCAGCACCAGAAACCAATATTTCTTTTAATTTTTCTAGTGGTAAAGACATTTATTATTTAATTAGCATAAGGATATTTAATAATCCGAGAAATTTCAGAAAAAAGAATACAAGTAAAAAGACGACTGAAAAAAATTTTACTATCTGGTGACTTCTATTATTGGGATATTATTTTCTGTTTCTGGAGCACAGACTGTTATTCGGTTGGCATCATTTTGGACTACAAGATAAGCACTTTCACCACTTGTTGCTAGAGGGTCTCTTGGAATATCAGTAAGGTAAGTGGAAGAAGCAGTAACAATATAATCTTCAAGATTCATAGCATCATCTCCATCTTCTTCACAATCATCGGAGATTGGGAGAGCAACACCGTTATTAATTTCACTCAAATCACCATTGTTATCAATAGCATATTGATAAATAGCGTTAATAATTGTTAAAATATCTGAACGTCTCTCCGCATTTCTTGAATCACCCAACTGCTTTGAAGGGTTGATAGCTAATATAACGATACCAGCAAGGATGGCGATGATACCAACAACGAGAAGGACTTCCAAAAGAGTGAATCCTCGAACTGACTTTGTTTTTGACATATATTTGTTAATAAGTTAATAAATTTACCCGACTAAATTTTTAAATTATAAAAATTTTTACGAGATTAATAAAAGCTTTTTAAGCTCTTATATTATATCAAGTTATAATAAAAATACCAAGGAAAGTTTATCCACAGGTTGACATCTACCTAACGTAATTAAAAAATTAAAAACCCTATAACCCGCTCGTTTAAAGAATAAGCGAACTAAGAAATATTTATCTAGTTATTGAGATAGTATTATTCTCTGCTAGAGGAGCACAAACAGTGATTCTTCCGCTTGATGTCTTTACTATACCATATCCAGTAGATGAGGTAGCTAATGGATCAATTGGAATAGAAGTTATATAAGTTGAAGAACTAGTTACAAGGGTAGAATACAATTCAACAACTCCAGCCTCTGTTGATGTAGCTTCAGAAGTTGCAATTATAGTATCAGTATCACCACAAGTACCTGTTAAAGGAATAGTTGAAGGGACATTACCATTAGTATCTATAGAATACAGATAGACAGCATTAAGGATGGTTAAGACATCTGAACGTCTCTGGGCATCTCTTGAATCACCCAACTGCTTTGAAGGGTTAATAGCTAATATAACGATACCAGCTAAGATAGCGATAATACCGACAACTAGAAGGACTTCCAAAAGAGTAAATCCTCGAACTGACTTTGTTTTTGACATATTTATTTGTTAATAAGTTTACCCGATTAAATTTTTAGATTATAAAAATTTTTCGAGGTTAATAAAAGCTTTTTAAGCTTGAGATATTATAGCAGGTAAATATTTATAATGCAAAGATATAGTTATACACATTTCTACTATTCTCCCCCGCCCGCCCTCACCGTATCTTTGGTGCTGAAGGTTTTAATAACATTTAAGAAAGTGCGTCAGTACCAAGGTCCATATTGGAAACAGTGATTTAGATTTTAATTGCTTGGCGAAATCTTTTATTTTATTAGCAAATTATAATAAAATATAATCCAAATAGTAAAAAACGAGTTATATTTTTACTAAAACTCGTTTTTTTAGCAACTTTCTTTAAAATATAAAAGTTTTTCGAAATAAATCAGAGAGGTAATTCACAACCAGTGATTCTGGCTAAACCAGCCAAACCCTGTTCTCCCTCATATTTTTTCCCTACCGCATCTATCCATGTGGGATAACCATTTACTCCCTTATCTGAGCATAACTGTATATTATCAGGACATTCAACATAATTAATAAATTTAAATGAATTCCCAAAAGCCTTCTTTTCATTAATACAATGCGCACACCAAACCGCTCCATACATAGTGAGCCCTTTATTTGTAACACATTTAGCAAAGTCATCTACATTTATAGTTTCTTTTTTAGTTAAAAAAGCAAAA
The DNA here is from genome assembly GCA_041308645.1 of bacterium. Classification (GTDB taxonomy): domain Bacteria; phylum Patescibacteriota; class Minisyncoccia; order Phycocordibacterales; family GWA1-40-21; genus CAIJXO01. The sequence continues at coordinate 12,721 of JBFZBC010000044.1, forward strand.
GCAACCACAGCTAAAATAGAAACTAATACAACAATGATAGAGGTGACAATTTCTTTTTTATTCATTACAACAATCTACTAATTTTGCCATCACATCATTTAGTGTCATTGGTTTTTCTTCACCTGCCATCTTTTTCAGCTCGGGAATATTTATAATTTTTAATCTCAAAGCAAAGAATAGGTTAAACATCTTATATGAATCCATAAAAAATTCTTTAGCTTCCTCCTTTTTACCTTCTTTTTGTAATTTGCTGCCCACCTCCATTAAACGCATTGAGGTAGCTAATAAATGCTTAGAAATACACCAAACCTCTCCTTCCTTTTTATCAATCAACCTAGCTAGGAGCTTGGTTCTCATTAATCTAACCTCATTCATTATATCAAAATACTCAGACTTATCAGTCTTAACTCCAGTAAAATAAAAATGTTCCTCTAAGGATATTAAATTCATAATAGCAATAGCCAAATCTTCTTCGGTTGAAATATCCAAAGTACCATTGGCCTTCATGGCTTCCATTTTCTTTAATATCTCTTGAAATTTATCAGAATCTTTTTTATCTATTTTATTCATAATTAAATTATATCAAAAATACTAATAAACCCAAAACTATTACAATAATACCAATCCAAACTCTTGACTTTTTAGTCTCCATTCGCCTTATTTTATCTAACTTCTCTAAAATTGGCCTGTCTGTTGCAACAAACAAGGCAATAAGAAGTGGTAGCACAAAAATCAGGTTATAAATAACTAAATATAAGAATCCCTTCCAAAAGGATCCTTCGTCATGAAGTAAACCCAAAACCAAGAGATACGGTCCGCCAGTACAAGGAAATTCAAACATACCAACCAATATTCCAAGGATAAGAGCGGCGGGAATTGTGGCCTTAGTTATAAGCTCCCCTACTTTGCTATGTGAAGCATCTGGCATTTTAAGCTTAATAGGAAATTTTGGAAAAAATTCATTAATAATATTAATGACTCCAAAAAGTATAATCGCCACCGCTCCAAGCTTAGCCATACCGTTTGGAATATTAAAAAAAGTCAGAACCTTCAGGACACCAAGACCAATTAAAATATATGTTAAAAATATTCCAAAAATATAAACCAAACCAGTTTTTATAATCCTAGAACGACTATGTCCTAGACTAAATAAAAAAGTAAGTGTGATAAACAGAACTGAAAATGCACAAGGATTAATACTATCTATAAAGGCGGCAACAATGATCAACAAAGGTACCCAATTAATTTTAGATCTCAAATCTAAATAGTTTACATCAATAATACCTGTATAAATAAGGACAAAAACCAGAAAAAAGAAAACTAGCCCAGCAACAGATAAATAATGTCTCCATTTCATCTAAGCAGTGTATCAAATTCTTTAAAAATATACTAATTAACCCACTAAAGTTTTGACTGACGCAACATTCTGCATAATGATGCAGGAAAATCAGCAGATTTTCTATCAGTCAAAATTTTTTCGGGTAAATGTGCTAAAATGCATAGATGCCAAGACTAGATTTAATGATTATGAATAGAAAATTGGTTAGAAGTCGGAGTGTAGCAACCGACCTAATAAAAAAAGGAGAGGTTATGGTCAACGGTAAAATCATTACTAAACCAGCAAAAGAATTTTCTGAAGAGGTTAAAATAAAAATATTAGAACAACCAAAATATGTCGGGCGAGGTGGTTTAAAATTAGAAAAAGCTTTAAAAGAATTTACTCTTGATCCAAATGGCCTAACTATACTGGATGTTGGTTCATCAACTGGTGGTTTTACTGATTGTTTACTTCAAAATGGTGGGAAAAGGATATATGCGATCGATGTGGGGACGGATCAATTTGATAAAGAATTAAAAAAAGATCCTCGGGTAATATTGATGGAGAAAACTAACATCAGAGACATTAAATCCTTACCTGAGAAAGCTGACTTAGCAGTGATTGATATTTCATTTATTTCTCTTGAACTGGTTCTTAAAAATGTAGCTAATTTACTAACTCCAAAAGGAAAAATAATAGCCTTAATCAAACCTCAGTTTGAAACAACCAAAGATAAAAAAAATAAAAAAGGAATAGTAACAAATAATGAAACGAGAGAAGAAGTCTTAGAAAAAATTAAAGCCTATACTAAAAATATTGGCCTGAAAACATTAAAGCTCACAGACTCCCCTATTCTTGGTGGCTCTGGAAATAAAGAATATTTAATACTATTACAAAAATAAGACCGCTATGTTACAATATTAAGTATCATAATATTAATATATTTCACTAAATGAAAAATCTTTTAAATAAATATTTGACCGGAGTAGTTCTTTTTTTAATCATATTAGGTATAGCCTTGGTGGTAGACAATACCTCTTATATAAATATTGGTAATCAGTCTGCTTCTGTGGCGTCCTTGGTTACAAATAATAGTGCCCAGCCAGCTTCTGGTTATGCTTGGAGTAATACTGTTGGCTGGATTAACTTTGGTACAGAATCAAGTGACGAAGAAGGTAGAGTATACGTCTCTAATAATAAACTTTACGGTTACGCTTGGGGAGAAAATATCGGCTGGATTTCCATGAACTGTGAAAATGATGATAGCTGTGGTTCTTTCTCACATGGTGTCAGTCAGGAACCAGAAGGAAGCGGGGCACTCACTGGCTATGCTTGGGGAGAAAATATCGGCTGGATTGATTTTGCACCAACGGGAGGCGGAGTAAATATTACAACAAATACTTCTGGCATTAATACATTTAGCGGCTATGCATGGGGAGAAAATATTGGTTGGATTTCTTTTTCTGGTGACTCTCCTGAATATGGCGTTACTACTACATGGGTACCCCCAGTCTGCACTAGCTTTACCTATTCAGACTGGTCATCCTGCTCAAATGGAAATAAAAATCGTACTATTGTTACCTCCTCACCAGTTGGTTGTACCAATGGAGACCCTATTCTCACTGATAGTTGTGGCGGTAGCCATAGCTCACCAACTATTACCACTTGTAGCTATGAATATTCTTCTTGGAGTGAATGTGTTGGTGGAGAAGAAACAAGAACCGTTTCTCCTGATCCAACTGATTGTTCAAATACTAGTGATATCTTATCTAGAGCTTGTGTTGCTACCACAACTGCTACTACTACAGCCACAACAACCTTACCTATTAGTATTTCAATCATTAGCTCTACCTCAACCTTATTTACGGGAGAGACTTTTCAATTTACCGCAACAGTAACCGGCACAACCACAAATACTGGTGTTGATTGGCTTATTCTTCCGATTGATACTACTAATTTTTATGGAACTATCACAGAAAATGGTCTATACACTGCCCCTAATCAAGCTGTTAATGT
>JBFZBC010000045.1:0-11574 GCA_041308645.1 bacterium
AAAATATGAAGTGAGAAATTTCATGTGGGGCGGTAGACGATAATCTATCAAATTTTGTTTGATCATTAGCCACTCCGGTAATAGAAAAATAAAATAACTGTAATTTCACATTAAATGGACATACGGGGTAGACAGAGGGCATAATTTTATATTCAAAATGTTCAGTTTCTCCCATAAGATTCTCTAAGGATTTTATGCCTTCATCGATAGCGGGTAATTCAGACATTATATTAGCTTTAGCTTGCTTTATATTATCAGCATACTGCCCCCTAAACCCCGTAATTACTTTATTGATTTTTTGTTTTATTTCACGCTCTGACAAATTTTCTTGGTTTGCGCGAATAACAGCTAGTTCTGGAAATGATTTGAATATAAGATCTTGGTGGCTTTTCCTCTTATTTTTAAAAATATTATAAAAAAACAAATTTGTTTCCAAATCTTGGTCAAAATAATACCCCAGTGATGATTCCTTAATTATTTCTTTATTTGGTTCTTGCTCCATATTTTTAAACCTCCTTCTGAATAAAACCTCCGGCCTGGAGTTCCCAGAGATCCTTATAAAGACCGCTTTCCTTGTTTGATAATTCGTCATGACTTCCATCCTCAATTATTTTTCCGTTTTTCATAGCAATAATTCTGTCCATTTTTCTTATAGTCGAAAGGCGGTGCGCGATGACTATGGTAGTGCAGTTTTTCATCAGGTTATCCAGAGCACTTTGAATAAGCGCTTCTGAGTGGGAATCAAGACTGGAAGTGGCTTCATCGAGAATAAGAATCGGTGCGTGTTTTAGTATCGCTCTGGCAATAGCCACGCGTTGCCTTTCTCCACCAGAAAGCTTGATTCCTCGTTCACCAACAAAGGTGTCATACTTGAGTGGTAAGGTCTCAATAAACTCATCACAGTGAGCCAGGCGGGCAGCTTCCTTAACCTCATCATCCGTCGCCTCACGTCGGCCGTATCGAATATTATCCATCAAGGTTCGATGAAATAAAACTGGATCTTGCGGGACGAGGCTGATATTTTCTCTCAAACTATCCTGAGTTACAGTCTTAATATCCTGGCCATCAATTTCAATTTTTCCTTTAGTTACGTCGTAAAGTCGCATAATCAATCTGACGAAAGTGGTTTTTCCAGCACCAGATGGACCAATGATGGCGATTTTTTCTCCTGGCCTGATTGTAAGGTTTAGATTAGGAATGACGTCTCTGGTCTCATTAAAATTAAATCCAACATCTGAAAATGTGATTTCTCCCTTACTTACATCTAATTTCTTGGCTGTCGGTATGTCTCCTATCTCATATGGTGTTTCTAAAATTTCAACCATTTCCTTGGCATCGGCAATTCCTTGGTACATTCCTCTTATTGTTTTATTTAGATTCCAAAGCTGGTTAGCTAGGCCGATTATATATGTCTGCGCTAACACAAAAGTACCTATGGTGGTTAGGCCAAGTTCCCAATATTTTAAGGCGTAATAAAAAATACAGAACTCTATGGTAAATATTAAAAAAGATTGAAAAGCGTCTATGGTATCACTTATATACCAAGAAAACCTAGTTTTATTAGCCTGATTATCAGTTACATCCTTAAAAGCCCTAGATTCATAATTAATACCAGTAAACAATGAAACAGCACTATTGTTTGTAATGCTATCTGACAGATAACCTGTGGTTTTTGAATCGGTTTCAGCTACAATTATGTCGTATTTTAGCTTCCACTGGGAAACAAATACAGAAAAAACAACAAATATAATTACCCAAACGAAAAGTATGAGGGATATTATTGGTGCAATAAAATAAGTGATAAGTATTGAGCCAATGATAGTAATAATCATTGGGATGATTTGAAATACTATACTGTTACTCAAAACCTCAAATGATCTAGTAAAACGATTTACCCTTTGAACCAAGCTACCGGTAAAATTATTAGTAAAGAAACTGTATGAATGTTTTAGTAGATAATCAAAGGAATTCTGTTTTAATCTAGCTAATGTCTTTGACATCATTGATGATGAAATATAATCTGCGGTTCTCCAGAAAATCCACATCAAAAAATGTAGAGATGCAATAATAACGATAATGTTCATTAAACCACCTATTAATAGATGTTTGTCTCCATTTAGACCAAGTAAATCAAAGAATTTCTTATAATAAAGCGGGACAAATATAGAAATAATACTGGTAATAAAATATAAAAAATAAGAAAGGAAAAAAGGCACTCGATTGGGTTTTACCCCATACCAAAACTGCTTTAATATTTGACCAATCTTAATATTTTGCCCTTTTTTCATTAGTTGGCAATTATAACATAAAAATAACCTGCTGAGAAATGTCATTTATGTATGGATAAATTTTATCCTTATTTCTGGCCATTTATCTGGTTATCCACATCCTGACATTGACGATTATTGAATTACGTCTATATCATTAGAAGTATGAATAGAATATATTCACAGCTTAATAAAAACCTTATGCCCGATTGTGTCGGCCTTTTTGCCACAACTATCGGAAATAATATTTTGTTTAGCCGTGATATTTTTAAAGGCCCGCGCAGGACCTAAAAAACTCCCCCTCCAACTTAGAAGGATCTCGGCTAAACGAAAGCTGAGATCCTTTTGTTTAGCATTGGTCTATCTGGTGATATACCTCTCAGTTCTTTGAAATTTGATCTCAAGGAGAAGTGTTATGATGAGTAAAAAGATTACTAGCACCTTTTATGTTATTTCTGCTCTTATAAGTGGAAGTATGGGATTCACAATGGGTTACTATAGTGAATTCCTACGCGCAGCCGGGCTCAACGAGTTCTGGGTAAATATGGTGAATCTGTCATTTTTTATCACCATTACTGTGTTTGAAATTCCAACTGGACTTTTTGCCGATATTTTTGGTCGAAAGGGTTCACTTGTAATTTCGCTTATACTCAGCAGTATATCATTGGCTATTTATGGATTATCACATTGTTTTATTGGCTTTGTGGTATCCGAGATTATTATTGGTATGGGTCATACCTTTATGAGCGGTGCATTTGATGCCTGGCTTACAGACAGCTTAAATACCGAGAGTAAAAAGTATAATCTAGTAAAAATTTACAAAAATAATAGCTGGTTCTGCTTGGCCTCGGCGATATTAATGGGTATGATTGGTGGAGTTGCAAGTAAGCATGGCTTGAATATGCCATTCTTTTGTGGAAGCATACTATTTGTTATCGCTGCTGTAGTGACCTGTGTAATAATGAAGGAAACACGTCAAAATATTAAGGTGTTATCCTTTAGACATTACATAGTGAAATCAAGAGAAATCTGGGTGAATAGTGTGCTGTTTGCCAGAACTGACAAAAACTTTCTTTTTGTCTTAATTAGTTCTGGTGTGATGGCATTTGCTGTCATGACAACAAACATGCAATGGCCAAAAATATGCAAAGCCATAGGATATGATGCTTCAGATAATGGTATAGTTGGTGGCGTCATATTATTTATGGTGGCTCTTGGTTCTGCTTTGAGTAAATATCTAAGGTATGGGATAAAGAATCAAAAGATTGAGATCCTACTTGGTCAGATAATCGTTGGCGTTGGTATTGCTTCGGCATTATTGTTTGCCAGTAAATATTCGATTATCTTTTTCTTTTTATTGCACGAAATGGGGCGCGGTGCCGTGGGAACTCTTCGAAAAGCCTTTACACAGGAATGTATTGCCTCAGATGATGAGAGAGCCACGCTTGGTTCTTTTGTATCGATGGTAGAACATTGTGGTGGAGCAGTAGGGCTAATTGTTTCAGGCATCGTTGCCGAATGTTCTGGGTTTATGCCAGCTTGGGTTTTATCTGGCACGCTCTTGATTATTTTTTCTGTAATATTGCTTTTGCGATATAAGAAGAAATTAATCTGAGCTAAGGGGTCGTTTGCTTAATCACAAACGACCCTTTTTTTATTTCCGTTTAATTTCTAGCCAGTCAGGTACAGGTATAAAGGTAATTTCCTCCCAACCATCAATTTCGTCTTCAGTAACGTTATAATATTTTTGATACGCATTTTCAATACTACCATAAATAGCATTCTTCCAATCAAAACCTAACAGATCAGAAACTTTATGAATTTCCTCCTCGCTTAGTGATTCTATTTCCAAACACGTTGGAATCCACGGCCAAGTATCAATGGTTATTTCCGAATTTCCTATCGTCCATTTTTCTCTCTTTGTTTCTTGATATGATTTACTATCAAAACCACAAGCCTGAAGAAAATCACACATAATATCAAAGTCACTAACATCCAAGGTAATTTCTTTTGTGCCGTGTAGAGTACGATCCTGTAACTGTTTATAACTTAATGTTATTTTTTTATCCCCCTCATCCCTAACTCGTATCCATGCACCGATTTTTCTTAATTTTTCATCTGGATAATCATAAACTTTTCTTTTCATCAAGCGCTCTGGGTATTCTAAAGATGCACCGATCTCTTTTAATCTAGCTCTGACCTTTTCCACATTTATATTTAGGAACTTTGCTTCAATTTCTGTTTTCATTTATTTTTCTATGAAAATCTTATAGTATCTGAGAGTATCACATTATTATTAAAATCGATTTGTACTTCTTTTGGCTTAAGACCCTTTGTATCATTTTTCTTTAGCCAGTATATTTCAGCTAGTTCGTGCTTGTGTGTACCACCCAAATTTTCAATTATAAGGTAATCCTTCGAATTAGTAATTTCAAAAAAGAACTCTATTGATTGTTTGTCATTTTTATCTATAAAGTTTCGTACATATAATAACCGACCGACATTTGGCGTTATTCCTAATTCTTCAATAATTTCCCTTTTCATACAATCACGCACATTTTCTCCCCAATCAAGATGCCCACCAGGGAGAGCATAATAATCAGCTTTTTGTGAGTGCTTCACCACTAAAAGCTTGCCTTCATGAACAATAATCCCTCGGCAACGTATAATAATATTATTTTCCATAAATTTGATAATACCACAAATTATAGTAAACTTAAATCATTATGACAGAAATAGAATTAAAAAAAATATTCAGATATAGAAAGTCATTTAGAGGAATTAGGGTATAAAAAGATAGATTAATATCTGTAAACTTTAGTGTATTCACACTAGATTTATTCAAAAAACTATGTATAATACTTAGGTTCTATAATAATTAATGCCACCTTAGCTCATTTGGTAGAGCGCCACTTTTGTAAAGTGGATGCGGTCAGTTCGAATCTGGCAGGTGGCTCCAAAAAATCACCCTCTAGGTGATTTTAATTTATATTATTTTCCCTCTCCTCCCGTAAACTCTTCTTATAATCTGAAACATCTTTTAAGAAAAAAGAAGTTGAACCTTTATTATTAGAGGCAACCGGCTCTCTTTTAACGAAAAAACTTGATTGCTCATGATCAAATTGTCTTTTTATACTGATAAATATTCGATGAGTTTTAATAACAACCCAAGAAATAACTCGCCTTGTGTTTTTAAAATTAACATGACTCCACCAAAATTTTAAATTAGCCCAGCTTTTTAAAACTAAATTATCACTCTTTACAAATAAATTCTCGAGAAAAATCTTTCTACCATAATAAATATCCAAACCTTTTATGGTAAATAAGAGAACAATTAAAACTAAAGATATAATAAATACAATAAAAGCTACCATAATTATTTTTGGTTGACCCCTATCCTAGTGAATCTACCAATCTCTGTTCTTTCACCAAATTTTTGGATGAAAGATTCAATCAAACCTTTTACAGTCACTTCAGGATTTTTAATGTAATCTTGCTCCATCAATATCTTATCTTTAAAGTAAGCGTTTAATTTACCCTCAAGAATCTTGGCTTTGATTTCTTCTGGCTTGCCTTCAACTTCTTTCATAAAAACTTCCTCTGCCTCCTTTCTTACTTTTTCTGGAATATCTGACCTCTTTAAAAATTCAGGATTTGTGGCGGTCACCTGCATAGCAATATTGTATGCCAAAGCGCCAAACTCTTCATTTTTAGCCACAAAATCTGTCTCACACAAAAGCTCAACTAGAGAAGCTATATTACCAGTAGAATGAGCATATGAAGCCACTCTTCCTGCTCCAAGATTCCTGTCTGCCTTCTTAGCTGCTATACCAGCCCCTTTTTTCTGTAAAAGAATATTAGCTTTGGATATATCGCCATCAGCTTCTTCTAAGGCCTTCTTACATTGCATAATAGATAGCCCTGTCATATCTCTTAACTCTTTGACCTGTTCAGTTGTAATTGACATATTTTTCTTATCCGACCAAAACTTTAATTTTAGTTTGGGATATTAATTAACTTTTAAGTGATCACAATTATACTATTTTTCAAAAGAAAAAGCCATTAAAATATAATCACCAAGGTTTAAATTACAGTCTAAGCCTTAAGAACCTTGGCTTTTTGATAAGTTTTAGATATTTTTTCAAGGAAAAAAGTAATACTAGAAACAGAGGAATCATTGGCAACAATAGGATAATTTATTTCTGAGACATCACAATCTGTGCCACAAAGAGCAATTACTGGAATATTCATCTTTTGCGCCTCTTTTACTGCGAGGATTTCTTTCTTTGAATCAATGACAACTACTGCTTTAGGTAAATCTCTCATCGGTAAGATACCAAAAAAGAATCTGTTTAAATTTTCAATCTCTTTGTCAATCATCAATCTCTCTTTTTTTGTATACTTTGATAATTCACCTTTCTCTTTTTGTTTAGTTAGGTCTTCAAGTTTATTAAGTCTTTTCTTTATCTCAGAAAAATTTGTCAAAGTTCCACCAATCCAACGTCCATCAACATAAGGTTGACCAACTGATTCGGCAGCTAATTTCAAAGCAGATCTTGCTTCATTTTTGCCACCAATAAATAATACTTGCTTCCCTTCTTTAGCTAAAGTAGCAATAAAAGATAAAGCTTTTTCTAATAATTCCTCAGTCTTTTCAAGATTGATTATTTCTACTTTGTTTTTAACTCCAAAAATATAGGGTGCAACGCTAGTATGTCTCCTGGTTTTAGAATAACCAAAATGAGCTCCGGCTTCAAACATCTCATTAATTCTCTCGTTATTTATCTTTTTTGTTTCTTCCATAAGTTAGAACATCCTATCAAATTAAGCCTAAAAATGCAACTCTTAAACCTCATCATCTTGACCACTTAAATTATCTTTATCTTGCACAGGATTACCTATATTTTCCCCAACATATTTGATTATATAACTCATCCCCTCACCTTGCATGATTTTCTCAATATTATACCAAGACTGCTTAACCCTGTGATCAGTTATCCTATCCTGCAAAATATTATAAGTCCTGATTTTTTCAGAACGGTCAGCGGTACCGATTTGATCTTTTCTTTCTTTAGCAAATTGAATAGCATCTGCTTCTGATTTTTGCAATTCTAATTTAGCCTGCAAAATAGTCATCGCTTTTTCTTTATTTCTAGACTGACTACGTTCCGCCACACAACGCACCTCAAGTCCTGATGGCTTGTGCACAATACGCACCGCAGTTTCCACTTTGTTCACATTCTGCCCACCCTTGCCTCCAGCGCGAGAAAATTCTATAAACAGGTCAGCTGGCTTGATTTCTAATGAGCTTTTTTTTCGAATAGGCAAAACTGCCACAGATGCAGTAGAAGTATGGACCCGGCCGTTCTTCTCCGTTTCTGGCACGCGTTGAATCCTGTGCACACCTGTTTCATAACGCAGTTCTTTATAAACACCCAAACCTTTAATTTCAAAACTGGCTTCTTTATAACCACCAATATCATTCCTGCTCTCATCCAACGGGGTAAAGCTCCAACCTTTTATACCGGCATAGCCTGAATACATTTTAGCAAGCATTTCCGCAAACAAAGCTGCTTCATCACCACCCACACCAGCTCTAACTTCCATAATAACTTCATTGGGAAATTCCTCTTCCTGTTTTTCAACCGTCAAAATATTCTCCATCTGATTCCAAATAACTTCTTTTTGAGACTTCAAAGTTGCCAGCTCTTCATTAGCCATCTCATCCATGCTTTTGTCTTGAGCCAACATTTCTTTAACGGAAGTTTCCTCACTGTCTAAACGTAAATACTCATCCGCTAAATAACTGGTCTTTTTATTATTTTTAAATTCTTCTATTGTCATTTTATTAATTGTAACACAAAAAATAGAACTGGATTATTCTTTTTTTGGAGCTTAGGACCGCGACGGCGTGAGTCCTGATCAAATTTTCAGCAGAAAATTATGCGGGTCAAAAAAAGGATAATCCGGTTCTATTTTACTTACTTAGCACTCTTCTTTTTTGCAGGAGTTTTAGCAGCTGAACGGCGGGCTTTGAACTTCTCTACTCTACCTGCAGTATCAAGGACTTTATCATTACCAGTATAAAATGGGTGGCAAGTAGCACAAATTTCCACAGCTATTACCTCTTTTGTCGAACCAATATGATATTTTGCCCCACAGACACAAGTGGTTTCACCTTTTGGAAAATATATTGGATGGATATCTTTTTTCATAATCTTCATAAGTTACCATATTATTTATAATTATGCAAGAATCAATTTTCTACGCTCCACGCCTGCAATGTCGCGGTGGTTTGTAAAGTCCGTGTGACATTGAGGAAGGAGTTTTCAGCTCCAATGTCTACGTTGGAAATAGTGAGTTGTATTTTTACGACACCACCAATATTGGTATTGGTGTTGGTCATATTAGTGAAAGTTAAATTATGCACTTTCAGATTAGGATTGGTTAAACGTACTGGCGTGCCTCCGTGAACCATCTTCCACACGGCGTCGTTTTGTAAATAAAAGACGGTTGGATCTTCATCAGCATTGGACATATGGAGAGATAACATTGAAATAATACGATTAGTGGAGACCATGGTCCGCCCAGTGATATTAACTGTATTATTGGTTGTCACCGTTCCCCCCGTCACGCCAATATCTGTGGAGGGATTAGTTATTTCAAAATCTACACTTTGACCTAAAGTCGAGGTACTATATTCACCAATTAAATCATATGTGATATATAAACAAGTGCTCGTACCAGCAACGAGTGTCATTGGTGTCCCGGCCGTAGTGCTAGCCGTACTGCTAGCATCAAAATTACTCAGATCACCAAAGAAAATAGTGTCCGCCTCCGGTTTGATGGCAGAACAAGATCCATCTTCATTCGCATTTTTGTAAAATAATTGAACATTAGCAAAAGTACTAGTCGCCACCGAACCGTTTTGTTTAATTTTAAGAGAAGTAATATCCGCATTACCACCAGTTGATAAAAACTTAAATGCTCCGCCCAAATTTTGATTGATTGTAGTTGGTATTGTGGTAGTAGCTATTTGCGTACCAGAGGAAAGGATAGTAACGAGAACGTTGGAAACAGCCCCAAATAGCCAGTTTATATTATGTCCACCATCCGCCACACTAATCATTTCTGTACTATCAATAATATTGTCCGCATTCGTATGATATGAATCAGAAACCGAAAGATAGGCAAGATCTCTTTCGCCTTGAGGATTAAAATACCAATAATTTCCCGGGCTCACTGAGGCCAATGTCAGCACCGCCCCCTCCACTCCCTTAAGAGTAGTAGTGCCGGTGACAATAAGCTCGCCGGTAGTGTCAAAAGTGAGAGTGTCCGCCGACTCAACCGTTTTAGTTAATAATCCAACAGTGGTGGAAGCATTGAGAGAGATGGTTTGATTAGTGCCAGTTAAATTTAATGCTATCGGATGATAAACTCCACTTAAAACAGTTAAATTACCAGCAATATTAGTTGGAGTAGAAGTTGAAGTAGCATAATAAATTCTCGCGTTTGCCCCATCATACCCTGCATACCACATTTTATAAGCATCACCATCTTTAATCACTGAAGGGTAATAGGAAAGATTATCATCACCTGTACCGCTATTACCTAAAGGAATTCGCCCATCAGTGGAAGTATTATCGGAAGCCGATGAAATATTATTATTATATTTAGTCCAAGTCAGACCATCAGGTGAAGTAGCATAAAAAATTCTCGTGTTTGCCCCATCATTCCCTGCATACCACATTTTATAAGTATCATCATCTTTAATAATTGAAGGAGTATATAAATGAACATCATCACCTTTACCACTGGTACCTAAAGGAATTCGCCCATCAGTGGAAGTGGCGTTGGAAGCTGATGGAATATTATTATTATATTTAGTCCAAGTCAGACCATCAGGTGAAGTAGCATAAAAAAACCGATAATTTGCCCCATCATACCCTGCATACCACATTTTATAAGTATCACCATCTTTAATCACTGAAGGGGTAAAGACATGAACATCATCACCTGTACCGCTATTACCTAAAGGAATTCGCCCATCAGTGGAAGTGGCGTCGGAAGCCGATGGAATAATATTATTATATTTAGTCCAAGTCAGACCATCAAGTGAAGTAGCATAAAAAATTCTATAAGTTGCCCCATCATACCCTGTATACCACATTTTATAAGTATCACCATCTTTAATCACTGAGGGGGTATGAGCATGAACATCATCACCTTTACCACTGGTACCTAAAGGAATTCGCCCATCAGTGGAAGTGGCGTCGGAAGCTGATGGAATATTATTATTATATTTAGTCCAAGTCAGACCATCAGGTGAAGTGGCATAATAAATCCTATGAATTGTCCCATCACACCCTGAATACCACATTTTATAAGTATCACCATCTTTAATCACTAAAGGGGTAAAGGAATGAAGATCATCACCTTTACCATTGGTACCTGAAGGAATTCGCCCATCAGTGGAAGTGGCGTTGGAAGCTGATGGAATAATATTATTATATTTAGTTAAAACAAGAGGTTCGCCTTCACTAAAATGATCCGCGCTATTAGTTGAATTAATCTCAAGATTAGAATAACTAAAATTTTGTATATACATCTGATTACCAAAACTATCACCATTACCCACATAAGAAACTGTAGAACCAGTATTAAGAACTGGTGCGGTTCCAATTGGCTCACGACCAACTAATTGCAATTCACCATTACTCGTTACGGTAAAAGTTCCCCCGCAAGTGAAATTTTTTCCACCAAGATTAAGAATACCAGAGGTGACGGTACAAGCCTTGTCCGAAGCATTAGTAAAGTCAGTTAAAAGAGTTACCTTACCCGTGGTTTTATTTATCTCAATCGGTTCTGGCACGGTACCCGTGGTAATAGAAATAGTTTGATCTTGACTACCACCCATTACGATAGACATCAAAGCCCCACCAAAATAAGTGGCGGCGGCGGGGACAACAGAGAGGTTACCATTAATGGTTATGGTTTTAGCCACATTGGACAAGGTCCCAGAAGTTAAAATAAAATTATCAATCGAAATGTTATTAGCTAAGGTCAAAGTATTGGCCGCCGTTTTAGCTAAGATAATAGAGGTAGTGGTGCTAAGGGTACCAGTCAAAGTCATATTATTACCAGTATTAAAAGTAGTGGAAAAAACATTCGGAGTCGTCGTGGCATTAAAAGTTCCATTTTGCGTAAAGTTCCCATTGATCGTCAGCCCTGTTCCATTTGGATAATTGATGGTTCCTGTCGTGGTAGCATTGGTAAAAGTTCCATTTTTATTATTCATCACCCAGCC